>DETS01000011.1:0-93523 GCA_002361735.1 Lachnospiraceae bacterium UBA3282 | reverse complement strand
CATTCAGGAGCGGCTGGAGCGGGAATACAACCTGGATTTGGTGACCACCGCGCCGGGCGTTATTTACAGGGTCTATAAGACCAACGGGGAGATGATCGAACTGACCAATCCCTCGAATCTGCCCGATCCTTCCGAGATCGACTACATGGAAGAACCGGTCGTCAGCGCGGAGATCATGGTGACCACGGAGTTTATCGGTCCCATCATGCAGCTTTGTCAGGAAAGGCGGGGCCGCTATATCAGTACCGAGTATATCGAAGCATCACGGGCGTTATTAAAATACGAACTGCCGTTAAATGAGATCATATATGACTTCTTTGATGCGCTCAAATCCAGATCCCGCGGCTACGCTTCTTTTGATTATGAAATGAAGGGATATGAGCAGTCAAAGCTGGTGAAGCTGGACATCCTCATCAATCACGACGAGGTGGATGCCCTCTCCTTTATCGTTCACGCGGACAGCGCCTATGAGCGCGGCAGAAAGATGTGTGAAAAGCTAAAGGACGAGATCCCGAGACACCTCTTTGAGATTCCCATCCAGGCGGCGGTGGGCGGCAAGATCATTGCCAGAGAGACCGTAAAAGCGATGAGAAAGGATGTCCTCGCCAAGTGCTACGGCGGCGATATCACCCGTAAAAAGAAGCTGCTGGAGAAGCAGAAGGAAGGAAAAAAGCGGATGCGTCAGGTCGGCAATGTCGAGATTCCGCAGAGCGCCTTTATGAGTGTCTTGAAATTAGATGATGACTGATGGGATTGAAATATGAGAGACTTAAGCCTGTATATCCATATCCCGTTCTGTGTGAGGAAATGTCTTTACTGCGATTTTTTGTCTTTTCCTGTAGGGGATAGAAATTATGTAAACCGACAACGCGCGGGAAACATCAAGCCGACAGAGATACAGGATATAAAGAATTATGTAAACTTGCTGCGCGGAGAAATCGCTCTCCGCGCGCCGCAATATAAAAAATATCGGGTGATATCTATCTTCTTCGGCGGCGGCACGCCTTCGCTGCTTTCCGCGGAGGAGATGGGTGAGATCATGGACGTCATCAGGGCGTCCTTTGTTATGGCGGAGGATGCGGAGATCACTGTGGAGTGCAATCCCGGAACGGTGGATCGGGAAAAACTGGCATATTACATAACATGTGGTATCAATCGTCTCAGCATCGGTTTGCAGTCGGCGGATGACGGTGAGCTTGCGCGGATCGGGCGCATCCATGACTATGAAACGTTTTTGAGGACCTACCGCCTGGCGAGGGAAGCGGGCTTTCGCAATATCAATGTCGATCTGATGACGGCGCTTCCGGGGCAGACGGCGGCTTCTTATCAAAGAACGCTTGCGCAGGTGTGCGCCCTTTCTCCGGAGCACATCTCCGCCTACAGCCTGATCCTGGAGGAAGGAACCCCACTTTATGTAAACCAAGGGGACTATGTCTTTCCTGATGAGGATGAGGAGCGGGAACTGTATTATATGACAGAACGGGTGTTATTGGAAGCGGGTTATCACCGCTATGAGATCTCCAATTATGCGCGGGAAGGCCGGGAATGCCGTCATAATAAGGTGTATTGGCAGCGGGGCGACTATTTGGGGCTGGGGCTGGGAGCGGCTTCCATGATCGGCAATGTCAGATGGAAAAACCCGGAGGAGCCGGCGGCTTACCATACGTACCGGTTGTGCGAGCGGCAGTCCCTCACGAGACAGGAACAGATGGAGGAGTTTATGTTTTTGGGGCTGCGTTTGATGGAAGGCGTTTCGGAAGCGGCGTTTCATGACACTTTCGGCGTGTCGGTGGATGAAGTCTACGGTGAGGTCATCTCGCGTCTTGTGGGGCAGCGCCTTCTTGTGAGGAAGGGGGGACGGCTTTTTTTGACTCCCCGGGGGATTGACGTGAGCAATGTGGCGCTGGCGGCATTTCTCCTCTGAGTTTCGCTTTTGCCCCGTGGATTCTATTGAATTTATCGAAATAACATACTATAATATAAAATAAAGGAAAAGCCTGCTTAGAATTAGGACAGATGGAAAGGCACTCGGGGAGCCGCCTGCTCATAGAATAGAGTAAATGGTCTTTGGAGGCTCCCCTTTGAAAACATTTAGCCAGCCACTTTCTGCAAAGGAGGAGACCGTTTATTTAGGACGGCTTAAAACAGGCAGCGAAAGAGAACGCGGGGAGGCAAAGAAGATCCTGGTAGAACGAAATCTCCGCCTGGTGGCACACATTGCCAGAAAGTACCAGAACGTGGATGAGGACATGGAGGATCTGATTTCCATCGGAACGATCGGGCTGATCAAGGCAATCGATTCCTTCGACGCGGGGAAGGGAAAACTCAGCACCTACGCCTCGCGCTGTATTGATAATGAGCTGTTAATGCTCCTTCGGGCAAAGAAAAAGACTTCCAGGGAAGTATCCCTCTATGAGCCGATCGGTACGGACAGGGAGGGCAACGAGATCAATCTCTTAGACGTCATCGAACAGGAACAGACGGATGTCGTTGACAGGATGGAAGTGCAAGACAAACTGGCGCGTCTCAAAGGACTGATCGGTGAGCGGCTCACAGGCAGGGAGCGGGAGATCATCATCCTGCGCTACGGACTTGGCGGCAGCCGTGAGATCACACAGCGGGAAATCGGGCACAGGCTTGGCATATCGAGAAGCTATGTATCCCGGATCGAAAAACGGGCGTTAGAGAAGCTGCGAGAAGGATATAACTGATAATTAGGAGGTGGGACAATGCGTTTTATAAAGACTGAGGATCTGAAGACGGGAATGAGACTGGCGCGTCCTATTTACAATAAAAACGGTGTTCTGCTCTATGAAAGAAATTCCAAGCTGACCGCACAGGGCATCACCAGCGTGAAGAATTTCGGCTTGTTGGGGATTTTCATTCTGGAGCCGGCGGAGCCTGTGCCGCCCATGACCAGGGCGGACGTGGAGTTTGAACGGTTTCAGACGATGGCAGTGTTCTCGATCAAGGAGGAACTTGACGCCATTGTGGAGAGCGGACGGGCGCAGCGTACACAGATGATTGCTTCCAATATCATCAAAAATTACGGGCATCTGGACACAAAGATCAATTTTATGCAGAATCTGCGCAGTAAGGAGGATTACATATATAAACATTCCCTGAATGTGGCGATTCTCTGCGCAATGATAACACATGTTATGAATATTATGGTGGAGGAGCAGCTGGAGACCGTACAGGCGGCGATCGTCCACGATATTGGAAAGATGATGCGTTTCGAGGAGGAGGAAGCCGCGGGCGGTCCGCTCATTGATATGCCGCCGGAGGTCAGAGAGCAGGCGGGACATGAGCTGTTGGATACGGCTTTTTCCACCAGACCCAATATCAAGCGCATCTGCTCGCAGTGCCAAAAAATGCTCTACGGTTTTCGCAAAGGTGAGGATATCTCGGCGATCAGACTGGTGAACGGAGCGCGTGTGCTTGCCGTGGCGGAGACCTATGACAGGATGACAGCCATGAAGATGGATGCGGATCCGGCTTCCGAGGTGGAAGCACTCAAATATCTTTTGGACAACCCTGAGATCTTTCATCCTAAGGTCGTGGAGGCACTCATTCAGTCCATCAATATCCTGACGCCCGGTGTCAGCGTGGAGTTGAATACAGGGGAAAAGGCGCTTGTCCTTGCGGCGAATGAGGCGGATATCCTGCGCCCCATGCTTTTGATGTTTCGCGATAACAGCATTGTCGATTTGGCGGATGAGCTGTACGAGGATCTGGAAGTCAAGGATATTATGAAGACGCTTGACAACCGTCATGTGATGGATGTGGAGTTGTTGAAGAAAAACGGGATTATGATAGAGGAGGCGGAATACGTGGAGGTTCCGATCGTCTAAAGATAAGTAAATGAGTTACGGTATGGAGGGGGAAGATAAAAATGCCGACGATACAGGAAATCATGCAGACGGCAAACAAAGCCGGTGCATCGGATGTGCATATCACGGTGGGAGTACCGCCAAAGATGCGTGTAAACGGGAATCTGCTCACCATGGAATACGAGAAGATGGCGCCGCAGGATACACAGGAGATCGCGTATTCTATTTTGAACGATGTGCAGCGGGAGCGTTTTGAGGAGCGGGGAGAGTACGATATGTCCTTTTCCATCCCCGAGCTGGGACGTTACCGTGTCAATGTTTATAAGCAGAGAGGTTCTGCCGCTTTGGCACTGCGTCTTGTGGGCACGGAGATTCCGGCGCCGGAGAAATTGGGAGTGCCGGAATCCGTCATCAATCTTTATGAGCGCAAAAGGGGGCTGATCCTGGTAACAGGGCCTACGGGAAGCGGTAAGTCCACAACGCTCGCAGCCATCATCGATAAGATCAATAATAAAAGGGATGCCCACGTGATCACGCTGGAAGATCCGATCGAGTATCTGCATCAGCACAAATGCGCCATGGTAAACCAGCGGGAGATCGGGTTGGATTCCCAAAGTTATGCCAATGCCCTGCGGGCGGCGCTGCGTGAGGATCCGGACGTGATCCTGGTCGGCGAGATGCGTGATTTTGAGACCATAAGCGTCGCCATCACGGCGGCGGAGACCGGGCACCTCGTGCTTTCCACCCTGCATACCATCGGCGCGGCAAGTACCGTGGATCGTGTGATCGACGTCTTTCCGCCTCATCAGCAGCAGCAGATCAGGGTACAGCTGGCAAATGTTTTGGAGGCGGTGATTTCCCAGCAGCTCATCCCGACGTATGACGGCATGGGGCGTGTGGCGGCTTTTGAGGTCATGCACGCAAATCACGCGGTGCGGAATCTGATTCGTGAGGGGAAATCACATCAGCTCGCGACCGTCATGCAGACCAACCGCAAGATGGGAATGATCACCATGGACGATGCCATCATTCAACTGTTTTATGAGGGAAAGATCGACCGGGATATGGCGATACAGTTCGCGCAGGACCCGGACGGGATGCAGAATAAAATCATGTAAAAGAATGCTTTGACATAGAGGTAACTATGGGAGGTAACTATGGACTATAACAGAAAAAAGGTGCGTTTGGGAGACGTGCTCGTACAAAACGGCGTCATCACGGAGGAGGATCTGCAAAGAGGTCTGGAACGGCAGAAGGGCAGCGGGCGTAAGCTGGGCGAAACGCTGGTGGATGAAGGCATCACCACCGAGGAGAATATCGCCAGAGCGCTGAGCAATCAGTTCCATTATGACATGGTAGATTTGCAGAATGTCGAGATACCGCAGGAGATTCTGGACCTGGTACCCGCGAACGTCCTAAAGAAGCATCGGGCGATTCCTTTTGAATATTCGCCGGATAACATGAACGTGCTCCGGGTGGCAATGTCCGATCCCATGGACATCGGGGCGATGGATGATATCAACATCATCACGAACCTGCAGGTGGAACCGGTGGTTGCCACCACGGGCAGCGTGATGCTGGCGATCGACCAGTACTACGGACAGGCGGAGGTTAAATCCGCGCTGGAAGAGTATACCAGAGAAAAAGAGAGCCAGATGATCGAGCAGGAGGATATGTACAGTGAGGATGTCAACAACTCCCCCATTGTGCAGCTTGTTAAGGGCATGATCGACCAGGCTGTCAGACAGCGTGCCTCCGATATCCATATCGAACCGATGGAGAAGCAGGTACGCATCCGTTACCGTATCGACGGCGCCCTCTATGAGAAGGCTGTTTACAGCATCAGGCTTCTGCCGGCGATCGTGGCGCGTATCAAGATCATCGGCGGCATGGATATCTCCGAGAAAAGAAAGCCGCAGGACGGTCGTATCACCCAGGTGGTGGACAGGAAAGAGTTTGATATCCGTGTCTCCATTCTGCCGACGGTCTACGGGGAAAAGATCGTTATGCGTCTTACCTCTAAGAATGCGCTGACAAGAGAAAAGAGCCAGCTTGGCTTAAAACCCGATGAACTGAAAAAATTCGATCATATTCTGCAGCACCCGCATGGAATCTTACTGGTGACGGGACCTACGGGAAGCGGTAAGTCCACCACACTGTACACGGCGCTCAGCGAGTTGAATAAAGAAGATGTGAATATCATCACCGTTGAGGACCCGGTGGAGGCAAATATCGACGGCATCAACCAGGTGCAGACCAATAATAAGGCAAATTTGACCTTTGCATCCGCCCTGCGCTCTATTCTGCGTCAGGACCCGGACATCATCATGATCGGTGAGATTCGAGATCAGGAGACGGCTTCGATCGCGGTGCAGGCTTCCATTACGGGGCATTTAGTGGTTTCCACCCTGCATACGAACTCGGCGGCAAGCACCATCACCCGTTTGGCGGATATGGGCATCGAGCCTTATCTGATCGCGGATGCAACGATCGGCGTCATCGCCCAGCGACTTGTGCGCAGACTCTGCCCCGAGTGTAAACGGCAGAAAAAGGCGGATGCGGAGGAACTGGAGATGCTGCAGCTTGGTCCGAATGAGGATGTGACGATCTACGAACCCTGCGGTTGCCCGAGATGTGAGGGTACGGGTTTTCGTGGGCGTATCGGTGTCTATGAGATCATGGAGGTGACACAGCCCTTAAAGACCATTATCAGTAAGGGCGGAACCGCGGAGGATATCAAGAACAAGGCGCTGGAGGAAGGGATGAACACCCTGCGCATGAGCGCCACCAAGTACGTGCTGGAGGGAATTACCTCCGTGCAGGAGATGATGAGGGTATCCTTTGATTTGTAATGCGAATGAAAGAATAAATCATATCAACCGTTATTTTAAACAGAAAACACCGGAAATCTTTGTCCTCCTTGTCTACGCGGCGGCACATCTTTGCATGGCGCTCGTACACGAGCCCTTCTTTGATGAGGCGGAGGCGTGGCAGATTGCGCGCTCGGTCTCCTTGCGGACGCTGTTTTTGGAGACCACACATTACGAGGGGCATCCGCCGCTGTGGCACCTGATCCTGATGCCGCTTGCGAAGGCGGGGGCGCCCTATGAGCTGTCCCTGACGCTTGTAAGCCTCCTGTTCATGGGGACGGCGGTGTTTTTGATCCTGCGGTATGCGCCTTTTCCGAGACCGGTGCGGCTTCTTCTGCCGTTTACTTACTTTTTCTTTTATCAGTATGGCGTGATTTCCCGAGTGTACTGCGTGATGACGCTTGCGTTTGTACTTCTGGCGATCGTCTACCCGCGCAGGAACGAGCAGCCGGGCAGATATGTGGCGGTGCTGATGCTCATGTGCGTAACGCTTGCCTACGGACTCGTTATTGCGGGTGGGCTGGCGATTGTGTGGCTGTGGGAGATTGCGAACGAAAGTTGGCGAAGGCAGGAAGAAAACGGCGGCAAAGCTGCGAGCGGTTTGAGAAGGCAGGAGAGTCGGGACGTACAGGGCAGTCGCTTCGGCGGACAGAAAGTCGGAAAACTGCTGTGTGGATGCGTTACGGACAGGCGTATCCGGTGGCTGGCGGCGCTCCTTGCGGTGGCTGTTTTTGTGATCCGGATGATCATGCCGAGGGCGGATACCTTCGCATTGGCGTCCGCCGGTTCAGAGCATCAGACGAACTCCCTGGCCGTGCGGCTGCTCTATACCTTTCTGGTGCTGCCGGCGGATGCGGTTTTGACGGATGTTTACAGCGATTCCATTATCCTGTCGCAGGCATCACTGCCTGCCTATGCGCTGGTAAGCGGGACGGTTGTGGGAGTGTTGATTTGGAGTCTGCTTCTGTACTACGGTAAAAAAAGGGGCACGGTGTTGCTGCTCGTGCTCCCCTATAGTTTGTTCGCGGTCTTTTCTGCCGTGGTATATATATCGCTTCATCATATCGGGATCGGGCTGCTTTATTTTTTCTTCTGGTGTTGGGTGTCTATGAAGACGGATTTGCCTGAGGCTGGAGAGAAAGGAACGGTTGAGGGGATTCTGCCGGGGAAAGGAGAAAAATCGTGCCTGCAGGAGGTTGGCACAGAGGTGGGGGAACGGGAGCTGCCTGTGGATCGGGGACGTGTGATCCGTTGTGCGGCGCTCCTTCTCGGCACGCTTGCCATGGCAGTTTCCCTGTTCTGGACAGTTGCTGCCTGTGTGCTGGATATTGATAAAAATTATGCACCGGGACGTAACGAGGCGGCATTTATCAAAGAACACCGTTTGGACCGGTATCGGATGATGTCCGCCTGGGTCGTGGAGCATGACGGAGAGGGCGATATCACGGAAATAGATATCAATATGTGCGATCAGGCAGTCAATCTGGCACCCTACTTTGCGCATAACCTGTATTTTAATTTCAACGGCGGAAAGGATGACCGTAACTATATCACACATATGAGGCTTTCCGAGGAGGAGACTCTTAGACAATATGAGCAGTGGAGACGGGAGGAACCGCCGCAGGTACTGTGGATGTCGCCGGATCTTTCGGCGGTCTACGGCGAAAAGGTCAAATGGCAGGACTATGTGCAGGTATACCGCGCACCTGCGCAGCAGGTTTGGAAGACGGGGACGGATTATAGAGAGAGCAGCATCTACGTGCGGCGGGATTTACTAAAAGAGACCGGCCTGCAGCCGTTGCAGATTGGAAATTGAGCGCAAAAGCCGAGATGGGGAACGGAAACTGCCAGGGGCGGAGGGAGAGAGATGGTATCAGGCCGGGCAGACAGGGGAATGACGGATTATGAATGAAAGAAAAAAGAGGCTGCGCCTGCCGGAAAAAGGAATCCTGCTCGTGATTTTGGCATCGGTTTTGTACGTCGCGCTGCTTGCGGGAGGGGACCCGGAGGTTTTTTTGACCGACGACAACAGGACCCAGTGGTATCCTGTGATGGAGCGGGCATATGAGGATTTTTGGACGACAGGGAAAATCTACTGTTATGATTTCTACCAGATGAAAGGAATGCCCGTAGCCGGGCAGGGCTATTACGGCGTGATGAATCCCTTTCTCCTGCTTTCCTACACCGTGACAAAGCTTCTGCCCGGCGGGATGGACGCCATCACCTGTTACATCGGTATGATGGTGGTGCTGGGGAACCTCTTTTTCTATCTGACCTGCAGACGGCTCGGCTGCAAAGAACCTTTGGCGCATCTCATGACCCTGACCTACAGCACGATGGGGTGCTTCTGGGCTTTTTTCTATTGGTACTATGTGTTCAATAACTATTTTCTGGTGCCGTTTCTTGTCTATGTCTTTCTGTGCTGTACGCAAAAAGGATGGCTTTCTTACTGCGCCTGCGGCATCGTGCTGGCGATGGATCTGTGGATGGGGAATGTGCAGTACACTTTTTATCACTATCTGCTGTTCGGCATCCTGTGCCTTGCGATGATGGCGTTAAAAAACATGCGTTATTTTAAGATTCTGACAGCGAATGCGGCGGTGGGAGTTGCACTCTCCCTGCCCATGTTCTTTCTGCTTTTGCAGACTTCCGGAGGCTTTCAGAAGCAGGAAGATTTTATGAAATACCCGCTCCTGTACTTTAGTCTGTTGATTCACTCGGTGATCCCACAGGGGATTTTGCGGCAGCATGGAAAAGGTGTTTCTTTTCTGGATTCTTTTGTGATGAGGCGGGATGACAACCTCGTGTGTTATATGGGGGCGGTGGCTATCCTGCTGTTCGCGGTGCTGTTTTGGACGGTTGTCCGTTTTGGAAAATGGGTGAAAAAATTGGGACGGGAGACGGGCGCGGGACCGCGGGCGCAGCTGCGTGAGATAGGTGCCGGCTGTAAGGCGGGATATGACAGGGCGCTTGCCTGGTCCCATGAACAGAAGACTGTGGCGGGCTGCGTGGCGGCGCTGTTCTTTTTTCTGTCGCTGATGAGCGGCGGTCCGGCAGCACATGTCCTTCACATAACACCTGTTATATCAAACTTCCGCTATCTCTTTAAGGCACTTTTTCCGGCGGTTCCCCTTGCGGTTATGCTGTTGGCATATTTGCTCGGCAGGATGCGGCGGTTTCGCGCTGCCGCCCTGTTTCTTACGGTGGGATACGCCTGCGTAGGTGTGGTTAATGCCTGCGATACGGTGCAGCAGGCGCACGGATTGTTTGATATGCGGATCGAAGGGACTTATGCGGAGGAAAAAGAGGCGGCGCTTGCTGCGCTCACAGAGGCAGGTGTGGATGATAAAAACTATCGTACAGCCGCGTTTTTGCGGTTTCCCGGTATAAATGACGAGTGTTTTGACATCTCCCATAATCTGACAAAGAATTTTGCGACCTCTGTCGGCGCTTTTTCCCTGGCGGGCTATGAAATTGCCACGCCGCAGAGCAGGTTGAAACCGTTTGATGCGATTTTTTCGCAAACGGATTTTTTCACGCAATATGCCAATGCGGACACGCTGGAAAATTTCAGCCATAATCTGCTGAACCGGCCGGAAATCGTGCAGAAACAGTTGATTGAAAACGGCGTGCGTTATCTGCTCTTGGATAAAACGACCTTTGAGGAGAACAGGCTGGCGCAGGAGAAGGCGGGGGATATTGGATTTTTTGATCGAAAAGACCGCAGGGAGGAAGTGATCGCTGCGCTGCAGAACCTCCCCGATCTTCGTGTGGAGCGGGTCGTTTCCTTTCATGAACGTTATGATCTGGTGGAACTTACGGGTGTGAACAGCCTCTGTATGGATGAGGCGGGCGGTATGGTGCCCTTGACGGATGAAAATATGCAGACGCTCTCCTTTACAGCCAAAGAGGCGGGGGACTATATCCTTTCCTTTGCCTGGGACAGCCGGTTGAAAGCGTTTGCGACGGAGGCGGACGGTGAAGTGAAGCCGCTTGTTGTGGAGGAGACGGAAAACGGTAATATCAGGATCAGGACGACGGGAAGCGCAGAAAAGGTGACGCTGACCCGGTATGATCCGTTCTGCACGGCAGGGTTTATCTGGGAGGGCGTGACAACCTTGTTATTTTTGGGAATCTTTACAATATGCCTTCTTTGTACGGTTCGCGACACTTGCATTTCTAGGAAAAAAGTGCTATAGTGATACCTATAAGACAATTAGTACCGAATGGTAGAAATCGGCGCTAGTATCTCTGACAGGTGTCAGGGGGGTCGCGGGCAAACTCTTGTATCTGGGTATATAAGGGGGAATACGGAGGATATGCGATGGCGGTCTGGGGATATGTTGCGATCGATAAAAGCGGCAAGGAAGTAAAAGGCAGTAGAGACGCTGATAATAAGGATCTCGCGCTCAGGGATCTGAAAAATCAGGGTCTTATTGTGCTGGAACTGACAGAGCAGAATATGCTGACCAAGGATATCAGCTTTGATTTCGGCAGCAAGCCGACACCCCGTGATATGGCAGTGTTCTGCAGACAGTTTGCCAGCATCACCAGAGCGGGTGTCACGATCATCGAGACCCTGAACATGCTGGCGGATTCCACGGAAAATAAGAAGATGCAGAAAGCCCTCTACGCCGTGCGTGCCGATGTGGAAAAGGGCGAGAGCTTTGCCGATTCCCTGGCGGAGCATCCGGCAGTGTTCCCGGAGCTTTTGGTGCAGATGGCGAGGGCGGGCGAGGCGTCCGGCAGTCTGGATACGGCGATGGAGCGCATGGCGATCCAGTTCGAGAAATCCGCAAAGACGCAGGCATTGGTAAAGAAAGCCATGATCTACCCGATCGTGGTGGCAATCATTGCGGTAGTGGTCGTGATCGTGATGCTGGTGTTCGTCATCCCCCGTTATATGGATATGTTTGAGCAGCTCGATACGGAGCTTCCGGCAATCACGCTGGCGGTGGTCGCCCTCAGTAATTTTATTCAAAATAACTGGTACATCATCATTCCCGTGGTCATAGCTGTCGTATTTTTGATTAAGACATACGCAAAGACCAATTCCGGCAAGCATGTGTTCGGGAAGCTGCAGTTAAAGATTCCCGCAATTAAGAATCTGGTGGTAAAAACAGCCAGCGCACAGATGGCGCGGACGTTAAGCACCCTGCTGACGGCAGGCGTGCCTCTGATCGAGGCGGTGGACATCGTCTCGGACACCATGACGAATATCTGGTTTAAGGAAGCCTTAAAGTCGGCGCTCGAGCAGATCATGGTCGGCGTGCCCTTATCGCAGCCCGTGCAGACCTGCGGTTTGTTCCCGCCCATGGTCTATCATATGATGAGGATCGGTGAGGAAGCGGGTTCCACGGAGGAGATGCTCAATAAACTGGCGGACTACTACGAAGAAGAAGTGGAGATGGCGGTGCAGTCCCTGATGGCGGCTATGGAGCCCATGATCATCATCGTACTGGCGGGTATCGTCGGCATCCTGATCGCGGCGGTGATGGCGCCTATGGTGACGATGTACGCGGCACTGGATAACCTGTAAATAAATGATAGTATAGAGTATTAAGGAAGCGGTTGCATAAAATAGAGTGGAAGAAACGAAACTATTTGCAAAAAAGAGAGATAAAAAGATATATATTACAGATGTTGCTGTTGAAAAAGTTCCTTTGATACAATACAGGGGACTAAGCGACAAGGAAAGTGATGTGCTGTATCAGTTGGCGAAACTTGTTTTGCTCACATCGCAGACAGAAAACAATAGCAATGAGGTGGCAATAACCTGTACATTAGATGGAGATGATCCGTGGAAAGAAATTGGTATTTCTTTTGGGGATGAACATGAAGTAGATATCTGTGCAGATACGGCATCGAATCATTTGATTTTGTCATCACGAAGATGCGCTGTGGTGGTTTTGCATAATCATCCGTCTACGCAGACATTATCGATAGAAGATATAAGATTTTTTCTTCATTTTGAGTCAATTAGAATAATGGTAGTAGTTACAAATCAAGGTATTGTCCATTATCTTTGCAAAGATAATGAATATAACTACGATGCTTCTATGGAATTATATAACGAGTGTATTGTTGGATTAACAGCGAAATCAAAGGTACAGGAATATTATATGGCGAGTTTGACCTTCTTGGCAAGGTGCAGTGAGGTTGGACTGTTTTATCATTAGTTTGGAAGGTGAAAAAATGAGTGAGTATACATTGAACGATATAAAATTTAATCCTGCACCGATTACCCTTTGTCCGGCAGGGCAGAGAGATGATGTGGATGAGGAAGAATTGAGACAGATATTTCGGGAAAATAAAGAATTATTGAAACGACTGGAGCGTCAATTCCGGGAGAGGAAAAACAAACCGAATTAAACGCGCCTGAGTAGGGAACAGCCGCGTTTAAGATAGAGTAACCAAAAACCAAACAACCAAGAATCATGAGGAAAAGGAGAAGGAAACAATGAAAAAAGAGAACATGAACAACAAAGGTTTCTCCCTCGTCGAGCTGATTATCGTTATCGCGATCATGGCGATCCTGATCGTGGTACTGGCTCCTCAGTACCTGAAATACGTGGAGAGATCCCGTAACTCAACCGATCTGCAGAATGCGACCGAGCTCAAAATTGCAGTTGAAACATGGTGCGCTGATCCTGAGGCATCATCTTCCGCGACTGCAGGGCAGACTATTGAAATTAAGGTTGAGGGTACCGGCACAACAATAGATGGTACTGCATCAGCAGTTGGAACGGATGCAATCAAAGCGGCAGGGCTCAAGGTAGCTGATATTAAGTGTGTCAGCAAGACCAGATGGGCTACTTATACGATGACGGGAACAATGGGGGCTAATGGTGATATTACCTGGGTTTATACAAACACAGGCGGAAAAGCTACCACTGCTTTTCAGGATGCTATGGCTGGCAAGCCTGCCGGGACCTGATAACCTACCCGCACAACCTACATAAGATAAAGACATAAGCAACACAACGTAACCCCTCGCCCTCTGTGCAGAAAAGCGAACTTCAAAAAACGCATTTTTGCATGGGGGGGGGGGGAAATACGTTACCAACCAATTTTCCCGTAAAGGACAGGACATGGCACCGGATATCATACTCTACTGCATCATATTCATCTTTGGCATCGTGATCGGCAGCTTCTTAAACGTCTGCATCTATCGCATCCCGAAGAAGGAGGACATCGTAAAGACCGCCTCCCATTGTATGAGCTGCGGCTACCACCTCAAATGGTACGATATGATCCCGCTGTTCAGCTTCCTTGCCCTGCGGGGAAAGTGCCGCAAATGCGGCGCGAAACTTTCTGTCCAGTATCCTCTGATTGAGGCGGCGAACGGAATCTTATACGTTTGTATCGTATGGACAGGCGGTATAGGCATAGATTCCCTACTCTATTGTCTATTGGCTTCCGCGCTCCTTGTGTTGAGCGTGATCGATTTTAGGACTTATGAGATTCCCTTTGGAATCAATCTGTTTATACTGGCACTGGGGCTGATCCGGGCGGCGACGGACTTCTCCAATATCCTTACCTACTTGATCGGCTCCCTTTCTGTCAGTATTGTGTTAGCGATTTTGTACTATGCCACCGGCGGCAGAGCGATCGGCGGCGGCGATGTGAAGCTGATGGCAGCCTGCGGACTGCTGCTCGGCTGGAAATTGATTATTTTGGCGTTTCTGCTCGGCTGTGTTTTGGGCGCAGTCATCCATGTGATCCGCATGAAAGTAAGCGGCGAGGGGCATGTATTGGCGATGGGACCCTACTTATCGATGGGCGTCATGATCGCGGCGCTGTGGGGCGAGCGGATGATAAACTGGTACTTTTCACGATTGCTGTGAGCGCTGCCGGAAGCGGAGCGTAGAACAGCCCGCGAGCGAGGAAAACCGTCGGTTTTTCAAGCACGGCAGAGTGAATCTAATTTAGGAAATAATACCTGCGGGCATCCCCGGCAGGTTTATTGTCACTTTATAGATGAGAATATCGGCAGGCGTTTTTGAGCGCCTGGCGAAATGAGGGAGGAAATGGCAAATGGCTTCCAGAGCGATCACGATAGAGATCGGCTATTCGCTGACGAAAGTCTGCGAAGTGGACTACAAGGCGAAGACACACAGAATCTATAAGAGTTTTACGGTGGCAAACGGCGCGGAGATCATTAACGACGGCGCGCTGAATGCGACTCCCGAATATGTGGCGAATCTGCAGCGCGCGCTTGCGGTGAACCATGTAAAGACCAAACAGGTGGTGTTCACGATCGGTTCTTCCAAGATCGCCAGCCGTGAAGTCATGATCCCCTTTGTAAAGGAGAACAGGATCGCGGACGTGGTCAACGCCAACGCTTCGGATTATTTTCCGGTGGACTTAAGCCAGTATCAGCTTTCTTATACGATCTTAGGGACAGTCGGGGAAAAGGGCTCTCAGCAGTATAAGCTGATGGTGATTGCAGTACCGTCCTCGCTCCTTACGGGTTATTATGAGCTGGCGAAGGCGCTGAAGCTGGAGGTGGCGGCGATTGACTACGCCAGCAACAGTATTTATCAGGTAGTGAAGGACGAGTGTGCAAAAGGAAAGCACATCGTCGTTAAGATTGACGAGCGGTCTTCCCTGGTGATGGCGGTGGAGGATTCCGTGATGACCTTTACCAGAAACGTTTCCTACGGCGTGGAGGCGGTCATGGAGGCGGTCATGAACACGCTCTGCTGGGGCGAGGTTACTTCCGTGGAGCAGGCGATCCGCGTGCTGCAGCGAAACGAGTGTATCACGCTGGAGGATAAATCAAAGACAGAGAAAGTTGAGACGGAGGAACCGCATATCGGCAGACCGGAGCCGCAGCCTGTGGTGCGGACGGCAAAGACCAAGGCGCTGGAGGACGTGATGGATGCCATTGTGCCGCTGGTCAACGGTATCTCCCGTGTCATCGATTACTATGCGTCCAGGACTTCGGGCGAAGGCATCGAAAGGATCCTCATCACGGGTCTCGGCGCGGACTTTAAGGGCATGGGCGAATTGATTTCTCAGGAAGTCAATATGCCGGTGACGGTCTTAAAGGAAGCGGCAGGCTGGAACCTGATGCGTAACTTTAAGAACGAGTGCTTCAGCGAATACATAGCCTGCGTGGGCGCCGCTGTCGCACCGCTTGATTTTAAGCAGGAGGCGGAGAAGCGCGGTAAGGAAAAGAAGGGCAAAGCAGGCAGCAGCGCGGAAAAGGGGACGAATTGGGCGCCGCTTGCTTACAGTATCTTTGGCGTTGGTCTGGCGGCGGCCGCCGCTCTGGCAGCGATTCCGATGGTCAACTACGCGAAGCTGACAAAGACGAATATGGAGTTAAAGGCGCAGGCGGGCAGTCTGGAAGATATCATCCCCATCTATAATGAATATGTCAGAGTACAGACGGAGCGTGCTATGGTAGGCGCCATGTACGACGCGACGGAGAGCAGGAACGAGGAGCTGGAAGAATTTTTGGGAGAGCTCGAGGATAAGCTGCCCTCCAATGTCAATGTTGTTTCCTTTTCCAGCAGTTCCCTCGAGGTCAGCATCAATATGAAGGTGCAGACAAAGGATGATGTGGGTGAGACGGTGGAGCAGATGCGTACCTTCCACTCGTTGATTCCGGATCGCGTGACAGTGACTTCCATTGTCGAGGAGGAGAATCAGGAGAGCGGCGAGCATACAGTCAACTTTACGGTGACGGCGCCCTATCAGGCAGTGGGCTATGAGCCGCCCGAGGAGACGGAAGATACAGAAGATACAGAAGACGGCGGAACAGACGCGGATGCGGCTGCAGCAGCGGAATAGGAGGCAGGCGGGATGAAGGTATCAAAGAGAGATATATTGATTTTGGTTGGTTTTCTGGGTATCCTGGCTGCCGTTTGCTCCTATCTGTTTGTATTCCAGCCGACGACGGAAAAGAACGAGGCGCTTATGCAGGAGAATAAGCAGTTGGAGGATCGGATCGCGGATCTGCAGAGCAAGAAGGAAAACCGCGACACCTACGAGAGTGAGACGGCGCGGATGCGCAGGGAGATGGAGGAAATTTACCAGCTTTTCCCGGTGGATGTGCGCGAGGAAAACGCGATCCTTTTGGCGATCAATCAGGAACTGCTTTCTCCGATGGAGGTGGAGTCCGTCACCATAGACGCCCTTTTGGAGGTGCCGATAGTGGAGGCACAGGATCCGGATATGCCGGATGCTACCTACGAGATCGAAGAAGTGGAAGAAATCGAGGACGCTACGGGGACGCAGGATCCCACAACGGTCGAAGCGGATGTGACACACGATGCGTCCGGTGCGAATCCTTTTAATCTGATGTACCGCAGAGCAACGATTAATTACGGAGTATCTTATGAGGGCTTAAAGCGCAGCGTCAAAAATATCTGTATGCAGACCGACCGCATGGTCATTAACAACCTGACGGTGGTTTACGATGAGCAGACGGGGCTTTTGAAGGGTTCCACGACAGTGGATCTGTTCTGTGTACCCGGGCAGGAGGGCAAGGAGTACGAGGAGCCTGACTTTGGCGGTGTGCTTTTGGGTACAAATAATATCTTTGGCACAAGAGTGATCCGCAGCGAGGGAAATCTTCCCGATCTGGAGGAAGGCGCGGAAAACGAAGAAGGTGAAAATGCCGAGGGTGAAGCAGAGGAACCCGCGGCGGAATAGGAACGATATCCGAGCGTTGGTTAACATAACGCAAAAGGCAGTATCAGGAAAGGGAGGGCAGCGGTTTGACAACAGCAGCAGACAGGCGAAAATTGAATAAAGATGCCGGTTTTTCTCTGTTGGAGCTTTTGATAGCAGTTGTTATCCTTGCTATCATTGTGATCCCGCTGTTGAATTTGTTCCTGTCTTCCAATAAACTCAACATCAGGTCCAGACAGACCCTGCGGGCGACCACGGCGGCGCAGGATATCATGGAGGGACTCAAGGCTTATAATATCGAGGAGATCAGGACGCAGTTTGATAAGCCTGCGGACGGTTTCTATGTGATCGACAGCAGACTGATCAAGGGCGGCGTGGCGGAGGAGGCGCCGGGTATGGGCAATCCCACGGACGGACTCTATGTGTTCAGCATGAAGGATGTGAGTATGCAGGGCAGTAAGTTCGACGCTAAGATCGTGGTGGACGCCAGAGGATATATGGATCCTGCACGTTTCGCTTCCCATAGCCATATCTACGAACAGGCTTTTTTTGACGGTGAAAAGTGTACGATGTGCGGCGCGTTCAAAGCGGATCGTAAACACGACGGCATATTTAACGACGCGGCTTTGGCGGACGCCAGGAGCATCGATAAAGAGAACGGCACCTTTGTAGAGTCAACGAAGATCAGGCGGGCGGTGCTTGACAGTGTTTTTAAGAATACGAATATAAAGTCGGCTGTCAAGGCGAAGCTCAAAGCATCCGGGGTTGCGGACGCAGATCTTGACGATGCGTATGAGAGCCTGTGGAAGAAAAATACGCCGCTTTCGGCGAACTATGTCTGTTATAAAAATGCCCCTGTCTTTTTTGACCAGATTAGTCGGGAAATCATCATAGATCTCTCGGTCAGCGGTGAGGTCGATGAAAACGGGGATCCTAAGGCGGATATGGTGATCACGCAGAAATATATGTTTCACTATAAAGACATCAACGGGATAGATATACCGGTGACAACCTATGGGGATATTGACGCCGGGATCGTGGTGGATAAGATGCCCGGCGGCAGCATTGCCAGAACGGAGGACGGAAAACTCAACGTCAACATTTTCTACTATCCGCTTTACGGCGCGGCTGCGCCCGATAAGATCATCATAAATAACGACTCGGGCCTGGACTTAAATCTCCTGATTGCGAAGCAGCGGTATGAGAAACTGATGGACGACCCGGCAAATCCGGGGCAGAAGCTTCCCGATCTGAGTGACCCGGAGTATTTGAGCGATCCGCAGCTGCTGTCGGCGGAGCTGCTCTATCACGTTGACGTCGAGGTCAATGAGCCGCATTTTGACAAGGATAAGTTTACCTTAAAGACCAATTTGGGGTTGAATCTGGTGGGCGAAAAGTATCTGGCCGGTGCGCCCGGTACAAATCCGGAGATTCCGGCGCAGTTTACCGTAAACGGGACGCATATGGATTTAAGCGGCACAAGCGGCATGAATATCTTTACGTTGGACGGCGTGCGCAGCCCCATGGGCAAAGATCCTGATCCAGGCGAGGTTACGGAGCTGATTTACGATGTGGAGGTCAGCGTCTACGAAGAGGGGGCAGCGGCGAGCGGTTTTCCGCTTGACAAGCGGAAAGTCGTAATCCAGGGCAGCACGACGAACTGATAAGTAATAGCAGGAAATAATGGGGTATGGGTATGAAAAAAACGGGCGGTAAGTTTGCACAGCTTTATCAGTGGGCAAAGAAGAAGCGGGATGACAGAGGTTCCGCCATTGTTATCGTGATCATCGCGATGGCAATGATCGGGATTTTGGCGACCACCCTGCTATGGATGGCTTACATGAACTATATGATCAAGGTGGCGGATATCCGCAACAAGAACAGCTTTTACACCGCCGAGGAAGTGGTGGAGCAGATCATGTCGGGACTGCGCAGGGAGTCCGCCGGGGCGGTGGGCGTTGCTTACCGGGATGTGTTGGCAAATTGGGATAATCTGGAGTCCGAGGCGGCGCGTTCCAATCTCTTTATGATGACTTATATGGATACCCTGATTGATAAGCTCAAGGATCCCTCCTATGGCGCGATCCGCTATGACAGGTCGATTCTGGAGGCTTATGTGGACATTGCGGACTTCTCCGGAGGGACTGCGGGCGTGGATGTGGCGGCATGGAATCACGGCAATGCGCTGAGTGAGGCCGAAGGCGCGCCGGTGATGGAAGTGGTAAACAACAACAGCATTATCCTCAAAAATATCTATGTCTCCTGCACGGATGCCGATGACAGACTGTCCATCGTAAAGACGGATATCCGTCTCGATGTGCCGAAGCTGGTCTTTGAGAACACGGGTTCTATCGACGGACTCTACCAGTATGCCCTCATCGGGAATCAGGGGGTGGAACTGCAGGGACCCGGTATCACCCAAGTGGAGGGCAGTATCTATGCGGGTGCGGATAAGAACGGCGTTGGCGGGCTTACGCTCGGCTTAAAGACGGAGGCGGACGGAAGCATAAAAAAGACCTACAATACGAGTCTGGTATTGGAGGACGCCCTGCGCGTGATCTCGAAGGGGGATATCACGGTGGAGGGACCGTCGTCCGCTCTGACCGTCCGGGACGTGGCCGGGCAGGATAACCGCGTATATGCGAAAAATATCAACTTAAACAGTGGGACGGCAAGCCTTGACAGCAAGGTGTATGTGGCGAACGATTTGACGCTTGACGGCGTGGGCAGCAGAGTTGCGCTCACGAAAGAGTATTACGGTTACGGCAATTCCGCCTTCAACGGACTGTCGGGAGAGCCGGCTGCGGATCCTGCGGCCAGCAGCGCTATCATCATAAACGGCAGAGATTCCACGGTCGATATGTCGGCGGTGACGAGACTGCTGCTCGCGGGACGTTCCTATATCAGTCCGCACCTTGGCAATACGGCGGGGCATATGGGGAGCGATAAGGCGGATCTTACCTCGTCGAGCCCGCCGGTGATGATGGGAGAGTCCATCGCTGTCAAGGGCGGTCAGGTGGCATATCTGGTACCTGCGGAGTGCATCGGCACGCTGAATGAGGAGAGCGTGATTGGACAGAACCCCGTTTACGCGAGTAAGATAGACGACAAAACGGAAGAGAATGAAAAAACCTACGGAGTGGGCTTTAAGGAAGTGGATTTTGACAGGAAGGTCTATCGTCTCGGCGGCAAAACATTGCGGGAAATGGGCGTGGGCTCAAGTGTGC
This sequence comes from Lachnospiraceae bacterium UBA3282, assembly GCA_002361735.1. Taxonomy (GTDB): domain Bacteria; phylum Bacillota; class Clostridia; order Lachnospirales; family Lachnospiraceae; genus UBA3282. The sequence continues at coordinate 72,949 of DETS01000011.1, read as the reverse complement.
CGGGCCATACGGCAGCGGACGATATGAAATACATCCGCAAGGTCTATGCGCCTTATCGGGGCGATACGCTCCTCTACTATTATCTGGTCATGGATAAGGACACTGCAGAGAAGTATTTTGTGCAGTACTATGATTTCCATGCGAACCGGGAAGAGATCGATACTTATTTCAACAGATATCTTTCCGGTGGTTTTCAGCTCGGTGATTTTGCGGACCCCATGACAGAGTATACGATCCTCGGTAACAGCCTGGTGAGCAGCGCCCTTACGGACAGCGGTGTGACGTTACTGACCGGCGTGGATCAGACGACCTTAAATCTGACAGGAACGGGCGGCACAGGCACGGGAACGGGAACGCCGGAAGAAGGCGGCGGGGGCACGGATCCGGCGGCGCCCGTTGACCCGAATGCCTACACGGAGACCGGCGAAAATGCGGAGGAAGTGAAAAACGAAGCGATAGCCGGCAGCGCGACCGTGGATGAGCTCATCGCGCAGATCAGGAAAGACTATACCAGCTTAACCTATAACCTGAAGGACGGGGGAGGGGTCCCGGGCTTTGCCGATCCCAATCTGCCGAGCTCTTATGACCCGGATAAGGCTGCGGAGTATGTGTTTAAGAGCATTATCAAATGCAAGGAGCCGGGAGGCACGGCGGACAACGTGGAGGACTATCTGGCAGGTCTTCCGGGGAACACGGGCCATGTGAAATACGAGACGACGTCCGGGCAGTTGGCATATTTGACGAGAAACGACGTAACGTTGTCGTCAATTGGCGGGCCGGGCGAAGTAAGACTGGTGATCAGCCTCGGCAATGTGACGGTGGATCAGGACTTTACCGGACTGATCATCGCCAGGGGCAGGATCATCGTGACAGGCGCGCATAAGATCAAACGCGGCGGTACCGAACTGGCGAATGTGCTGGAAGCGAACAGCGAACATTGGAAAAACGACGGCACCGGCGATAACCAGAAGCCGATCGATCTGTTTATGAACGGCGGCGGCAGCCTGTTAAACGGGGCGGTGGCGCCGAATATGGACGCAGAAGGGAATCTGGCGCTTGACTACAGCGAGATCGTGCGCTATATGAACTGGATCAAGAAATAGAAAAAAGGAAGGACACGGAAGTTTGAGCGTAGGGAAGCACAACAAAGGCAAACTTCATAGAAGAGGCGGACAGGGAAATGATAACAGTTGTTTTAATAACAATGGTTATTCATTGATCGAGCTGGTCATTGTTCTTGCCATCATAGCAGTTATCATGGGCACGGTCTTTTACTCGATTATTTTGATTTTCAGCGCTAATGCTAAGAGTACTGCGAACGATATCCAGCGTGCCATCGGGGATTGCAAGGTAGCTACGATGGGCAGGGCATCGGCATACATGGAGCTTTATCGGGATGCCGGGAATGAAAATGTGTACACCCGAATGTATGTTATGGACAGCAGCGGTTCTTATGTGCCGTCGGAGCCGCAGAAGGTCGGTCCGAAAAAGGTAACTGTGGCATATCAGCCTAAGGGAGGCAGCAGAACGGAGTTTCTGCCGGGAGACAGCATCGAGATTTGGTTTGATCGCGCGACCGGCGGTTTTAAGGCGGATGGCAGCGGCAATCTCTACGAGATCATATTCGTGGAGGGCGGCAGTAAGAAGTATGAGATCACAATGACGGCGCTTACGGGTAAGTCTGAGGTAAAGGCAAAGTAGTGGGAAAGGAAATGCGTATGAAAAGGGATCAGAAAGGCTTCACCATAGTGGAATTATTGATAGCGGTAGCGATCCTGTCCATCGTCGTTGCGGCTGTGTGCGGATTTATTCTGGTCGGTTCCAGAAGCTACGCGGCGGGAAACAGCGATATCAGCGTCCAGCAGGAAGCGCAGCTGGCCTTAAACCAGATGTCGGATGTGGTGATCGACACCACCCGGAGTGTGAATTATGCGGGCTATGACGCGAGCGGAAGCCCGGTATACGCGCTGAAAGACGCTGAGTTTGCTTTTACCCCCGAGGACAAGAGCCTGGTGATGTATAATGGCGTGTTAGTCAAGAATCCCAGCGGCGGTCCGGATATCATAGAGGATGGAAACGGCAACAAGAACTATCATTTTTATTGGGATAAGAGTGAGGAGACTCTTTTTTATGCGGAAGTGGATGCGACGACGGGAACGGCGCCGATTTTCGGCGACCCCGGTTACGAGTGGGTTACGCTGGCAAGTCATGTGACGGATTTTTCGGTGGATTTGAGTCAGGTCCAGGAGAAGCGCGTGGTGATGCTTGCCCTGACCTTTGAGGACGGCGTCAAGGAGTATGTCACCTCCAATAACGTCACCATCCGTAATAAGGTAGGGGTCAACGACGCCGAACTTGATCCGCTCAACAGGAAAAAGACCATCTCCGTCGCGGCCAGGGATTCGGGCGTGATCATTGAACCCGGCGAAACCTATCATTTTTCCACGCCCAGAGTGACGGGTGAGAACGTAACGGACAGGAGCGTGGTGTGGTCTGTCGAAGAATCGCACAGCGCTTCGGGCGGCACGAAGTTTACGGATAAGGACAACGGTATTTTGCAGATAGCGACGGATGAGCCGGCTGGGGATGTCAAGCTGAAGATCACGACCAATGCGGTGGGAGATGACGGGCTGCCGGCCACCTGCTCCGTGACGGTGCATATCAAGAGGGTCAGAGCGGTGAACCTTTCCGCAACTGCGGACGGGACAGAAACGGATGCTGCGGGAAATACCGTGTATTTGGTATCGCCGGGCGGCACCTATACGATCACTGCGGATGTTACGGGATATAAGTTGGAAGAGGTCTGCAGCGCGTGCGGCGACGATACCACGATCGACAAACAGGTGGTGTACGAGGGAAATCCGCAGGGCAGGAGTGAGGTATGGATAGTTCATCAGCCGGGCGTTTATGATGTATCCTATGCGAAGCTCAAAGACCAGAAACCGAACAGCGTAACGCTTACGATCGATAAGGATGCGCCGACTTCGGACGAAAAGGTCACGCACCTCTTTGTGGTGCAGGCGCTTTCCATGCTCTCCGTGTGCGACAACGCCTACGGCAGAAAGTACGACTGGTGGGTGCCGGGAGCCATTAGCTTTAAGGTGGTGGAGGGCAATAAAAATATCGACTTAAACGGCGAGCTGCTCTGGGGGGCGTCGGCGGATCTTACGGCCTCTTTTGATAATCCGAAGTTTCATTATTATATGCTCTTTGCGCGTATCAGGGAGTACGGCACTACAGGCAACGATAAGATCATGGTTTTCCTCTCGGAAGGGAAAACCACGCGGGTGACGCCGGATATGTTCGGTGTGGAAACGATCAATAAGCCCTGGCAGCTTTCCCTGCAGGCGTTAGAACCCAAAGCCGAGCTACCGGCAGGAGTCGGATGGTCTGCCCTGAGTGCGGGCAAGACCGGGTATCTGGTCGATCACCCGGAAGTGAAGGCGATGATAGGGGATTATCTGGCTCACTGCGATGTGTCCGGCACCTATATCGGCACGGCATATGAACATACGGGTAAGCTTGAGACGATGATCTATCCTCCGGAGATCCTTTACCAATATAATGGACAGAAAAATCTGGAGGGCGAGTTGAAACTGCAGACGGTGACGACGTTAGCAGGGCCGTTTACCACAAACTTCGGTGTGGATAAGGTAAAGAATACCAGAGATATGTCGCTTGGGGGATTTACCGAGCAGAATGTAAAATTCAGTGTGTATCGGGAGACGGAAGGCGGTCTGAAAAAGCTTTACGGGTATAACGGTGAAACGAAACAATACGAGGGGGAAAGCGAACCTTATGACCAGGCGCTGAAACTGAGTGAGATCGGCAATGTAAAAAATATGTACATCAAGCTGGATACCAACAAAAAGGATAAGTTCTCCCAGGTGGCGGGTAAATACCGGGTGATACCGACCATCACATATACACAGGGCTCGGGAGCAGACCACTATAGCGGGAGCGGTATCTACTATACGAGTTATACGCCGAAATATGAGCAGGAACAGTACTACGAGGATAAGAGGAGTACGGTTTACTATGAGGTGATAGAGGGCGGTAATCTGGAACTGTGGAGTTATGCCAACAATCAGTTTACATTGGGCGAGATTTATTTCCCTGCGCCCTCAGAACCGGACTTTACGCAGTATTTTAACAAAGAGGAGTCAAATTGGCAGAACGCGAAGAAAGGGGGATACTTTGCGAAGACCGTTAAGGGGAGAACGGACACAACGAGCTACCAGCCTTCCGCGGCGCAGATGCAGTGCCAGTATGTGAACGGCCGTTATGAATTGAAGCTCTTCTATACTTATCATGATGACAACTGGGACCGTGATATGGAAGCCTCGGCAGGGCTGTTCTGCTATGATGAGAGCCAAAAGAGATGGACACAGAGAGATAAGGGCACGTTTGACACACAGCTTAAAAATACGGGGCAGACACAGGTGCCGGGCAATGTGATAAAGCTGAACAACAGCACGGCGGATGTGGATTTTACAATGTGGAACGAAACATACAAAGGGAAGATGTATATTCCCTTACCTTCGGAGAGTGCCTTTACAGATAAGCTTGGGTTTGCTCGGGAACGGAATGAGTGGCAGGAAAATAATGGTTATAATCTTAAAATACTGAAACAAGGTAAGCAGGAAACAGAGACTGTGTGGATTCACAAAGTGAAATGTTACTATGAGCCGTCGGCGAAAGAATATACCATACAGTTCTTTAATTCAAATGGGGATTTTGTAGCAGCATTTCTGTGTAAGAGCAATGAGAATCAATGGAGGCAGTGGGGAAGTTAAGAAACCGCCTGATGAGAGAGGGTATTGCGTATGGGCAGAGAAAAGAAAAATGCCATAATACGGCAGCATACGGAGAAAAAGCAGATCAGTCCGCTGATTGTCCTTTTGACGTTTCTTATGGGAGCGGCGGCAGCTTTTGCGGCGTTTTTGGGCATACGGGCGTCGAAGGATAAAAAGAATGCCGGGAGAGCCGGCAGCGTCGGGGCAGCCGATCGTGACAGCGTGCAGGAGGATGGGGAACTGAATGATCTGCTCAGACAGCTGCGCAGTGAGTATGAGCACAGGGACAGTCTGGAGCGTGACAGCGCGCGTTCGGACTTGAAAGTGTTTAGTGTGCAGACGCAGCAAATCAAGCCCTATAGAGCACGTAAGCGTTTGTCCGGCAAAAAAATCTTCGGGCGCGCGGTGGCGGTCGCGGTGGCGGCAGCGCTTGTGGTAACGGGACTTTATGTATCGCCTCGCTTTATGAACGGCACGCCGGCATCTATCGTACAGGCGAAGTCGTCCTTTGGCGGCATGAAGCAGGTCGTGGAGGAACACAACGAGAAGAATCCCTTTGTGATCCTGGATATTGTGCCGGGAAAGGCATATTCGGCGGATAAGAAATACGAGTTTTCACTGGGGACCATCGGCTATCTTGCGCCGGGACAGTCGCCGATCCAGCAGGATCTGGTGCGTATTTTTACGGGGAGTGATAAGGAAAAGTTCTATCCCTATTCGGCAAGAAAAGAATTGACTACTTCGGTCATGGGAAGCGGTTATGAGGGAATCAGCTATCAGGAAGCTTACGGCGGCATGGGTGAGGATCTGCGAAGCAGTATGTGGAGTCAGATCTATGATCCGGCGGAAGCCGCGCCCGACGGCGGACAGTCACCTGCGTCCTATTCGACAGGAGAACTTTACGCTTATGTGGATAGGAGGCCGGATGCTGAGGGGGCGGATATCAATAATCTTCCCGCGCTTTCGGGATATGACTATAATCTGGTTTGGCCGGCGAACGGTTCGCTTTTTGGCGATTCGGTTATGTCTTCCGCTGTAACAGCAGCAGGGGATGTCTTTACCTTTGCACCGGACGGAGAGGGAGAGTATCAGGTATTTTTTGAAGGACCGGTCATGGGGACGAGCGGTTATCGCCCGGAATTGCTCATGAGCGGCAGTTATGACGAAGTGATCTTTGGCGGCAGTTATTCCGACGCAACGGGTGTGTATGTCGTTGAGAACGGCGTATATCGCTATGCCAGCACGATCGGAGAGATGAAAGGGATTCCGCGTCCGAAACCGGAGCCGGAACAGCCGAGCGATCCGGAACCGACCAAGCCGGAACCGACGAATCCGACACCGACGGAACCGGAACCGACCGATCCGCAGCCGACCGATCCGGAACCGACCGATCCGCAGCCGACCGATCCGACACCGACGGATCCACAGCCGACCGATCCGCAGCCGATCGATCCGACACCGACGGAACCGCAGCCGACCGATCCGGCACCGACCGATCCACAGCCGGAGCAGCCGGAGCAGCCGGAACCTCAGCCGGAACCTCAGCCTCAACCTGAGCCTCAGCCGGAACCGCAGCCTGAGCAGTTGATGGAACAAGGGGAGCAGGAGGTACAGTCTGAACAGCCGCAGTCTCAGTCGGAGCAGCAAGTGCAGTCTGTGTCTAGGGCGGCAGGAGCTTGGCGTTACTATGTAGAAATAGCGCAGCCTATGAACGAGGGGGAGCCTCAGCCGGAACCTCAGCCTCAACCCCAACCCGAGCCTGAACCGGAACCTCAACCCAAACCCGAGCCTGAACCGGAACCGCAGCCTCAACCCGAGCCCGAACCGGAACCTCAGCCTCAACCCGAGCCTGAACCGGAACCTCAGCCTCAACCCGAGCCTGAACCGGAACCGCAGCCTCAACCTCAACCTGAGCCAGAACCGGAACCTCAACCGACGCTCGGTTTGGAGGAAGGGACCTATTGTATCATAAAATTTAACTATGTTGAGACCGAGCAGGAGGAACTGCTTTATCAGGTGAAAGAGAGCGGCAGATTCTATTCGATCGAGGGACAGCCGCGCCCTTATGATACCTATCACTTGGAAAAGGGATTGTCCCAAAACGGCTTAACTGCAGCTTTGGATACGGAACCCAATGCTGTGAATCCTGCTGTTGTGGGGAGTTTTCGATATGTTGGCGACGGAAAGGGAATGTATAAGCTTACCAAGGCAGGCAGTCCTCAAAGAGTTTCGGAATTAACGGGCGTACAGCCGATAGAGCGGGATATAGAATTTGTAAGTATGAAAGATGCAGCGCAGGATGCACAGGAAGTACAGGATATGCAGACAGCGCAGGAATATTATGAGATTGCGGCGGCGAGTACTTCTTCGCATTATATCGAGGTGCAGAATGCACCCGTATATATACGGTGTACCAGCGGAAAGGATTATCTCAGAAAACATGTGTTTAATTCCTTGAAGGCGCAGGACAATGCTTCTGATGATTTTGCGATCAAGGTGAATACGGTGCTCGCCGGTGATGTGACGTATGAGATGGTACAGGAAGCGAATCTTGTCTACCTCGAGGATGGCACGGGGCTCTATTTTGACCAGAATACGCCGAAGGGCTATATCTATACGGAGAAAAAGGGAAATGCCGATGACGGTGTGGGTGATCTTTCGGATGCGGTGATCACGAGTCTGCTGTATGGGGCGGTGGAGGAGTCAAAGCCTGTTATTGTGGACTACGGCATCGTGACGAATGAAAACGATTATGCGGATACCAAGTATCAGAAGCTGGCAAAGGTCTTTCTGAAACAGGATCTTGCTGCTTACTATAACGCGATGGCAAAGTCAGACGATCTGGCAAACAGTGCCTTAATGAATGCGGATAAAGAATCCACGGAGTATCCGAACAAAAAAGACAATAAGTATCATTATGTAAACCGAAATATCTATATTGTGAATGGTTCGACACCGCTGGTGGCGGACGATTTTCCGGATGCGATGGATAAAACCGCAGCGACTTCGGGCTTTACCGAGGTGTTGGCGGCAATCAAGGCGGAGAACGTTATGTTGGCGGATGATGAGAAGATAGCCGAAGAAGTCAGCAAGGCGATGGCAGTGCAGTACATCATCAATTACTCCCGCGGATTAGTCGGGGACTACAAGAATCTCTCCATCCTGGAGCTGCAGCCGACGGCGAATATAGAGTCCGATTTGCACTATGAAGCGCCGGCGGATAAGGAAAGAGTCGTTCTCTACTGGAAGAGGCAGGATCAGAGCGGGGACGGACAGCAGATCCTCAGAAGTTCCAGAAAGATAAAGATTGACAAGGAGCTGCATTCGGTGGCGGCGTTCAACACCAGTCACGAGGACATCAACGAGGCTTACAATATGATCTTCATCGGTCTGGACGGGCAGCGCCTCTACAGAGAGCCTGATAAGGACAACATGTTGCAGACAGTCTACAACGATTCGGACTTAAACGGCAAAGTCTACCACAGAGGAGACCGCGTGGCGGGCAGCGATGTCAGATACGATGAGAACGATATCACGGCGGAGAAAAAGAACGCTTTGCTCGACTATCTGCGGGCAGGCTATCCGATCGTGGTGGAGAATGACTGCTTTACGGGCGGGAGCGCCAGGAAAGCCGAAGCGAAAGATATCAATACGAAATATATTGCCAAAGACACGCAGATGTATGCGTTCTTTGAGGAAGCAATCGCCATGAGAGCGGATCAAAAGGAGGATGAGGAGTCGGATGTCGGACTCTACACCATCGAGGACGTGCACAGCAGCGCTATGTTTGCGATGCAGTTGAAAGCTCTGCGGCCGAAGGTGGAACTGCAGAGGGAAAACGATGCTGCGCCGGATGGCGGCGAAAACGGGGACGAGGAACAGAATGAGCAGATAGGCATGATTCCTGCGGAGCCGGTGGAGGACCGGACCGGTGTCGTCCGCGGTACGTTTGCCTACCGGATTTCGAGCGATAGGACAGGGGACAATAAGACCTACGGGAGGGAGCTGGACAGACATCTGTATCTCGACCTGAATTACGACGGTATCTTTGCGCCGGAAGAGGAGATTGCCGGGTATCAGCATGAGCAGACGGCGGACGGCGGTACGATCAGCGTTGATTTCAATGAGATCAATTCCGGCATCGTGCCTTGGAAGCTGGAGGTGGCGGATCATGGCAACCAATACCGACGTGCCGCGACGCAGGGCTATTTTACGATCACAGGAAATGATAAGACGAAGATCAGGGTTTTGCAGATCCTTGATGATACGAAGAATGATTATGCCAATTTTGAGGAGCAGTATAAAAGGGTAGGAAATTCTGTGTTGGCCTACTATCTGAAGACGGCGGAGGGAAGAGCAAATATTACGTGGGACATCAAGACGATTGAACCGAGTAATGGTAAGGATGGGCTGAAGGAACTGCTTGATAAGAATCCGAATTACCTTTCCCTTTGGGATGTGGTGGTGCTGGGATTTGGCGAGAGCAGGAATCCGGGAGAACCGGTGACTAAAGCGGTCAATGAGTTCATTGCCGCAGGCGGCAGCGTGCTTGTCTCCTCTGCCGGCGCCTCTGAGGAGACGGGAAGGTTTGGGCTTTCTACGGCGGTTCTGGGACAGAAGGATGGAAAGACTTACGGAAAACTCGGTCTGCACAGCCCTTCTCAATATCGCTACAAAGACATTGACGCGTATATGTTCAACAAGACGCCGAGTCTGTTTTTGGACCGCATCAATGAAGGGGTGATCACGCAATGGCCGCTGCAGGTCAACACGCGGGCACAGCTTGGCAGCGCTACAAAGGTCTCGATGCCCGATTATCTGTTGGATATCGGAGAGGAAGGCAGTACCGGAGAGGGAAGCGGAACGGGGCAGCCCCGTACTACGGCGTGGTTTACCCTGCTCGATACCGGTGCTTCGAGTGACGGCCGTACAGCAAGCGGCTACAGTGTCTCTCCCTGTGACGGCCGAAATAATTACTACGTTTACAGCAAAGGGAACGTGGTGTATGTGGGACAGTCACAGTATCCCTACGGATATGACAAGGAAAGCGGAAAAGGGCCGGAAGGAGACGGTCTGGACGAGTGTAAGATTTTTGTGAATGCGTTGATGGCGGCATATAACGGCGGCATACACAGAGCCAATGTCTCCATTGTGGCGGGCTTTAACGGGGTGAATAAGGTGGAGAGCGTCACCATTCCTTACGATGTGGCATTCAAGGAAGGCGAGCAGAGCGGAGACGCAAAAGGCGGTATCCTCGGCGATACGGTGGATGTATACTTCCGCTTTACGGATAACAACATTGCAGTCGATAAGGTCACGGATTTCTCACTCTATTACAGGAATCCGGGCGCCGGTGCAGACACGATACTCCTGCAGGCGGACGGCTCGATCAACACCGCCGATTACACAGCCTTTACGAGCCCCATATGGGCGGTGGAGAACAACCGTCTGGTGGAGGTGACGGGAGGAATCGTTCCGGGTAAGGTCTATCGCATCAAGGCGCCGCTGATTGCCTTACAGAACGGGGATGACGAGAAATCGCAGATCTGCGTGATGCTCACGAACCGTTATACGAGGGCGGGACAGAGTGTGGAGGCGTTCAGTATGGACAGCGTATCCCTAAACCGCGCCCAAATGTTCCTATTAGAATAGTGATTAAATAAAATACAAAATTGTTAAAGGGTAAAAGGAAAGAGGGCCTGCGCGTGAGCGCGGGCTCTTTTGTGCTTGACAAAAGCACACGCCCTGCCGCATAATAGTCTTATCGGAACTTTCTGAGTATTCTAATATTCTATTTTAGTTTTCAGGCGTATCGCCGCAGGATTTCCGAACGAAGCATCAGCAGTAGAAACAGAGAACGGTAACAGCAATCAAAACAGTAACAAATGTTGTATCATCACGTAAAAAGGAGGTAATGTCTTTGCTTGGAAAAACAATATCGGGGGCCGTTTACGGCGTCTGCAGCCATCTGATCGAGGTGGAGGTGGATGTCTCTCAGGGACTGCCCTGTTTTCAGATCGTCGGCTTGCCGGGAAGCGAGGTGCGGGAGGCGAGAGATCGGGTGAAGGTCGCGCTGAAAAACGTGGGTATCAAACTGCCGCCCGTTTGCATCAATGTCAATCTCTCACCGGCGGATCTGCCCAAAAACGGCACCATGTTTGATCTGCCCGTGGCAGTGGGCATTATGATCGCGCTGGGGGAGCTTCCGCAGGAGGCGGTGCAGGATACGCTGCTTTTGGGAGAACTGGGGCTCTCGGGAGAGTTAAAGCCCGTAAAGGGCGTGCTCCCCATTGTGAGGGAGGCGGCAAAGCAGGGGATCAAACGCTGCCTTCTGCCGGGGAAAAATGCCTGGGAGGGCGCGCTGACGGGGGAAATCGAGAGCGTAGGCATGGGTGATGTGAAGGAGGCGCTTGACTTCCTTACCGGAAAGAGTAAAAAGCAGTCCGCCGGGTACGGGGGTGTAGCCAAACTGGCGCAGATGCTGTCGGAGAAGGCGGCGTCGGGGCAGCCGGATTTTGCGGACATCAATGGACAGCAAGGGTTAAAGCGGGCGGCGGAGGTCGCGGCGGCGGGTTTTCACAATCTGCTCATCATCGGCGCGCCCGGTTCCGGCAAGACCATGTTGGCAAAGCGGATCCCGTCGATCCTGCCGCCGCTGTCTTTGGAGGAAGGATTGGAGGTTTCCACGATTTACAGTATTTCCGGTATGCTGCAGTCAGCTGACTCTCTGAAAATGACGAGACCTTTCTTAAATCCTCATCACACCATCACGGGCAGGGCGCTTGCGGGCGGCGGGCGGATTCCCGCGCCGGGGGTCATCAGTCTGGCGCACAGGGGTGTGCTCTTTCTGGACGAGCTGCCGGAATTTAAGCGCGAGACGCTGGATATCTTACGGCAGCCGCTGGAAGATAAACAGGTACAGATCGCCAGGAGCAGCGGCTCTTATGTCTATCCGGCGGATTTTATGCTGGTGGGTGCGATGAACCCCTGTCCCTGCGGTTTTTTCCCTGATAGAGAGAGGTGCCGCTGTACGCCTTATGAGGTCAGGCGGTATCTTTCCAGGGTGTCGGGACCTATCTTGGACCGCATGGACATCTGCGTGGAAGCGCTTCCCATGCGCTTTGCGCAGCTTGCGGCAGGCGGCGGGGAGGAGACGAGCGAGCAGATCAGGGAGCGCGTGATGGCAGCCAGGAAGCGGCAGGCGGCAAGGTTTGCGGGGACGAAGCTGCATTTCAATGCGGATATGGGAACGGGGGAGATCGAGCGGTACTGCGCTTTGAAAAAAGAGGAAAGGGCTTACATGGAAAAGATGTTTGCCGCGATGCAGCTCTCCGCCAGGGCGTATCACAGGATCCTAAAGGTGGCAAGGACCATCGCGGATCTGGATGGCAGCGAGCGTATCGAAAAGAGCCATCTGGCGGAGGCAATCTGTTACAGGCAGTCTGACCGCAAGTTCTGGAATTGAAAGGGGGATTTTTATGACAGAGCAGGAAAAGGCGTATCTGCACTGGCTTTATCAGGCGGCAGGCGTTAGCAGCAGGGGATTTCTGCGCTCACTTGCGTCTTTTGGGACGGCGCAGGAGGTATACGAACAGCTTTGCAGCGGGAAGCTTTCGGAGCGTATCGCGCCGCGTTATGCCAAAAAGGTGACACAAATGTCAGAATTTAGCGAAGGCTATGATGTGGCAGGCGCCTACGAGACGCTGCGAAAACGGGGCGTCAGTCTGGTGACGGAGCGGGAGACAGCCTTTCCGAAGCGCTTAAAGGAGATTCCCGATCCGCCCTGGGCGCTTTATTATGTCGGGAAGCTGCCGCAGGCGGAGAAAAAGGCGGTTGCCTTGATCGGCGCAAGGGATTGCAGCGAGTATGGCAGATATATGGCAGGGCAGTTTGGAGCAGCTTTTGCAAAGGCAGGCGTGCAGGTGATCAGCGGCATGGCGCGTGGCATAGACGGCATCGGGCAGAGTGCTGCGCTTGGAGAGGGGGGATATTCGCTGGGAGTCTTGGGCTGCGGTGTGGATATCTGTTATCCGCGGGAAAATCAGGAACTGTATGACGCATTGCTTGCGGGAGGAGGGGTCTGTTCCGAGTATCCGCCGGGCGTCATGCCGAAATCAGCGCTGTTTCCTCCGAGAAACCGCATTATCAGCGGGTTTTGCGACGCGGTGCTCGTGGTGGAGGCGAGGGAGAGGAGCGGCACGCTCATCACCGTGGATATGGCGCTCGAGCAGGGGCGGGAGGTCTATGCCCTGCCGGGACGGGCGACGGACCCCTTAAGCGGCGGCTGTAACCGTCTGATCCGACAGGGAGCGGGGCTTGTGTGCACGCCGGAGGAACTTTTGGAGGAACTTTACGGGGACAATGCGGCACCCGCAGGCGGCACACAGACGAAGCTGGTCTTTTTGGAGGGGATACAGGGAGAACTTTTGGAGATCCTGGATTTTTCGCCGCTGCCGGCGGAGGAATTGCAGCGCAGATACATGGAAAAACAGGGCAGGTCGATCGCGCTGCCGCTTCTGTTTCAGGAGCTTTTGGAACTGTGCGCGTGCGGCTATGCCGGGCAGGTCGGCGGCAGCTATTTTATGCGGATTTTGAAAACCTGAGAAAAAATAGAATGAAAAAAAGTAAAAATTTTCCCTTGCATGCTCTTGCAAATCGGTGTATAGTGTTGCATGTTGGACGGGGTCTGACCTTAGAATGATACAGATAGGGGAATGGTTATGGCAAAATATCTGGTAATCGTGGAGTCACCTGCAAAGGTAAAGACAGTGAAAAAGTTTCTGGGATCAAATTATGAGGTAGCGGCAAGTCAGGGACATGTGCGCGACCTGCCCAGGAGCGTGTTGGGGATCGATGTGGAGCATGATTTTGAGCCCCGCTATATTACGATTCGGGGAAAGGGAGATATTCTGGCGAATCTTCGCAAGGAAGTGAAGAAGGCGGAGAAAGTTTATCTGGCGACTGACCCGGACCGCGAGGGGGAGGCGATTTCCTGGCATCTCCTCTATGCGTTGAAATTGGAAAATAAAAAAGTGTACCGCATCACGTTTAATGAGATCACCAAGACGGCAGTAAAAGAGTCCTTAAAAAATGCCAGAGAGATCAACATGGATCTGGTGGACGCCCAGCAGGCGAGGAGATGCCTGGACCGTATGGTGGGTTACAAGATATCGCCCGTACTGTGGGCAAAGGTGAAGCGCGGGCTGTCCGCGGGACGCGTGCAGTCTGTGGCGCTGCGCATCATCTGTGACAGAGAGGAGGAGATCGCCGCCTTCATCCCGGAGGAGTATTGGACGCTGGATGCCTTTCTCAAGGTGGAGGGGGAGAAAAAACCTCTGACGGCAAAATATTACGGCAGTGATGGCGAGAAGCGCACGATCGCGTCCAGAGAGGAAATGGAGCAGATCAAGAAGGAGCTGGCGGGAGCAGAGTATCGGATCGCCAGTGTGAAGACGGGCGAGCGGGTTAAGAAGGCACCTCTGCCCTTTACGACTTCCACGCTCCAGCAGGAGGCGAGTAAGGTCCTGAACTTTTCCACGCAGAAGACCATGCGCCTTGCCCAGCAGCTCTATGAGGGTGTGGAGATCAAAGGAAGCGGCACCACGGGTATCATCACCTACCTGCGTACCGATTCCACGAGAATATCCGACGAGGCGGAGGCTTCGGCGAGGGCCTACATTACGGAGAAGTACGGCGAGGAATACGCGGCGGCTGCGGAGCAGGAGAAAAAGTCCGATAATAAGAAGATACAGGACGCACATGAAGCGATCCGTCCCACCGATATCTCGAGGCTGCCCCTTGATATCAAGGATTCCCTTTCCAGAGATCAGTTCAAGCTGTATCAGCTCATCTGGAAGCGCTTTGCGGCAAGCCGTATGGCAGCTGCGGTATATGAGACCACTTCGGTAAAGATCGATGCCGGAAAGCACCGCTTTACCGTGGCGGCTTCCAAACTCAAATTTGACGGTTTTATGAGCGTCTACACGCAGGAGGAAGACAAGGAGGAGGAAAACACTCTCATCCGGGGCATTACGGAAAACACGAAGCTTACGCTTTCCTCTCTGGAGGAGAAGCAGCACTTCACGCAGCCGGCCCCTCATTATACGGAGGCTTCCCTGGTGCGGGCGATGGAGGAGCTTGGCATCGGCAGACCGAGTACCTACGCGCCGACCATCACCACGATCCTCGCCAGACGCTACATTGTAAAAGAAAATAAGAATCTCTATGTGACGGAGCTGGGCGAGGTGGTCAACAATATGATGAAGGAGGCGTTTCCCTCCATTGTGGATGTCAATTTCACCGCGACCATGGAGGCGCTTCTCGATGCCGTGGAGGAAGGAAACGTCAAATGGAAGACCGTGCTCGAAAACTTCTATCCCGATCTGCAGGAAGCGGTGGAAAAGGCGGAGAAGGAGCTGGCGGAGGTAGAGATTGCCGACGAGCTCTCCGATGAATTTTGTGAGTTCTGCGGCAGACAGATGGTCATCAAGTACGGCCCTCACGGCAGATTTTTAGCCTGCCCGGGCTTTCCGGACTGCAGGAACACCAAGCCTTATTTCGAGAAGATCGGCGTTGCCTGCCCCAAGTGCGGTAAGGACATCGTGCTGAAAAAAACCAAAAAGGGACGTAAATACTACGGCTGCATCGATAATCCGGACTGCGACTTCATGGTTTGGCAAAAGCCTGTGGATGTAAAGTGCGACCGCTGCGGGGCGATCATGCTGCAAAAGGGAAACAAGCTGGTCTGCTCCGATGAAGCCTGTGGATTTGTCAGAGATATGCCAAAAGAGGCAGTGCAGGAGTCCTGAATATACAAAATATTCAAAAAATGGCAACAATTTTTGTAACTTACAGTCAAATTGCGGCATGGACACATTGAAATTGCTCAAATAGTGTGATAAAATCAAAGTGTTGGATTTTGGTTTTGGAATGAGTGATTAGGGAGTAAACACAATGAGCAGTGTGCAGTTATTGGATAAGACCAGAAAGATCGGGAAGCTTTTACACAACAATAATTCGGGAAAGGTCGTTTTCAACGATATCTGTGATGTCCTGAAGGAGATTTTGACCTCTAATGTGCTGGTGGTGAGCAGAAAGGGCAAGGTGCTTGGCATCGGCGATACAGAGTCGGTAGAATCCATCACGGAGCTGATTGTGGATCATGTGGGAGGATTCATTGACCCGATGTTAAACGAGCGCCTTCTGGGAGTGCTCTCAACGAAAGAAAATGTCAATCTCGAGACCCTTGGCTTTGAAAGCCCGGGGATTCGCCGCTTTCAGGCAGTGATCACCCCCATCGAAATTTCGGGCGAGCGGCTGGGAACGCTCTTTCTTTACAAATGCGACGACCAGTACGATATTGACGACATCATCCTGTGCGAATACGGCACAACGGTGGTAGGACTTGAGATGCTGCGGGCTGTCAGCGAGGAAAATGCCGAAGAAAACCGTAAGGTGGCAGTGGTGAAGTCGGCAATCTCCACCCTTTCGTTTTCAGAGATGGAAGCGATCACCCATATTTTTGACGAGCTGGGCGGCATGGAGGGCATCCTGGTGGCGAGCAAGATTGCCGATAAGGTCGGCATCACCCGTTCCGTCATCGTAAACGCCCTCAGAAAATTCGAGAGCGCGGGCGTGATCGAGTCCCGTTCTTCGGGGATGAAAGGCACTTATATCAAGGTTTTGAACGATGTCGTCTTTGAAGAAGTGGAAAAACTCAAAGAGCAGGGACGATTTTAGGTTTTTGGTTTTGTTGAGAAAAAACTTGTAATTTTTTGTATTTTATTTATAATGAAATATGGACTCTATTATTGTGGAAGGAGTGTGACTATGAGCTCACTGTTGAATACGAATGTTTTTGACTATGTGAATGTGCTGGATAAGGCGATGGACGCTTCCTGGCTCAGAAACGAGGCGATTTCCAACAATATAGCGAATGCGGATACACCCGGCTATAAGAGGCAGGATGTGAATTTTGAGGTTCAGCTTGCCAAGGCGCTTCGGCATTCCCGCTATAAGTCCATGGATGCAAAGGTCGGGGATCTGAAGATGAATCGCTTAAATCCCATTACTTATACGGACTACTCCGGCTATTCTTACCGCATAGACGGCAATAATGTGGATCCTGACACAGAAGGCGTCTATTCGGCAAAAAACCAGGTGGTTTATCAGGGACTCTACCAGAGCACGCTGCAGGAATTTAAGAATTTACAGACAGTCATGAAATAACTACATGAGAAGAATTTCCAATTTTAGGAGGAAAGACAGATGTCAATGTTCAGTGCATTTGATATTAACGCGAGCGGCATGACGGCGGAGCGTTTCCGTATGGACACGATCTCCCAGAACGTGGCAAACGCGAATACGACGAGGACAGAGGACGGCACGCCCTACCGCAGAAAGATCGTGGTGTTTGAGGAGAAAAACTCCCAGACGCCCTTTCATCAGGTACTCAGAAAAGAACGGGACCGCTATTCGGGCTCGGGCGTAAAGGTAACGGGCGTCTACGAGGACACGGAGACGGAGGGAAATATGGTTTACGACCCTTCCCACCCCGATGCGGATGAAAACGGCTATGTGATGTATCCCAATGTCAACATCATCACGGAGTTTACGAACCTGATCGACGCTTCCCGCGCCTATCAGGCGAACGGCACCGCGTTTTCGGCGAGCAAGAACATAGCGACCATGGGGCTTAATATACTGAATAGCTAACGTGATGATTATTCTGTAACGCGGAATTATGGAGGAAACAGAGATGGCTTTGGATATCACAGAATTATATAACGTCTCCTCGGGAGTGATCCGGGACGCGGCAAAGGCGGCGCCCACCACAAAGATCGAGGATTACCGGGAGAACGGTTTTGATGCGATGTTACATACGGCGATCGACAATCTGCACACGACGAACAGCTATCTGTCGGATGCGGAGAATGAGGAGATCAAATGGTCGCTGGGCGAGACGGAGAATACGCACGACCTTACCATCGCTCTACAGAAAGCTTCCACGGCGCTACAGTACACGGTGGCGATCAGGGACAAGCTTCTGGAGGCTTATAAGGAGCTGATCCAGATGCAGGTCTAGTTTTTTGCCTGTAAGTACGGGATGCCGAAGGGGAGAGAGTTACTGTGGAAAGAATAGCTGAGAAACTAAAGGAATTAGGAAATAGAATACTGGAGTGGTGGAACCGCTTTACGGCGAAGCAGAAGACTTTGATCGTGAGCGTGGTGGCGCTGCTCATTATAGCGATCGTAGTCATCGTGACGATGCTCACGAGACCTAAATATGTGCTGCTTCGGGAGTGCGAGACGACAAAGGAAGCAGCGGAAGTGCGCGATCTTCTGGAAGCTGACGGCTATCATTACCAGATCACGGACGACGGGCTGACGGTCTCCATTGTAGCGGAGGAAATCGGACGGGCGAATCTGCTGTTGGGCGCCAACAATATTCAGGCGGCGGGTTACGGCATTGAGAATGTGACGGACGGAAGTTTTTCGACGACCGAGTCCGATAAACAGAAAAAACATGTCAAATATTTGGAAGAACAGCTGTCAAACGACTTCCTCTCCATGTTTACGGCGATCAAGAGAGCGCGCGTCAAACTGAACATCCCGAAGGATGACGGGACGCTGATCGCTAAGGAGGAGGAAGCTTCCGCATGGGTGCAGCTGGAATTAAAGGACGAGTTCTCGCAGGAGAACGCGGCCTATTTGGCGCGTGCAATCGCCACGGCGCTGGGAAATAAGACGACGAATAATATTGTCATTCTGGATACAGAGGGCAATATGCTGTTTACGGGAGACGAGAATTATTCCGCTTCCGGTCTGGCAAACGCCCAGCTTTCCGTTAAGGGTGAAGCGGAAAAGAATTTGATCAACAATGTACGCCGGGTGATCCTTGGCACGAATGAGTTTGATAATGTAGAGGTTTCTCCGAATCTGGTGCTGGATTTCTCCAACCAGAAAAAGACGACCCATACCTATACGCCGGCGGAAGGACAGACGCAGGGTGTCTTAAGCCACGAGGATATCTTTAATTCCGAGAATGTCAGCGGAATCGGCGGCGTGCCGGGAACGGACTCTAATGACGACGATACCACTTATGTGATGGAAGATAATAACAAGTCCCAGTCCACGCAGAGCGAGGAGAGCAGGGACTATCTGCCGAATGAGGAGATTACCACCACGGAGACGCCCTCCGGCGTGATCAATTACGGTGCTTCCTCTCTGGCGGCATCCCTGATTCGCTATAACGTGATCCGCGAGGAGGATGCAAAGGCGCAGGGGCTTTTGGACGGTGTGAGCTGGGAGGAATATAAGCTCAACAATGCGGAGCGTACCAGGATCGAACTGGACGAGTCTTTCCTGACGGTCGTATCGAACGCTACGGGGATTGCGGAAAACAAGATCACATTGATCGCCTACAGTGAAAATCTGTTCTTTGACGCGGAGGGTTCCGCGATCACGGCGACGGATGTCATACAGATCCTGCTCATTATCCTGATCCTGGCGCTTTTAGCCTTTGTGGTACTCAGGAGTATGCGCACCGAGAAGCACGAGGAGGAAGAGGAAGAACTGTCCGTGGAGACGCTTTTGCAGTCTAATGTACAGTTAGAAGAAATCTCCTCCGAGAACGAGTCCGAAGAAAAACGGCTTGTCAATAAATTTGTGGAAGAGAATCCGGAGGCGGCGGCGAATCTGCTGCGCAACTGGTTAAATGAGGACTGGGGGTAAGATAAATGGCTGCCAAGTCAACCGATGAAAAGATAAGCGGCATTCAAAAAGCGGCTATCCTGATGATTGCTCTGGGACCGGAGAAATCCGCAGCGATCTTTAAGCACTTAAAAGAGGACGAGGTGGAGGAACTGACTCTGGAGATCGCCAATACCAGAAGCATTACACCGCAGCTCAAAGACAGCGTGGTAAATGAGTTCTATCAGGTATGTCTGGCGCAGCAGTATATCGCGGAGGGCGGCATCAACTACGCCAAAGAACTTTTGGAAAAGTCTTTTGGTTCCGAGAAGGCGATGGACGTGATCGGCAAACTGACGGCGTCCCTGCAGGTAAAGCCGTTCGAGTTTGTCAGAAAGGCGGACGCGGCTCAGCTCTTAAACTTTATTCAGGACGAGCATCCGCAGACCATTGCCCTTATTTTATCCTACTTAGCGCCCGGTCAGGCGGCTATCATCGTTTCCGCGCTTCCGCCGGACAGACAGGCGGATGTTACCAAGCGTATTGCCGTCATGGACAGAACCAGTCCGGACGTGATCAAGGAAGTGGAGAAAGTATTGGAATCCAAACTGTCATCCCTGGTAAACCAGGATTACACGATCATCGGCGGCGTGGATGCTGTCGTAGAGATCTTAAATACCGTGGACCGCGGTACAGAGAAGCATATCATGGAGACATTGGAGATCGAGGAGCCGGAACTGGCGGACGAGATCAGAAAGAAGATGTTCGTCTTCGAGGATATCCTGCTTTTGGACGACCGTGCGATTCAGCGTGTGCTGCGTGATGTGGATAATTCCGATCTGGCGATTGCCCTCAAGGGCTCTAATGAAGAAGTGCAGAATGCAATCTTCAATAACCTCTCCAAGCGTCTTGCGGTCATGATCAAGGAGGACATGGAGTTTATGGGTCCTGTCCGTATGAAGGACGTGGAGGAAGCACAGCAGAAGATCGTAAATATCATCAGAAAACTGGAAGACGCTGCAGAAATTGTTATCTCCAGAGGCGGAGGCGACGAGATCATTGTTTAAGATGAAGCCAAGAACATTATATAAAGCCGGTTGGGTCAGAGTGGATGGCGAGGAGAAATGCGTGATCGACTCCAATGCCCTCGTTGCGGAGCGGATCGAGGAGTGGGAGAATCTCCGCAGAGCCAATGCGTCCGCCCTGCCATCCTTTGACGAGGAGGAAGGCGAAGGCGACGAGGAGTTCACGAGCGGTATTGCCGGAGAAGAAATCGACGCGCTCTTTGATGACGGAGAGGGAGCATCCGGCGTCATCAAAGCCGCGGAGCTTGCAGGTCCGAGTCTTGAGGAAATCGAGGAGCAGGCACAAGCCATCATTGAGGAGGCGAAAGCCGAGGCGGGACGGATCGTTGAGGAGGCGCGCAGCCAGAGCATGTCCATGCGGGCTGACGCCGTGGAAGAAGGGAACAGGCAGGGGTACGAGGAAGGCTACCGGCAAGGCATGGCGGAAGCGGACGGCTTAAAGCAGGAGCTGGCTGAGAGGCGGCGTGCGCTGGAAGCTGAGTACGACGAGATGCTGGAAAATCTGGAACCCCGCTTTATTGAGACGATAACGGATGTCTACAGCCATATCTTTGGCGTGGATCTGATGGATAACAGAGACATTTTGGTACATCTGATCGATTCTACTTTGCGAAAGGTAGAGAGCAGCAGAACCTTCATTGTGCATGTGTCGGCGGACGATTACCCTCATGTCAATATGCAGAAGCAGACCCTGATGGAGGGGGCTGTTGCCGGCCGCGGTATCATCGAGATCATTGAGGATATCGCCCTCTCTAAGGGAGATTGTCTGATCGAGACGGACGGCGGGATCTTTGACTGCGGCGTAGGGACGCAGTTGGAGGAGCTGACTAAGAAATTACAAGTGTTATCTTATGAAAAAGTTTAGTATCGAGAAGGGTTGAGGATGAATCCGGCGATCAATTACTATAAATACAGCAGCATAAAGGACGACACCTTTTTTAAGAAAAAGGGCAGGGTGGAAAATGTCGTGGGACTCACCATAGAATCCGCGGGTCCGGAAGCGAAGCTTGGCGATCTGTGCGTGATTTATCCGGTCGGGAGTGATTTTCCGCCGATCACGGCGGAGGTAGTCGGTTTCAAGGACAAGAGAACACTCCTGATGCCCTGTGATAAGACGGACGGAATCGGACTGGGATGTATCGTGGAAAACACGGGCAATCCCCTGACGGTGCCGGTCAGCGAGGATCTTTTGGGTAAGGTGCTCGACGGTCTCGGCAGGATCGACGGCGAGTATCTGCCGGGCGTGCCCTACAGTGTGGAGGCGCAGCCGCCGGATGCCATGAGCCGTAAGATCATTGACGAAGTGCTGCCCTTGGGCGTAAAAGCCATCGACGGTCTGATGACCGTGGGAAAGGGACAGCGTATCGGTATTTTTGCAGGTTCCGGCGTGGGAAAATCTACGCTGATGGGTATGTTTGCGAGAAATACAAAGGCGGATATCAATGTCATCGCCCTCATCGGCGAGCGCGGGCGTGAGGTGCGCGAGTTCGTAGAGAGAGACTTGGGCGAGGAAGGTATGCGCCGTTCTGTGGTGGTGGTTGCCACTTCGGACAAATCGGCTCTCGAGAGAAACAAGGCGGCAAAGACTGCCTGTGCGATCGCAGAGTATTTCAGGGATCAGGGCAAGGACGTCCTTTTGATGATGGACTCTCTGACCCGTTTTTCCATGGCACAAAGGGAGATTGGCTTAGCCAGTGGGGAACCGCCGGTGTCAAGAGGCTATCCCCCCAGTGTGTATTCGGAGATGCCGCGCCTTTTGGAGAGGGCGGGCTGTGCGGCGGTGGGGTCCATCACCGGACTTTACACGGTGCTGGTGGACGGCGACGATATGAACGAGCCGATCACGGATACCGCCAGAAGTATTCTGGACGGTCACATCATGCTGAACAGAAAACTGGCGCACCAAAACCACTATCCGGCAATCGATGTCTTACAGAGCATCTCCAGATGTATGAGTCAGATCGTGGATAAGGAGCATAAGTCTCTGGCGGGAAAACTGAAAAATGTTCTCGCTACCTATAACGAGGCGGAAGATCTGATCAATATCGGCGCTTACAAGAGCGGCAGCAACAAAAACATTGACTACGCGATCGAGAAAATCGAAGCGGTAAACGAGTTTTTGATGCAGGATGTGGACTCTAAATATGATTATTCGGATGCCGTGGACATGTTAAGAGAACTTTTCGCGGAAGCGGACGAGGAGTAAACAGGTGACCGGTCATGGCGAAATTTCGGTACAGAATGCAGAGCATCCTGAATATCAAGTACCAGCTTGAGACGCAGGCGAAGATGGAGGTTGGCAGGGCGCAGATGCGCCTGCAGGAGGAGGAAGAAAAACGGCAGATCCTGTTCGACAGAAAGGAAGCATATTTTGAGGAGGGCAGACGGCTGCGGGAAAAATCGGTAAGCGTCACCGATCTGCGGGACAATCGCAACGCCCTCATGGTAATGGACGACCTGATCGCGGCGCAGCAGCTTGAAGTGATGCGGGCGGCGGAGGTATTGGAACTTGCGAGACAGAAGCTGACAGAGATCATGCAGGAGCGCAAGATGCACGAGAAGTTAAAGGAAAAGGCACTGCTTCAATTTTTAGAGGAAGAAAAGAAGGCAGAAGCCAAGGTCGTGGATGAGCTCACGAGCTACACCTACGGGCAGCGCGGAAAGGAAAATGAAGATGGCAGCGGAAGCGATGAATATGGGGATGGAACCGCCCATTGATAAAAAAGCGGAAAAAAAGAGATTAAAGGACGAACGCAATAAGATCAAGAGCGACAGAAAGGCGCAGAAGAAAGAAGCAAAGCAGCGCGCGAAGGAAATCGCCGAGCAGGAAGCACAGCTTGATGACGACGAGGGCGGCGGCGTTTCCGTCTTTTTAGTAACAGTTGTTATTGTCGCGATCTGGGTAGCGATCCTCTGCCTGCTGATCAAGTTGGACGTAGGCGGTTTCGGTTCCGGCGTGCTTGCGCCCGTCTTAAAGGATGTGCCTGTGGTCAACAAGATCCTGCCCTCCGATACGACGGTGACGACGGATGACGAGGAATCCTATGGCGGTTACACGAGCCTGCGGGAGGCAGTGGATTATATCAAGGAATTGGAATTACAGCTCGAGGACGCGCAGGCGGCAAGCACCGTGGACTCTGAGGAGCTGGCGGAACTGCGGGCGGAGATCGAGAGGCTCCAGACCTTCGAGGATGCGCAGATTGAGTTTGAACGGATCAAGACAGAGTTTTACGAGGAAGTGGTCTACGCCGAGAACGGTCCGGGTGTGGAGGAGTATCAGAAGTATTACGAGACCATGGATCCCACCACGGCGGAGTACCTGTATAAGCAGGTGATCGAACAGATAGAGACGGATAAACAGATTCAGAATTACGCACAGGCATACGCGGAGATGGAGCCCGTGCAGGCGGCGAAGATCTTCGAGGCGATGACGGACGATCTGGATCTGGCGGCAAAGATCCTCAATCAGATGGGCACGAAGGAACGGGGAGCTATCCTCGGTGTGATGGATGCGGAGACGGCAGCCAGATTGACCAGGATCATGGATCCGGATCTGTAACGTGCAATACCGTGATATAACGGGTGTAATTTTTGGAGTTTGAGAAAAAACGCTTTATGGGCGGTGCAAATGTGCCGATATAAACAAAGAGAGTTACCTTTGATATATTTCGCGTAAAATAACACGCGTTATATATAAAGCATTACAGTACCTTGAAAACTGCAGAAAGGAGGAAAGAGCAGGAATGACGGTAGACAATGTAAAAGCCCTGTCGCCATTTGGCACAGTGCAGGGCAGCCAGACTTCTGCCAAAACGGATGAGCTCGTGCAGGAACGTTTCGACAAGCTTATGACTAAGATGGGCGATCAGCTTGCGGGAATGCAGAAATCTCAGGCGGCAGCACAGGCACAGACGTCGAAACAGGCGGTGCAGGTGACTGCGGAAAAGACACAGCCGACTGCAGAGAAGGCGCAGGAAACCGCGCAGCCGAAGGATGCGGCGAAGCAGGAAGGCACAGAGCAGACCGCCGGGACCAAGAATCCCGAGGATGCAAAGACTGCGGCGGACGGTACGCAGGATAAGGCAGCCGAAGGAGAAAAGGGCGAAGCGATCACCGGGACAGAAGATGGCAAGGAAACAGACACCGCCGCACAGGAGACTGTGGAGAAGGCGGCAGAGGAGCTCGTTGCCGAAATCGTCGACGTGATGCAGATTCCGCTTGAAAAAGTGGAGGAAGCCATGGAAGTCTTGGGACTTACGGCAGTGGATCTCTTTGATATCGCGAATCTGAAACAGCTGTTATTGCAGCTTTCGGAGAGCACGGATGAGCTGACGCTGGTAACGGATGAGACCCTCTATGGCAACCTGCAGCAGCTGTTAGGATCGGTGCAGGAGACCCTGGGAGCCTTACAGGAAGAACTGGGGCTGACACCGGAGGAACTGGAAAAGCTGGTAGCGGATTTAAGCGAGGCGAAGGAGGAACCCGTACAGGACTTGCAGCCCGATGTGCAGACACCCGTGGGTGAGGAACCCGAGGTGAGCGTGGAAGGCATGAAGGATTACGCGGTATCCGTGGCAAAGGACGGCGGCACGGTACAGATCAAAGTGACGGTGGACGATGCCAGCGGCGAGAAGCACGTGAGCGAGCAGGTGACACAGACGGCGCCTGAGACCGAGCCGGTCGCGAAAAAGAGCGGCATGGGCGAGGAGCATCACGGGCAGGAGGGTTCCCATGCGGGAGAGCAGTCCGCAGGAGGCGCCCTGTTGCAGCACCTTACGGGTCAGACCGCAGAGGTGGAGGCACCGGCGGAGCAGCCGGTATACACGCAGCCCGAGACGAATCAAATCATGGATCAGATCGTGGAGTACATGAAGTTTAACTTAAAACCTGAGACACAGGAGATGGAGATGCAGCTGCATCCCGCAAGCCTGGGCACGGTTCATGTACAGATCGCGGCGAAGGACGGCGTCATCACGGCTCAGTTTGCAGCGCAGAATGAAAGCGTAAAAGCGGTTCTGGAAACCCAGATGATCCAGTTGAAACAGCAGTTTGAGGAGCAGGGCATCAAGGTGGAAGCCGTTGAGGTCACCGTTGCGAACCATTCTTACGGCGAGCAGTACGGCGACGGACAGGATGCGGCGGATCAGGGTAATGAGAGTGCAAAGAAGAACGGCACACGCAGGATCAACCTGGATGAGCTCGAGGAAGAAGAGCTGGATACGCTCGAGGATTCGGAGCGGATCGCGGTGGAGATGATGCAGGCAAACGGCAGCACAGTTGATTATACGGCATAACAAAAAAGGAGTGAAAGTATGGGAGTAGTACAGAAAGTAGAGAACGGTAAGTTCGTGGAATCCAATTCCGCGGCGTCTCTGGCGAAGGAAAAGGAAAAGTTAAAGGGTTCCAACACTCTGGATAAGGATGCTTTCCTGCAGCTTCTGGTGGCGCAGATGAAGTATCAGGATCCCCTGGAGCCTACGTCAAACACCGAGTACATTTCGCAGTACGCAACCTTCTCGGAGCTTGAGCAGATGCAGAACATGAGCGCATCGATGGATCTTTTCCGGGCATCCAGCCTTGTGGGCGAGACGGTGCTTCTGAAAGTAAAAGATTCTCAGGGCAGAGAGACCACGGTACAGGGTAATGTAGACTATGTGGTTTACGAAGGCAATAAGGCATACCTTTCCGTAAACGGCGATCTGTATTCCATGGATGATCTGGACACGGTGGCGGATCCCACGTATCTGGAAGCCTACAAGATGGGAGCGGACTGGTTAAACATCTACAACAAACTTCCCAAGATCGAAGATCTGTCTCTCACGGACAGGGAAAACGTGGAGAAGTTAGACGAGATGTACCAGAGCATGAACGATTATCAAAAGAGTTTCCTGACCGACGAGCAGGTTGACACCATGAAGAAGTATGTAAAGAAGATGAAAGATCTGGTGGCAGTCTCAAACGCACAGAAGACTGAGGAAGCTTAAGAGAGGAAAACGGCGGAAACTGGCAGCTATCTCAAGGAGGAGAGACGATGAAGCTACAAGGCAATTCTTTCCCTTCCATAGCGCAGCTGCAGGATCAATATTTAGGCACAGGCAGAAAGAAAGACGCGGCGCTTGCCCAGGGAGCGTTAAGCTTCCAGGATATCCTGACAAAAAAGACGGATGTCATTCAGGAATCCGGAGAGGTAAGATTTTCCAAGCACGCGGCAAACCGTCTGTCAGACCGGAATATTGAGCTGACTAAGGAGCAGGTGGAACGCCTGAATCTGGGTGCAGCAAAAGCTTCGGCGAAGGGGATAAACGAATCGTTGGTCATTGTGGATTCCCTCGCATTCATCGTGAGCGTGCCGAATCAAACGGTCATCACGGCGATGGATCAGACGGAGACCGATGAAAATGTATTCACAAACATAGACGGAGCCGTAATCATGTAACGAGTAAACGATAAGCCGGACCTTACAGGAGGCTTAGCGTCCCCGACTGACAGAGGGGACGACGGTTCCATCGGAGATTAAGGAGGTCATTTCACTATGATGAGATCACTTTTTTCTGGCGTATCGGGTCTTAAGACCCATCAGACCAGAATGGATGTAATCGGTAACAACATTGCAAACGTAAACACGACAGCATACAAGGCGCAGAACATGGTGTTCAGCGATCTGCTCTATCAGCAGACACAGGCAGCTTCCGGCGCGAACGCGGACACCGGCCGCGGCGGTATGAACGCCAGACAGATCGGTCTGGGCGCAAAGACGGCAGCGATCAACACTGCCATCACCAGACAGGGTTCCGCGCAGTCTACGAACAACCCTTGGGACGTAATGATTTCGGGTGAAGCTTTCTTCATCGTAAACAGCGGTTCCCAGAACTTCTTCACCAGAGACGGTTCCTTCACCATTGACGGCGCGGGCAATCTGGTTATGGCGAGTACCGGCTACCGCGTGATGGGCTGGCAGGTAGATGGCGAGACCGGAGATATCCGTTCCGATACGGTATCCGCTCTGCAGGTCATGAACCAGAAGAATATGACGGCGCCCCCGGAGGCGACCACGCTGGGTACCGCGTCGGGTATCCTCGATAAGAACTGCGCCGATGTGCACAGCAGTGCCGGTCTGGTCAGAACCTTTAGTTTCTTTGACCAGCTGGGCTATAAGTACACCGCGAAGATCAGCTACCACGCGATGAGCCAGGATGGTAACTATTATGTGGAACTGGATGATATCTTAAACGAAGACGGCGTTTCTCTGGTGAAATACTATAACCTGAGCAACATCAATCAGATCGCTACTTTCGGAAACGGCGGCAATATGGACCCAGTCACAAAGGTGTACGATGTGCCGCAGGGCGTGACCTATACGCCTGCAGTAACAGGCGGTGCCGCTGCAAACTTTAAGGTGGACTACAGCTTTGGGGACTCTCTCATCGGTTTTTCCGCGAATCCGATGATGAGTCTGGCGGAAGATCTTAAGATTATTGAGATCGATGGAGAGAAGCAGACGGATACCACGAAGATCACGGACGGAAAGAAAGCACCGACGGGGAAAAATAGTGTGGTTGTGGAAGGTTCTACGGGACTGAGCGAGGAAGTGCTGAAGTCGGAGTACGGGCTGGTACGTATCAAAGAGGGCGATAATAAAGGAAAATATTATTACAGCGATAAGTCTGCCAATCCCGCGAAGGATGTCTATTTGGATGAAAAAAGTGGTGTTGATGCTTGGGCGAAAGTTCTGGAAAAACTGACCGGAAAGAATGACGGTGCAGCAGGCGGTGGCGGCGGTGCAGCAGGCGGTGGCGGCGGTGCAGCGACCCAGACGAGCGGCAAGGTGACGGTCACCAAGGTGGAAGTGGATGAAGACGGCACGGTGAATGTGAGTTTCTCCGCGGCATTTGAGCCGACAAAAGAGTTGAATTATAACCAAAAGACCGGAAAGCTTTCCGAGACCATCGATGCGACCGAGGCGAATTATACCACGATTCTGGAGCGGGTGTATGGTCTGAAAGACACCGAGACCGTAAAGTATACCATTAACTACATTGCACCTGACGGGCAGGCGAGCATCGAGATGAACGAGTCCTATAAGGGCAATATGCTGGTGTTCGATACCGAGAACGGTGAGTTTGTGTACATCGGTTCCAACGGTCAGAGAGCTGCGACCCTCGACTTTGCGGGGTCCGCTACCGATCTGACGGGCGCGACCGTAGATTTGGGGCATTTCCATGACACCTCCATCGACTTTGGGACGATGAGAAATGTCAATAACGGTAAGACTTCTACCGTTGCCATGGACAGCGGCGACGGTTCCTCCAACAACCTCGGCGCAGGCCGTAAGGAAGGTGCGCTGATCGGCGTGGAGGTCGGCTCGGACGGTAAGATCAGAGCGTCCTACGATAACGGCATGACCAAGCTGTTGGGACAGATCGCGGTGACGAAGTTTGCCAATGCGGCAGGTCTTGCTAAGGCGGGCAACAACCTTTATTCCACGACCATGAACTCCGGCGAGTTCGACGGCGTCGGTATCGATATCACCTCGGACGGCGAGGGTTCCATGGAATCCGGCGTGCTGGAGATGAGTAACGTCGATCTGGCGGGCGAGTTTACCGAGATGATCACCACACAGCGTGGTTTCCAGGCAAACAGCCGTATCATCACCACCTCCGACTCCATGCTGGAGGAGCTGGTAAATCTTAAGAGATAATCAATCGTTAGGGGCTTCCGCGAGGCGGGAGCTCCTTTTTTACGGTATGGTATATTATGGATTTTTTGCATTTTTTTGTGATTGGAAAAAATTTTTTTTGCAGTTTGAGAAAATGTGTGGTAAAATAAACAAGTTGCAGACCTTCTGTTTTTATTTTCTGCTACAGTTGGATTCTGGTTTTCCGGGAGAGGGGGAGGTATCGTATGATAGAGGTCACGAAGATCAACGGCGTCAAGGTGCTGATCAACCCCGATTTACTGGAACTTGTGGAGGAAACACCTGATACGGTGCTGACTTTGACGACCGGTCGGAAAATAATTGTAAAAGAAAGTAGACAAGAAGTGAAAAATTTAGTAAAATCGTATAGAAAGGATATTTTTGCAGACTAGTGTAAAGTGGGTGTATACATATGGATATAGCTTCATTAATCGGTTTGTTAGCGTGTTTGGCACTGATGATATTCGGTATGGTGTTCGGAAAATCGTTCGCTACCGTCGCCAGTTTCCTGCACGCCCCCTCGGCGTTAATTACCTTCGGTGGTGCTTTGTGCTGTGTCATGGCGAGTTATTCCATGAACAGTTTCGTTGCCGGATTAAAGAGCATAACGCTGATCTTCAAGACGTCCGTCATGAACGTACCGGAGATCATTCAGAAGATCATAGACTTATCGAACGTCGCCCGTAAGGAAGGTCTGCTTTCCCTGGAGGAAGCAGCCAGCGATATCGACGACGAATTTTTGAAAAAGGGCATCCTATTGATCGTGGACGGTACCGATCCGGAGCTTGTGCGTGCCATCATGGAGACGGA
Source organism: Lachnospiraceae bacterium UBA3282 (assembly GCA_002361735.1). Taxonomy (GTDB): domain Bacteria; phylum Bacillota; class Clostridia; order Lachnospirales; family Lachnospiraceae; genus UBA3282. The sequence continues at coordinate 42,872 of DETS01000011.1, read as the reverse complement.
ACTTGTCAGCGTAGAGAGCAGGCATAAGGAAAAGATTGGTTTCTGGGAAAACTTGGGAGCCATGGGTCCTGCCTGGGGTATGATCGGTACCTTGATCGGTTTGATCCTAATGCTGAAAGACCTTTCCGATCTGGCGGCAGTCGGTCCTAACATGGCAACGGCCCTGATTACAACATTCTACGGTTCTGTCCTCGCAAACTGGATCTGTGCGCCTGTGGCCACGAAGCTGAAAGGTAAGAACGACGAGGAAATGATGGTGAAGGAGATCGAGATCGAGGGCCTGCTTTCCATTCAGGCGGGTGAGAACCCCCGTGTCATCGAGGAGAAACTGAAGTCCTTCCTGGCGCCTGCGGACAGAGGCTCCACCGGCGAAAGCGGAGGTGAAGAAAATGGCTAAGAAGAAGCAGGAAGACCCGCCAAAAGGCTCACCGGCGTGGATGGCGACATTCAGTGATCTGATGAATCTTCTGCTCTGCTTCTTCGTGTTGCTCTTTGCGATGTCCAGTGTGGACGAGGCAAAGCAGGAGGCAATCGTAGCATCTTTAAATCAGGCGTTTTCCGTATTTGAAGGGGGCGCACAGGCGATCGGCGATGGAAAACTGATCAGCAACGGTGTCAGCCAGCTCAATGTGCTGGATGATTTTATAAACAGTACGGGTAAGCTCGACGAGGGTCAGACCGTAGATGAGGATATGGGGCGGGATGCCTCAACGGAAGAAGCGAAAGAACAGCTCGAGGAAGCGCAGATGGAAGAATCCGAGAAACTGGCGGAGAAGATCCAGGAAGCCGTGGATGAGAGCAATATGCAGGACGAGGTTCAGGTGCAGTTCACCTCCCAGTTCGTTCAGCTTACGCTGAAGGGTTCGATCCTCTTTGATTCGGGGCAGACGCTCTTAAAAGAGGAAGCAAAGCCGGTGCTCGATCAGGTGGGACTGATTTTGGAACGGTACGCGACGGGAACGGTTGAGATCGAGGGACACACGGACAACGTCCCCATGTCGGGAGCGAAGTACTCGAATAACAATGAGTTGAGTTCCGGGCGTGCACTTTCGGTATTTGACTACATCCTTTCGGTGACAAACTTAAACCCGGCGAATATCAAACACGCGGGCAGGGGAGAATATCTTCCGATCGCCGACAATGCGACGCCCGAGGGACGGGCAAAGAACAGGAGAGTAGAGATCAAGATTTACAACTCCATGAGCTCGTATTGATCTCAGGAGCTTTCAGTCATATGAAATCATAGATAGAATATTTATTAGAATATCTATAGAAGGAGAAACAAAAGGCTATGAAGAAGAATCTGATTTCCATTATTATTCTGGCACTTATGATCGTGAATGTCGTTCTTACGGCGATCATGATGTTCAGCGTGACCGGCGCTTCCAAACAGACCGCTGCATTGGTAAACAACATTGCCGCAGCCATGGATCTGGAACTTTCGGCGAGCAGCGAGGGCGGAGCGGAGGTTGTCTCGATGGCGGACACTGAAACTTATTCTTTTGCTGATAATATGACGATTCCTTTGAAAAAGAGCGAGGGGGATGATAAGGATCACTACTGTATCGTTTCCATCACCCTTTCGATCAATACCAAGGCGGAGGGGTATAAGGAATATGGCTCCGCAGAGGTTCTGGCAACGAGAGAGGGACTGATTAAAGATGAGATCAACGGCGTGTTTGCACAGTATACAATGGAAGAGGCGCGCGACAATCAGGAGATGATCAAGAAAGAGATCATAGGCAGAATACAACAGCTGTTTGATTCCAAGTTTATCTATAACGTGTCCTTTGGTGACATCATGTTTGGATAGTACTTAGATAAAATGACTACCACAGGAGGTGAACTTTCGTGGGCGAGGTACTATCGCAGAGTGAGATAGATAATCTGCTCGCTGCCTTAAGCAGCGGCGATCTGGACACCGAAGAATTAAATAACGCAGATGATAAGAAAGTAAAAGATTACGACTTCAAACGTCCTACAAAGTTCTCGAAAGAGCATCTGCGGACGTTGGAAATCATATACGAGCATTACGGCCGACTGCTCTCCACGAGTATGCCGGTGTATCTGAGAAAGAATATACAGGTTTCGGTGACAAGTTCCGAGACGGTCATATTCTCAGAATTTTCAAATTCATTGTCAAACCCTGTCATACTGGGCGTTGTTAATTTCCAGCCGCTCGGAGGTACGATCCTGATAGAGCTGGCATCTCAGCTGGGATTTGCGATGATAGACAGGATGCTCGGCGGCTCGGGGGATCCTCTGGAAAAGACCAGAGATTTCACTGAGATTGAAATGACGATCATAGAGAAGATGATGGTGGTGTGTATGCAGCTCATGCGGGAGCCATGGAAGAACGTGGCGGATATCAATCCCATGATGGAGCGCATCGAGACGAATTCGCAGTTCGCACAGATCATCGCCCCCAGCGATATGATCGCAATCGTCACCTTAAATATGAAAATAGGTGATGTCGAAGGATTTATGAATGTATGTCTCCCCTTCTTCACGTTGGAGAGCGTCATGGATAAGCTCAATACGAAGTACTGGTACGCGAATCTGCAGGAGCATAATGAGGAGAATTTCGAGGAGTATGTCGAGGCGCTCATCAAGAGAGTGGATGTTCCGGTCAAGGCGGTACTGGGAAAGACGAGCATATCAGTCACCGATTTTGTGAATCTGCAACGCGGGGACATCATAAGACTAGATACCGAGGTAGAACAGGATCTTACGGTGTATGTGGGTAATATCAAGAAATTCACCGCACTTCCGGGTACCAGCCGGGATAAAAACGCTGTGAGAGTTACTTCGGTGATTAGAGAGGGGGAGTAAAAGCATGGACGGAATGTTATCACAGGACGAAATAAACGCGCTCTTGAACGGCACAGACGATTCATCGGGTGATGATGCGGTCACGGATGCAGCAGAAACCTCAGCGTTTGACGGACCTGATGCCGACGAATCGCTCCTTACGGAAAGCGAGAAAGATGCCATCGGCGAAGTCGCAAATATCAGCATGGGCGCCTCGGCGACTACCCTGTTCTCCATTGTAAACCGCAAGGTCAACATCACGACGCCTGTGGTCAAGATGGCGACATGGAAAAACGTACTGGAAGATTACGAGAAGCCCTGCGTATTTATCCTGATCAAGTATACACAGGGATTGGATGGATCGAATATCCTGATCTTAAAGGAGCATGACGTCAAAGTCATCACTGACCTGATGATGGGCGGTGACGGCACGAATACGGACGGCGAGCTGGGAGAGCTTCATCTTTCGGCAATTTCCGAGGCGATGAATCAGATGATGGGGTCTTCCGCAACTTCGCTCTCTACGATGCTTGGCAAGATGATCGACATCAGTCCTCCGGAAGCAAGTCTGGTGGATCTGACCGCCTTTAAGTCGGGTGGCGATATCGCTGATTTCCTGGAGGGAACCTTTGTTAAGATCTCCTTTAGGATGCAGATCGATGAGTTGGTGGATTCCACCATCATGCAGTTATATCCGGTGGATTTCGCAAAAGATATCTACCACACCTTTATCGTCAGTCAGGGTGCAGACAGTGATACACCGGCACCCGCAGCGGCACCCGAACCGGCTCCGGCACCCGCGGCAGCGCCTGCAGCGGCAGCTCCGGCTCCGCAGCCGATGCCAATGCCGATGCCGACACAGGATATGAGTCAGATGCAGATGATGCCTCAGATGGGAATGCCGCAGATGATGCCCCAAATGGGAATGCCGCAGATGATGCCGATGCAGCCGGGCATGAATGTGCAGCCGGTTCAGTTCCAGAACTTTGCAGCCGATTTCAATCCCATGCAGAGTCAGGAGAACATCGAGCTGATCAAGGATGTGCCGCTTGAGGTAACAGTGGAACTTGGCAGGACTTCACGGTCCATTTCGGAGATTCTGGATTTCGCGCCGGGAACGATCATAGAGCTTGACAAGATCGCGGGCGAACCGATCGATGTGCTGGTAAACGGCAAGTTTGTTGCAAAAGGAGAAGTAGTAGTAATCGAAGAAAGCTTTGGTATTCGGGTAACCGAAATCATCAAATAATATGTGATAGGAGAAGAGAGATGGCAAAAAATATTTTAGTATGTGATGATGCAGCGTTTATGCGAATGATGATCAAGGACATCCTGACCAAGAATGGCTATAACGTGGCAGGAGAGGCGGAGAACGGCGCAAAAGCGGTTGAAAAGTACAACGAGCTTAAGCCCGATCTTGTGCTGATGGACATCACCATGCCCGAGATGGACGGCATCCAGGCTCTCAAGAAGATCAAGGAAGGCGATCCGGGTGCAATGGTTATCATGTGTTCTGCGATGGGTCAGCAGGCAATGGTTATCGAGTCCATTCAGTCCGGAGCAAAGGACTTTATCGTGAAACCTTTCCAGGCAGATCGTGTACTGGAGGCTGTTAAGAAGGTCGTGGGATAATGCTCCTTGCATTATCGGATAGGGCTGACTCCTATGTGCAGTTTATAACAGTATTGCTGTTATTTGTGTTTGTGCTGGCTGTCACGGCTCTGGTGACCAAATGGATCGGCGGTTACCAGAAGGGAAAGTCTGCGGGCATGAATATGGAGCTTTTGGAAGCGATGCGGCTTTCCAATACCAAATACATTCAGCTTGTCAGGATCGGCAGGAAGTATTTGGCGCTTGCAGTCTGCAAAGATACTGTTACAATGTTATCAGAGATTCCCGAGGAGGAATTGCAGTTTTCCGAGGGGTCTACCAGTGGCGTGCCCGGTTTTAAGGACGTGCTCGCCAAAATACAGAGAGAAAAAATCCTGGAAAAAGAAGACGGGCGAGACGAATGAAGAGATGTTTTTCCGGATATTATTTGGCAAAATATATATGCCTGCTGATGATGGCAGGCATATTGTATCTTAGTCAGGGGAAAATCGTTTTTGCCGCGGAGGATACGATGACCACGGTGACGGATACCCCTTACCGGGACTCCAATCTCACCGGCACCACTGCGGAGAGGACGAATCAGGATCCGCCCGGAGCGTCTGAGACTGCCGAAGAATTGGCTGAACTGAATATTGCGAATACGGTGACGGTGACTTACGACGGCGGGAACGGTACTGTGAATGGCGCATTGCGCATTCTGATCATTCTCACGCTGATCGCGATCGCGCCGACGCTGATCATTATGCTGACCTCGTTTACCCGGGTCATCATTGTTCTGCATTTTACGCGGCAGGCACTGAATACGCAGACAGCTCCGCCGAACACGGTTCTGATCGGTATTGCCCTGTTTATTACGTTTTTTATTATGCAGCCTACGATGACGGCAGTCTATACGGAGGCGGTGGTACCCTTCGAGGCGGGAGAATTGACGCAGGAGGAAGCCTTTGAGGCGGCGGCCGAACCGATCAGGCAGTTTATGTATAAGCAGACCCAGAAGAATGACGTTTATTTCTTCATGGACATTAACCGTACCGAATGGAACGGAGAACTTGACGATATCCCGATGAGCGTTCTGGTGCCCGCATTTATCATTAACGAGCTCAGACAGGCATTTATCATCGGTTTCCTGATTTATATTCCGTTTATTGTGATCGACATGGTAGTCGCTTCTACTCTCATGAGTATGGGTATGATGATGCTGCCGCCGACCACGATCTCCATGCCGTTTAAGATTTTGCTGTTCGTGCTTGCGGACGGCTGGTATCTGGTGATCAAGGGCGTGGTGGAAAGCTTTAATCTATAGCTTTGAAGGATAGGACAATGTGCCGGGAAAGGGAGAGGTGAGTGATGACAGTCAATGATGTCACGACGATTGCCGAACAGGCGATTTTTACCATCATAAAATGTTCGGCGCCGATGCTGTTGGTGTCCCTGATCGTGGGTCTTGCCGTCAGTATTTTCCAGACGGTCACCTCCATTCAGGAACAGACCCTCACCTTTGTGCCTAAGGTTTTAGCGATTTTTCTGGCGCTGATCGTTATGGGACACTGGATCATGAACCAGATGGTAGAGTTTATGACCATTTTGTGGACCGATTTTAATCAATACCTGCGCTGAAAATGGTATTAGGACTACATTCCGTTTTTAGGAAGTGGCTTTATGATAGACATTAGCTTTACCTATGCAGATTTGGAATATTTTTTACTGATACTGGTGCGGATTAGCTGTTTTGTATACGCTGCTCCGTTTTTCAGCATGTCAAATGTGCCTAGGACAGTAAAAGTGGGATTTTCCGTTTTTGTGTCCTACCTGCTCTTTCACTCGATCGACCGGGTCGAAGTGGTGTATGACAGTCTTTTGGGCTATGCGATCATCGTGATGAAGGAGGCGCTGACGGGGTTTGTTGTCGGCTGGGGTGCACAGATATGCGCTTCGGTGACTTCCTTTGCGGGAAGCATCGCAGATATGGAGATCGGTTTGTCCATGGTCTCTTTGCTTGATCCTGCAACCAAGGAGCAGGCCACCTTTACCGGGGTGTTTTACCAGTATATGTTCACCCTGTTTATGATTGTTTCCGGTCTCTACCAGTACCTTTTGCGGGCGCTGGCGGAAACCTTTACTTTGATTCCGATCAATGGCGCGGTGTTTAAGACGGAAGCACTTTTTTCGTCTGTTCTCCTGTTTCTGGGGGAATATGTTTCGGTCGGTTTTCGAATCATCCTGCCGATCTTCTGTGCCATGATCTTCTTAAACTGTGTGCTCGGCGTGTTGGCGAAGGTATCTCCACAGCTCAACATGTTTGCCGTGGGTATCCAGTTTAAGGTGGTTGTGGGGCTGGCGATCCTCTTTTTGTCGATGCGGATGATGCCGATTCTGGCGGATAATATCTTCTCACAGATGAAGCGGATGATCGTATCCTTTGTGGAGGGGATGATTTGAGTTTAGCATATGAGCTCCAGTTCTTCGCCAAAGATGGTCCCGGCGGAGAGAAAACAGAAGAACCTACCTCTAAAAAGCTGGAGGATGCCAGAAAAGAAGGACAGGTGGCTAAGAGTAAGGAAGTGACCAGCGCCTTCGAGATGCTTGCCGCTTTTTTCCTGTTTCGCATTTGGGTGGAAAACATCGGAGTCAACTTTGTGGGAGAGATGCAGGAACTGTATTCGCAGATCCCGGAATACACAAGGCTCTACGAAGGTCACATTCAGGCGTCGACCTTTCGGATGCTCTTTATTGAGGCTTTGTTAAGAATCCTGTTGACGATCCTCCCGTTTTTGCTCGTGGGTTTCCTGGTAGCTTTTGTGGCGAATCTGCTGCAGGTGAAATGGAAGATCACAGGCAAACCGCTTCAGCCAAAGTTTAATAAATTGAATCCGGTAAGCGGGTTCAAGCGTATTTTTTCCAAAAATTCTTTGGTGGAGCTGCTTAAATCGATCCTGAAGCTGGTACTGATCGGGTATGTGGTGTTTGATTATCTGAAAAAGAACATGCCGCCCATCTTACAGCTTTATGATATTTCCCTGAATCAGGGCATTGCGCTGGTGGGCACACTGGTGATCAATCTGGGGATCAGGATCTCCCTGTTTTATATGCTGATCGCGGCTGCGGATTTTGCCTACCAGAAGATCAAATTCAAGAACGACATGAAGATGACCAAACAGGAGGTCAAGGACGAGTATAAGAACCAGGAAGGAGATCCGCAGATCAAGGGTAAGCAGCGGCAGAGAATGATGGAGGCATCCAGACGCCGTATGATGCAGCAGCTGCCTGAGGCGGACGTGGTCATCACGAACCCGACCCACTTTGCGGTGGCGATCAAGTATGAACCCGAGGTTTACGATGCCCCTTATGTGGTGGCAAAGGGCGCCGATTATCTGGCGCAGAAGATAAAGGATGTGGCGAAGGAAAACCACATCGAGATCGTAGAGAACAAACCCCTTGCCCGGATGCTCTACGCGAACGTGGATGTGGGCAGCGTGGTGCCGCCGGAGCTTTATCAGGCGGTGGCGGAGGTACTGGCTTTTGTCTACCACTTGCAGGGAAAGGTGTAATAAATAACAAATTTTGCGAAAAGGAGGTGAACCGTGATGCAGAAATTAAAGATTGGAGACGTTGGCGTTGCGCTCTATCTGTTGGCAGCATTTATCATGCTGATCGTGCCGATTTCGTCCGGTCTTTTGGACGTGCTTCTTGCCTGCAATATCTCGGTCGCCTTTACCATTATGTTTGGCTGTATGTTTGCCAACGAAGTGCTGAATATGTCGTTCTATCCGACGATCCTGCTGTTTACGACCGTATTCAGGATTGCGTTGAACGTTTCTTCCACCAGGCTGATCCTCACCAAGGGCGACGCCGGTAATGTGGTACAGACCTTCGGGGAATATGTGGGCGGCGGCGATCTTTTGATCGGTGTCTTGGTGTTCCTGATCCTGATTATCGTGCAGTTTATGATCATCAACAAAGGTTCCGAGCGTGTGGCTGAGGTAACGGCAAGATTTACGCTGGACGCGATGCCCGGTAAGCAGATGGCGATCGATGCGGACTTAAACACCGGTGCCATCACGGATGAGGAGGCGAAAAAACGCAGGGATAAGATACAGGAAGAAGCGACCTTCTTCGGTTCCATGGACGGTGCCGTGAAGTATGTAAAGGGAGATGCGACCGCAGGTTTGGTCATTACCTTTATCAATATCGTAGGAGGTATCGGCTTCGGTGTATTCCGTCAGGGGATGGAAGCGGCTGAGGCGATGAGCAAATATACGATCCTCACCATCGGTGACGGTCTGGTGAGCCAGATCCCGTCTCTATTGATCTCCCTCGCCACAGGTATTCTGGTGACGAAGGGCTCCAAGGAGGCGGATTTCGGCACGGTGCTGATCAGCCAGCTCTTCGGAACGCCTAAGGTGCTCTATCTGGTGGGTGCGGTCCTTGCTTTTTTGGGAATCGTGACGCCTCTAAACCCCGTGGTCTTCGTGGGACTCGGGTTGGTCTTTATCGTGGTCGGCAGGATCATGGCGGGTACGATCGAAACGGCGGTGATCGAACACGAGGCGGACGAGGAGGAAGCGGCTGCGGAGGAGATCAGGCAGCCGGAAAATGTCACCTCTCTTTTGCAGGTGGATCCGATCGAGTTGGAGTTTGGTTACGGTATCATCCCGCTGGCTGACGTGAACCAGGGCGGAGACCTCTTAGACCGCGTGGTCATGATCAGAAGGCAGATCGCATTGGAGCTTGGTACTGTTGTGCCGATCATCCGTCTGCGAGATAACATACAGTTGAATCCGAACCAGTATATTATTAAAATAAAGGGTGTACAGGTCAGTGAGGGAGAGATCCTGTTTGACCACTATATGGCGATGAATCCCGGCTATGTGGAGGAGGAGATCACAGGTATTCCCACCTTCGAGCCCTCGTTCCATCTGCCGGCGATCTGGATCACGGAAGGACAGAGGGAGCGTGCGGAGAGCATGGGCTACACGGTCGTGGATCCGCCGTCCATTATCGCCACGCATTTAACGGAGATTATCAGACAGTACATATCCGAGCTTCTTACGCGGCAGGATGTACAGAGTCTTGTGGACAACTTAAAAGAGACGAATCCCTCTCTCGTGGAGGAACTGGTGCCCAAGCTTCTGGGGCTTGGCGAGATTCAGAAAGTATTGCAGAATCTCTTAAAAGAAGGCATATCCATCAGGGACCTGCTCACCATCTTCGAGACCCTGGCGGACTATGCGACCACCACCAGAGATACGGATATCCTCACGGAGTATGTCAGACAGAGCTTAAAGCGTGCCATCTCCGGCAAGTTCTTCCCGGCAAACGAGACTTCCAGCGTCGTGACGCTCGATCCGAAGCTGGAGCAGGAGATCATGGCAAGCGTCAAGCAGACGGAACAGGGTGCTTACCTGACGTTAGACCCCGCAAAGACCAAAGAGATCATGGAAAATGTGGGTGCGGAGGTCAAGAAGCTGGAAGACTTGGGCAAGATGCCCATCATCATTACCTCGCCTATCGTCCGCGCTTACTTTAAGAAGCTGACGGAGGACTACTATCGGGATCTGGTCGTTGTGTCTTACAATGAGGTGGAATCCAATATTGAATTACAGTCTGTTGGGATGGTGACAGCATAATGATAATCAAGAAATTTATTGCCAAAACCGAAAAGGAAGCGGTCGAGAACGCCAGAAAGGAACTGGGAGAGGGCGTTGTCGTCATGAATGTGAAGCCCGTGAAATCCAAGGGCCTTTTCGCGTTTCTGAAAGCGCCCATGGTGGAAGTGACGGTGGCGCTGGAAGAGGAGAGTGAAAAGTACACGGCGGCGGTGTCGGCGATCAACAATGTGATTGCTTCCAGTAAAACGACACCTGTTACTGAAACACCTGTTATGGAAACGCCGGAAAAGCGGGATACGAACAGCGCCATCGAGGAAAAGCTGGACAGCCTGCAATCTCTGTTGGAACAACAGCTCCAGAAACCCGCGGAGGAGAAGGAAAAAGAGGAAAAGGAAGAAGCGGCAGCCCCTTCGAAGGAGGAGTCTGAGACCGATAAATTCATGCGCCTGCTCCATGATACCATGCTGGAAAATGAAGTGGACGAGAAATATGCGCAGGAGATCATCGAGGAGATTGAGCTCGTCAATAAGCCCAATATCCCCTTTGACTATGCGCTGGCAAATATCTACCAAAAGATGATTCTGAAATTCGGTAAGCCCAGCGGTATCGAACCTGCGGCAAACGGCATTAAGCTGGTATTCTTTATCGGTCCGACAGGTGTCGGAAAGACCACCACCATTGCTAAGATCGCCTCTAAGTTCCGGGTGGACGAAAAGAAGAAGGTTGCCCTGCTGACGGCGGATACCTACCGTATCGCAGCGGCGGAGCAGCTGCGTACCTATGCCAATATTCTGGAGGTGCCCTTCCGCGTGATCTATACAGTGGAGGAGATCGGCAAAGCGCTGGAGGATTTCAGAGACTACGACTATATCATGATCGACACGGCAGGGCATTCCCACCAGAACAGCACGCAAAAAGATAACATGTGTAATATTATTCACTCTGTTGACGATAAGGTTGAGAAGGAAGTGCATCTGGTCTTAAGCGCCACCACCAAGTACCGGGATCTGATCAGCATAGCGGATTCTTATAAGGAGATGGCGGACTACAAGCTGATCTTTACGAAACTGGACGAGACAACGACGCTTGGAAATCTCCTGAATCTGCGGCTCTATACAGGGGCTTCCCTGTCCTATGTGACCTATGGGCAAAATGTCCCGGATGACATTGAAGACTTTAATCCGCAAAAGACGGTCAAGAGACTGCTCGGTGGAAAGAACTGATCGGTGAAAAACTAAGGAGGAAGCCCGGATGGATCAGGCTGAACAACTGAGAAGGATAATAAAGGGCAGCGCTCCGCCGAGACGTCCTTTGGCAAGAATCATCACCGTGACCAGCGGCAAAGGCGGCGTGGGAAAGTCCAATACGGCAATCAATCTTGCCATACAGTTTCGCAAGATGGGGCAGAAGGTCATCATTTTGGATGCGGACTTCGGGTTAGCCAACATTGAGATCATGTTCGGTGCGGTGCCAAAACATAACTTGTGTGATTTTATTTATCAGGGAAAGAGCATTAAAGATATCATTACCTGGGGACCTATGGAGGTCGGGTTTATCTCAGGGGGTTCCGGGATCACCGGAATGTCGAATCTGGATAAGGATAATCTCAGCACGATCATTGCGGATCTGGCGGAGCTTGACGAGATGGCGGACACGATCATTGTGGATACCGGGGCGGGTATCGCCGATGCGGTACTGGAATTTTTGGTGGCAAGCGGAGAGATTCTTCTGGTGACGACGCCGGAGCCGACTTCGATCACGGACTCCTATTCTCTGCTGAAAGCGCTGAGCCGTCACCCACGGTATTCGTCGGAGAAGACGCAGATCAGGGTATTGGCAAACAAGGTGACGGGAGAAAATGAGGCGCAGGCGCTCTATGCAAAACTGCAAACGGTGGTGGAGCGGTATTTGAAAGTGCCCATCTCCTATCTGGGTATGATTCCGCAGGATCAGCAGCTTGCAAAGGCGGTGATGCAGCAGATGCCCGTGTCCTTGGATAATCCGAAGGCGCGTTCCGCCATGGCGTATGAGGCGGTGGCGGCGAAGCTGATGAACCGTGAGTTGGATCAGAATGTAAAGAGACGTGGGATGGCAGCGTTTTTTTCTCAAATTATTTCCAGAAAATAGAATGCCAAAGAGGTGGCCGGGAGGTAGTGTATGGCGGAATTGTTGTCAAAGTATGTGGTGCCGGGCGGTGAAGTGGAGCTGAGGGCAATTGAGAGGGGTCTTGGTCAGGAGGCGGAAAAAGAAGAAAAGGTTCATCGCAGCCGGGTACTTAAAGTGCTGACGGAGGATCGTATGGAGATTACCATGCCGATCGAGGACGGGAAGTTGATCCTCCTACCGGTGGACGGTGAGTACGATATGTATTTTTACGGTGACAATGTGGTCTACCAGTGTAATGCCAGAGTGGTGGACAGATACCGTTACAACGGACAGTATGTACTGGTGATGGATATGACCAGTAATCTGCGCAATTATCAGAGAAGGGAATATTATCGGTTCAGCTGCGCTCTGGAAATGGATTCCAGGCAGCTTGCCGAGGAGGAGGAGATCGCCGTTGCTTCGCAGGAGGAGCTCTTGCCGTCTCTTCCCTTAAAAAGCAGCGTGATCGTGGATATCAGCGGCGGCGGTCTGCGTTTTGTCGCTTATTACGCATATGAGGTGAACAGCCTGATCCTGTGTAAGTATCATCTGCGGGTGGAGGGGAAAGAAAAGGAATATCGTCTGGTAGGCAAAGTACTGGCGGTGAACGAACTGGAGCATCGCCCCGGGGTGTTCGATCATCGTGTGCAGTACGTCAATGTAGATCCGCAGGAGCGGGAAGAAATCATCCAATATATCTTCGATGAGGCGAGAAAAGTACATAGGTGACGGAAGATTGGATAGGAAAGAAAAGAAATATGAAAAGAAATTTTGATAGAGGATAACGGACAGAGCAGGTGAATGCAAAACAGAGAGGAGGTGCAGGGTAAAGGAAATGAAAAATATACTGATTGTTGACGACTCTGCACTCATGAGAAGGGTGCTCTGTGATATAATAGAATCAGACAAACGATTCCATGTACAGGACCGTGCGGTAAACGGTCTGGATGCATTGAATCTGCTCAGCAGAAAAAACTATGATGCTGTGGTTTTGGATGTCAACATGCCGCAGATGAACGGGCTGGAGCTCTTGAGGCAGCTGCAGAAAAGAGGAATCCAGGCAAAGATCATCATGGTGAGCACTGACACTCGTGACGGCGCAAAGGTCACGCTGGATGCGCTGGAGCTGGGGGCGCTGGATTTTATTCATAAGCCGAATAACGCCATGGATTGCAGGAACGGCAGTTTTAGTGAGGAGCTCCTGCGGATTCTTGAGGCTGTCTCGGAGATGAATGTACCAACGTCCACCGGGAGAGGAACAGCGGCGCCCGGCGGCAGGATGGGACCGGTAGGTATCACCTCGGCTGCCGTAGAGAGAAAGGTCTTTGCGCCTCCCGAGGCACCTGCTTCCTCAGGCAAAGCGGTCTTTGATGCAGGTGTTCAGATCGTGGCGATCGCCAGTTCGACAGGAGGGCCAAAGGCTTTGCAGGCGGTGATTCCGAAACTCCCTGCGAATCTGAATGCTCCGGTCGTGGTGGTTCAGCACATGCCGCCCGGTTTTACGGCTTCTTTGGCGGAACGGCTGAACTCTCTGAGTTCGCTCAACGTAAAGGAGGCAGCGGAAGGGGATGTGCTTGCACCCGGCAATGTTTACATCGCCATGGGAGGCAAACATTTGAACGTTGTGTATATGTCTCCCGGGAAGTACACGATTCACTATTCGGACGAACCTGCCAGAGAAGGCGTGAAACCCTGCGCGAACTACATGTACGAGTCCCTGATGGACAGCAAGTTCGACAGAGTATTGTGCGTGGTCATGACGGGGATGGGAGCTGACGGCACACAGGGAATCCGAAACCTGAAGCTGAAAAAGAAGATTCATGTGATCACGCAGGAGGCGAGCACGTGCGCGGTGTACGGGATGCCAAAAAGCGCGGTAAATGCGGGACTTGCAGATCAGACAGTACCGCTTGAGCAGATTGCACAGGAAATCATAACAAACGTGGGGGTAAAATAATTATGGATGTAAGTCAGTATCTCGAGATTTTCCTTGATGAAACCAATGAACATCTGCAAAATCTCAACACGCAGATCCTCTCTTTGGAGCAGGATCCCGAAAACATGGACACGATCAATGAAATCTTCCGGGCGGCGCACTCCTTAAAGGGCATGGCGGGAACCATGGGCTATAAGCGGATGCAGACGCTGACCCATGATATGGAGAACGTTTTCTCCGAGGTGAGAAACGGCAATATCAAGGTGAAAGCGGATATGATCGATGTGCTGTTCCAGTGTCTTGACGCTTTGGAGGAGTACAACACCAATATCAGAGAGAGTTCCGATGAGGGCACGAACGACAACGGCGCTCTGATCAAACGCCTGAATGACATCATGACCGGCGGATCCGGCGCAGATGGCGAGACGCCTGCGGAGCAAGAGACGGCAGCTGATGCGGCACCGGCGGCAGCTGAGGCTGCGGCGCCTGCAGCAGGCGGCGGTTTCCACGGCGTTAAACTGGACGAAAATCAGCAGAGCGTTTTGAGCGATGCCATCAAACAGGGAAAGAAAGTGTACGGGCTGACCGTCAAGGTGCAGGAATCCTGTATCCTGAAAGCGGCGAGAGCCTTCCTGGTGTTTAAGGCAATTGAGGAGACCAGTGAGATCATCGTTTCCGATCCTTCCTCTCAGGATATCGAGGATGAGAGATTCGATCAGGAGTTCAATCTGATCATTGTTTCCGAGGCAGATCTGGATGTGGTAGTAACGGCGGCAAAGGGCGTGTCTGAGATCGAGGATGTTGCCGGCAGCGTTTTGAAATTAGAGGATATTACCGGTGCGGGGGCTTCGGAGGAGCCGTCCGGTGCGTCGGAGGTTTCCGCAGAGAATGCGGCAGAGACCCCGGCACAGGAGTCTGCGGCGCCCGCGGCAGCTCCGAAGACGCCTGCGGCACAGCCGGCGGAGAAACAGGCACAGGCGCCCGCAGCGCAGACGGCACCCGCGGCAAAGAAAAACACGACGAACAAGCCTGTGGTGAACAGGACCGTCAGAGTGGATATCGAGAAGTTGGATACTCTGATGAATCTGGTCAGCGAGCTGATCATAGCCAAGAACTCTCTGGTATCGGCTTCCGCGATGTCGGGTAATTCGAGTCAGGCAGTGAATGAGCAGATTGAGTATCTGGAGAGTGTTACGACCTCGCTTCATGAATCCGTGATGAAAGTGCGAATGGTGCCTATCGAGAGTACGGTCAACAAGTTCCCCCGTATGGTCCGTGACTTGCAGAAGAAGCTGGGCAAGAAGATGGAACTGTACATGAGCGGTGAGGAGACGGAGCTTGATCGTACCGTGGTCGATCAGATCGGCGATCCCCTGATGCACCTGCTTAGAAATTCCGCAGACCATGGACTGGAGTCTGCAGCGGTACGTAAGGAAAGAGGAAAGCCGGAAGTCGGCTCCATCTTCCTGGATGCTTATCAGGACGGTAATAACGTCGTGATCGAGGTTAGGGATGACGGTAACGGTATCGACACGAAGGCAGTCAAGAATAAAGCCATCGAGAGAGGCGTTATCACTCCTGAGCAGGGCGAGGCTATGAGCGAGAAGGAAATCATCGACCTCCTCTTTAACGCGGGCTTTTCCACGGCAAAGGTGGTATCGGATGTGTCGGGCCGAGGCGTGGGACTTGACGTGGTAAAATCCATGATCGAATCCTTGAGCGGTGAGGTGGAAGTGAAATCCAGACTCGGCGAAGGAAGCACATGGACGATCAGACTGCCGCTCACGCTGGCGATCATTCAGGCACTGATGGTTGAGATCGGCGATGAAAAATATGCGATCGCTCTGGGGTCGATCCAGACCATCGAGGATATCCTTCCCGGCGATGTAAAGCTGGTGCAGGCAAAGGAAGTCATCCAGCTGCGTGACCTGGTGATTCCGTTGATCCGCTTAAACGAGATCCTGGATATCCCCAGCAAAAAGAATCCCGAGGATAATCTGGTAGTCGTGGTGGTCAAGAAGGGCGACAAGCTGGCAGGTCTTGTAGTGGATGAGTTGATCGGGCAGCAGGAGATCGTTATCAAGTCTCTTGGCAAGTATATCAGCAGATGCAAGATCATCAGCGGAGCGACCGTTCTTGGTGACGGCGAGGTGGCGCTGATCCTGGATGCCAACGCGCTGCTCTGATATAGAATAAAGGAGGCAGATTGCCGGAAAGAGGAGGAAAAAACGTGAGTGATACAGTAGCGACGAACGAAATAGATGAATTGAGACCCATCGGCGAAACGACGCAGTTTATCGTCATCAAGCTTGGGGATGAGCAGTACGGTATTGATATCAAGTATATTGACAACATTGTCAGGATGCAGCACATTACCAGGGTGCCAAAAGTAGATGAATACCTGAAAGGCGTGATCAATTTAAGAGGTGAGGTCATTCCCGTTATGAGCATTCGCATCAAGATGGGATTGGAACCGGATGTGGAGACCAAGTCCAGCAGGATCATCATTCTGAAACTGGAGCAGCAGGGCACGATCGGCGTGATCGTCGATGAAGTCAAAGAAGTAGTGACCCTGGAGAATGACAGAATCGAGAAGATGGCATACGATTCCAAGGATGAGAGAGCAAGTTTCCTAAGCGGTGTAGGAAAGAGTGATGGCGGTCTGATCTCTCTGCTCGACCTGAATGCGGTAGTTTTGGATCCGTCCATGATGTGACGAGTGATGTGATATAGGAGGAGCCATAGTGAGTGAGATTAACCTTGATGAAATGTCAAATGAGTATTTTGACGTTTTGAAGGAACTGGGCAATATTGGCGCCGGAAATGCAACCACTGCCCTTGCGCAGCTTATGCAGACAAAGGTGGATATGTCGGTTCCCAGAGTACAGCTTTTGGAATTTAAGGAGCTGGGCGAAGCCATGGGCGGTGAGGAGCTGGTCATGGCGGGAATTTATCTTGCCATAGAGGGCGATATCAATGGCAGCATCATGTTCCTTTTGGAAAAGAAAGCCGCCAAACATCTGGTGGCGAAGCTGATGGGCATGGAGTCGGAGGGAGAAGATTTTACGGAGATGGAGTTTTCTGCCTTAAAAGAGGTAGGAAACATCATTACGGGGGCGTACCTGAACTCTCTCTCCAGCATTACAAATCTGATGATACAGCCCTCGGTGCCTGACTTAACGGTCGATATGGCGGGAGCGATCATAAGCGTGCCTGCGATCGAGTTTGCGGCGCTGGGAGACCGGATGCTGATGATTCAGACCCAGTTTTTTGATGAGATGGTATTGGACGGATATTTTATCCTGATTCCGGATCTGGATTCATATGGAAAAATGTTAGCGGCGTTAGGGGTCAGTTTGTAAGGACTGCCGGTGAGCGTATGGATTAAGAATTTGTAAACAGGAGATAGCAGTGTTATGGGAGTGGAGATAAAAGTCGGAATGGCCGACTTAAAAGTATGCGTCAGTCCCGACAGCATCACCACGTTGGGACTGGGGTCTTGTGTAGGTATTGCGCTTCGGGATCCGGTCACAAAGATCGGTGGTCTGGCACATATTATGCTGCCGGACTCCACACAGATCCGCAACAACTCTAACATCCCGAAATTTGCTGATACGGGGATTGAGGAGCTGGTGAGGCAGGTGACCTTAAAGGGCGCGAACAGGTCGCGTCTGGTAGCTAAGATCGCAGGCGGTGCGCAGATGTTCGGTTTTGGCAGTCAGAGCGAGACGGTTCGTGTGGGAGAACGGAACGTGGAAGCGACGAAAAAGAAGCTCGCACAGATGAAGATACCGATCCTGGCGGAGGATACCGGAAAAAATTTCGGAAGAACAGTCATTTTTTATCCGGAAACCGGTGATTATGTGATTCGCGCGGTTGGAAAGCCGGAGTATAAAATTTAATCTTCAAGCAGGAGAAGGACGAAAGGGTTAGCAAGTGGACTGGGAAAAAACAAACGGGGAACAAACAGAAGCAGACGAGAACGCCAAGCAGCAGCCGGATGCTGAGGGAGAAGCGGCGGAGCTTGATGAGGAGTCTGGTGAGGAGCTTGAAACTGCTGCCGAACGGGAGGCAAGAGAGAAGCGGGAGGAAGCGGAGAGACAGGAAAAAGAGAAAAAGCGCAGACTGATTCCTGCTTTTGTCACACTGCTTGCCGGGGCAATCGTCAGTATCGCCATGAGGATTCTGCACTATAAACTGCTGACGATGCTGATCGTTCTTATTTGTGTACTTGTGGGATTTTATTTTGTAGGACGGATTTTGCAGATCATGCTGGACAGATTTGAGATTCAGATACATGAGGCGCAGCTGGAAGAAGGCGAGGTCATCGAAAAGGATCCTTCGGAGCAGTAATGCGGCGTATCTGCGCTGAAAAGGCAGGTAGGGACTCTATATGGATGATGCAGGGAAAAAGAAGCTCTGGGAGGACTATGAGAATACGAAGTCCCCTGAGATACGGGAAAAGATCATATTGGAGTACGCCCCCCTGGTAAAAGTCGTGGCGGGACGTCTGAGCATGTACCTTGGCTATAACGTGGAGTATGAGGATCTTGTCAGTTATGGAATATTCGGATTGATCGATGCCATTGATAAATTTGACTGCTTAAAGGACGTCAAATTTGAGACGTACGCGAGTCTGCGGATCAGGGGCGCAATTTTGGATCAGATCCGCAAGATGGACTGGATCCCCCGAACGATCAGGCAGAAGCAGAAGCGGATCGATGCAGCGATCCGGGAGATCGAGACGACGAGCGGAAAGAGCGCTACGGATGAGGAAATCGCGCAGATCCTGGGGATTACCGATGAGGAGTATCTCGAGTGGCAGTCCCAGATGAAGATCACAAACGTGGTGTCTTTGAACGAATTTCTGGAGCAGGGGAGTGAAGTTTCCAATGAGGCGGCGCCTGCAAAGAGCGCGGCTTTTGATTCGCCGGAAGAAATCCTTGAGCGGGATGAACTGAAAAAGATGCTGGCACAGTCACTGGAAACCTTGACAGAGAAGGAACGAAAGGTTATTTTGCTCTATTATTATGAGGAGCTGACTCTGAAAGAGATCAGCAATATACTGGAGGTGTCGGAGTCGAGGATTTCTCAGCTTCACACCAGAGCCCTGCAGAAGATGAGAGGAAAACTGGGAGATTATATCGGAATCCTCACAGATACGGACAGGAGAAAATAAACAATAGAGGGTATTATATGAACGGATATTTCAGATTGGTGAATCAGCAGGGGAAATCGTCTCTCAAGTTGTTTCCGCCCACCGGGGAAGGAAAGCCTGTGGATGTTACCGATGTGGTTGAGTATTTGACCATGAAAGACTATGCCTGCGATCTGCCAACCTTGAAGCGTGCCGTGGATGGTGCGCAGAGCGCGGAGCAGGAAATCTCGCTCGGAAACGAGACGAGACTTCCGGAGCGGGAGTGTTATAAGCTGACAGTCAAGCCGGATAAGATGCAGGCTTATGCAAAGTTTTATGCTGCCTCAGAGGGCAGCGAGGATATGACCTTAAAAGAGATGCTCGAGGATTTGGAGCATCGCGGCATTAAGTGCGGAATCAAACATGATGCGATCGAGGCTTTTTTTCGGAAACGGGAATATTGCGAGGATATCCTTGTGGCGGAGGGAAAGGAACCCGTCCAGGGAAAGAACGCTTATATCGAATATAAATTTAATACCGACAAGGCGGCAAAACCGACCCTGAATGAAGACGGAAGCGTAGATTTCTTTCATTTGAATATACTAAATCATTGTAATAAAGGCGATGTGCTTGCCGTTCTGCATCCGCAGCAGCCGGGCGAGCCGGGAGAGAATGTCTTCGGAGAAAGGATCGCACCGGCGGAAGTGCGGGGGGAGACCCTGAAGTTTGGGCATAATATTGAGCTGTCGGAGAATAAAGATATGCTGACGGCTATGGTGGACGGTCATGTTGAACTGGTGGAGGGTTCGGTATTTGTCTCTGACGAGTTGGTGGTGGAAAACGTGGATACTGCCACGGGCAACATCGAATATGAGGGAAATGTGCAGATTAACGGCAATGTGGCGACAAACTTTGAGGTGAAAGCAAAAGGGGATATCGTCGTGAAAGGTGTTGTCGAGGGCGCGAAACTGGTTGCTGACGGCAACATTATCATTGCCAGAGGAATGAACGGTATGGGCAGGGGGACTCTGCAGGCCGGCGGCAATATCGTTTCCAAGTTTTTGGAGAATGTTACGGCACAGGCGGAGGGCTACGTAGCATCCGAATCCATTCTGCACAGCAGGGTGACTGCCGGCGGTGAGATCAATGTGGACGGCAGAAGGGGATTCATCACAGGGGGAAAAGTGACGGCTACGGGCACGATCAATGTGAAGACCCTCGGTTCTGAGATGGGGGCGGACACCATTGTGGAGGTGGGTGCCGATCCCAAGATCAAGGAACGCATAGGCGAGCTGCAAAAACAGATCATGGAGGATACCAAGATATTGCAGACGGTACAGCCCATTTTGGTCTCCACGAAGCAGAAACTTGCGCAGGGCGTGAAATTGAAACCCGAACAGGTTCAGTATATCCAGACGCTTGCGACTACGAACCAGCAAAAGACGCAGGCAGTCGCTGAGGCGAATAAGGAGCTTGAAAACTTGCAGAAACATGCGGGAAACCCGGCGGAGGCAGTGGTGCGCGTAAAGGGAGAGGTATATCCCGGCACACGTATCTGTATCGGAGATGTCTCCATGGTCGTGCAGAAGACCACGCATTACTGTCGTTTTGTCAGAGAGCGCGGCGATGTCAAGATGGCGCCGTTTTAAAGTACGAGAAGAACTTCTAGCCACTCACAGCAGAGGCTGTTTCGCGGAGAAGTTCTAAGTCTCGTACAGGAGAATGCCTGAAATACAGCATTCTCCGCATGGAGGGAATAGCTATGGCAATCGGTTTTGTGGAAATGCAGGGGCAGATCACAAGAGCCCAGGATTATACCACCATCAAGCATAATGAAGACACCAAGGGAATGGTGGATCAGGCCAATTTCGGTCAGCAGATGACGAAGCAGGTGGAAAAACAGGTACAGCGTGTCAATCAGCAGGAGAAGACGGAAAACCGCCAAAAAAGACACGATGCAAAAGAAAAAGGCAGCAACGAGTATTACGGAGACGGCGGCCGCAACAGAAAACAGGAAAAAAAGGAGCCCGACGGCAAGGTACTTTTGAAGGGTGTGAGTACCTTTGACGCGTATTTATAGAGCGGCAGTCGGAGTGCGAAAGGAACAGATATGAGCGTAATAGAGATCGTTCTGATCGTTGTTGGCGTGGTGATCTTGATCGTGGGATATCTTCTGCCGGCAGGAAAGAAAGATGCAGACGAGGAAGTACAGCTGATCAGTGAGGCAGAGATCAGGAAGCTGGTGGAAGGCGAGGCGGAGACCGTCAGAGAGCGGGTTTCCGAGATCGTGGATGAGACCATCGGCTATTCCATCGAAAAAACGGAGCGCGCGATGGAGCGCGTGGCCAACGAAAAAATCATGGCAGTGAACGAGTATTCGGACACGGTTTTGGAAGAAATCAATAAGAATCATAAGGAGGTCACCTTCCTATATGATATGTTAAACGATAAGCATGATACGCTGATGACGAGCATCGGGCAGGCATCTCAGGCGGCGGAGGAGATCAGGCAGACCATACGGGATGCGGAGATCACTGCAGACGAGACCATGAAGAAAGCAAAGACCGCTGAGGGCGCGGCGGAGGAGGCAATCCAGAGGATACGAAATGCGGAGGCTTCGGCGAAAGAAGCGCAGGAGGCAGTACAGGAAGCAGTGG
Organism: Lachnospiraceae bacterium UBA3282; assembly: GCA_002361735.1. GTDB lineage: Bacteria > Bacillota > Clostridia > Lachnospirales > Lachnospiraceae > UBA3282. The sequence goes on along the minus strand of DETS01000011.1, from coordinate 20,966 downwards.
TTTCCGTAATGGGTGCAGTGGAGGATACCAGGACGGATTTCTGGTCGCTCCGCGGCGGGAGAAACGATGTACCGGAGACGATAGAGGAAGAACCGGAAGAGTTTTTTGCAGAACCGGAGGCGGAGGCGTACGAAGCGGCAGAGCCGGAACAGGAGCCTTTGCCTGAGGAACTCTATGAGCCTGAGGAGGTCGAGTTTACCCCCATCAAAGCCAGGCGCGTGGAGATCATTCATGAGCCGGATGCGGATTATGTGGCGGAGGAGACTGATATCTCGACCAGCGCTGCTTTTGCGGAGCTTGGTATCTTCGGGAATACCGGAGCGAGGAGCGCGGCGAAGGAGGAGCCCCGTGGAGTGGACATCCGCTTTGCGCAGGGACAAAACGACGGGCATAACAGCAATGAACGGATTCTGGAGCTTCACAAGGCAGGAAAATCCAATATGGCGATAGCCAAGGAACTGGGTCTGGGACTCGGGGAAGTGAAGCTGGTGATTGATTTGTTTGAAGGCGTATAGGGGCGTAGCGGCATGGAAAAAAAGTATTATTTTCGGGGGCTGGGTCTTGGCATCATTGTTACGGCGCTCATCATGGGAATTGTGCTTTCGCGCGGCGAAAAGAGAGAGATGACGGACGCTGAGATCATTGCCAGGGCGAAAGAACTCGGTATGACGGAAAATACAAGATTGGTGGAACCGTCGGAAACGGCTGAGGATCAGGAAGAAACGGAACCGCCGGAAACGGCTGAGGATCAGGGAGAAACGGAACTGCCGGAAACGGCTGAGGACCGGGAGAAAACGGAACTGCCGGCGGAAAATGAGGCGGCAGCGGAACCAGTGAAGAAGGATGTGGCAGTCGCGCAGCCAAAGGACGAAGTCGGGGAACCTGTGTCATCCAATCGTACGACGCAGAATAAGCAGCCGACCGCGGATACCAACGAGATGACAAAGCAGGATGAAGATACGGGAAATAAGGAGACGCCCCCCACGGAGGAATCCCCGAAAAATACCGATACGAAGCCGTCTGTAGTGAAGGTTACCATTGTCAGCGGCGACGGTTCCTACACGGTGGCAAAGAAGCTGGAGGAGGCGGGCGTCGTTTTTTCCGCATCGGATTATGATAATTATCTTTGTCAAAATGGCTATGATAAGCGTCTCAGGACGGGAACCTTCCAAATCCCGGCGGGCGCAAGCAACGAACAGATTGCCAAGATCGTGACAAGTCAGCCATAATATAATAATCTTTACAGTCAAAGGAGTGTGAAACATGAAATCAATTAAGGGCAGAATTTTGGTAACAGTTGTTATTTGTGCGCTTTTGTCATCTTTGATCTGCGGCGGAGTCAGCATTTTGAATTCCAGTGGAACCGTATATGCGGATTCCCAAAAAGAAATGCAGTATATCTGCGCAAGTCAGGCGGCAGGACTGAACGCGCAGATGCAAAGGGTAGAGCAGTCTGTAAATACGGCTTATAATCTGGCGCTGCAGCAGATCGACAGTCTGCATGCCTTTAAGACGTCGAAGCCCTATGTGAACAAGGTCACACAGACCATGAATCAGCTGCTCTACGAGATCGGACGCAATACGGAAGGCGCATTGACGGCTTACATCCGTTATAATCCGGAATTCACGGACCCTACGAGCGGTGTCTTCTGGAGCCGAAAAAGTGAAGCGGATGATTTTACGCCGGAACCGTGTACGGATTTTACCATGTATGAGCCGGACGATCTGGAGCATGTGGGATGGTATTACATACCCGTGAACAACGGGAAGCCTACCTGGATGGCGCCTTACCATAATTCCAATATCGACGTCGATATGGTTTCCTATGTGATACCAATTTTTATCGACGGAGAATCCGTCGGAATCATCGGTATGGATGTCGAATTTAGTATGTTTACCGGCTATGTGGATCAGACGACCGCATTTGATACAGGCTATGCGTTTCTGGAAGATGGAAACGGTAATATTGCTTATCACAGCTCCCTCGATGTCGGCAGCGCGATCTCAGGTCTGGAGGAGGACGGTTCCATGGCGGCGGCGCTGGCGGATCCTTCCATGGAAGGAAAGGCCGTTACCTATCGCTATCAGGGCGTTGATAAGAATATGTGTTATGTGACGCTGGCAAACGGAATGCGTTTTGTGATGACGGCATCGGAGAAAGAGATGAAGGACGCGGCCAGGCATCTTGCACGTCTGATCTTGTTGGGATCCCTCATCGCGGTGGTCTTTGCCGGTGTGATCGGTATCGTTATGGGGATGGCAATCACCAGACCGATTACGCAGATCGACGATATTGTATCCAAGACGGCGCGCTTTGATTTTTCAAAAAACGAGAACAGCGATAAACTCTGTAAGAGACACGATGAGAGCGGTAATATGGCAAATTCCCTCAGAGAGATGCGGGCAAGTCTCCGTTCCATGGTGTCGGATATCCGGACAGCCTACTCGGATTTGGACGATACGTTGCATCAACTCTCAAGCACTACCGATCAGGTGCAGGATATGAGCGGTGCGAATACGGAGACGACACAGGGACTGGCGGCAGCCATGGAGGAAACGGCGGCAGCCATGGAGACTGTGAATGATACCGTGAATCATATCCGAGAGCGGGCGCAGGCGATCCGTGACAATTCCAAAGAGGGTGAGAGAGCTTCTCTGGAGAGCAAGCTGCGTGCCGACAATCTGAAGAATACCACGGGAGAGGCACAGAACAAAACGACGCAGATGTACAAGAATGTACAGGAAAAGACGGCGGCGGCGATGGAACAGGCGCAGGCAGTACAGAAGATCAATCAACTCACGCAGTCGATCCTGGATATTTCCGGACAGACCAATCTGCTTGCTCTGAATGCTTCCATCGAGGCGGCAAGAGCGGGAGAAGCGGGCAGAGGCTTTGCGGTGGTGGCGGATGAGATCGGCGGTCTGGCAGCCCAGACGTCCTCCACGGTGGGGAATATCAACGGCATCACCACAGAGGTGAATCAGGCGGTGCAGAATATGGAATCCTGCCTGCAGGAGACGCTCTCCTTCCTGGAGGAGACTGTGCTCAAGGATTACAGCGATTTCATGGATGTAGCGGAAAGATATACGGAGGACGCTTCTAATTTTGAGGAGAATATGAAGGCGATCGGGGACGAAGTGGATACACTGCTTTCGGCGATCGTAGAGATTGCCGAATCGGTAGGCAATATCACCGTCACGGTAGGAGAAGCGGCTGACAACATCAGCAGCATCGCTCAGAAGACACAGGATGTTTCCCGTCTGGTCGAGGGAAATGCGGAACTGGTGGAAACCAATTCCGAAAACGTGGTGAAATTGAAGAATATAGCGGAGATGTTCCAGAACTGAAAAAAGTAAAGAAGCCCCCTTGCATGGGGGCTTTTTTTATGTTATAGTATCTAGGTGTGCGCAAGCCGCACAGAATCTATCAATCACATATGCCCAGCCCATGCCGGTGCCCATGCGGGTGGCAGGGAGGCGCAAGGCATATGGCAGACAACCGTAACAGTGAAGCCGAAGGCTGAACTGTTACAGACAACCAAACGGAGGGAAAGAACATGAGCGTTATTTCAATGAAACAGTTACTGGAGGCAGGCGTTCACTTTGGACACCAGACCAGAAGATGGAACCCTAAGATGGCTCCCTACATCTTCACAGAGAGAAACGGCATCCACATCATTGACCTGCAGAAGTCCGTGGGCAAGGTGGACGAGGCTTATAAGGCAGTATTCGACGTGGTGGCGCAGGGCGGCACGATCCTCTTTGTAGGCACTAAGAAGCAGGCGCAGGACGCGGTCAAGACCGAGGCGGAGCGCTGCGGTATGTACTATGTCAATGAGAGATGGCTGGGCGGTATGCTCACCAACTTTAAGACCATTCAGTCCCGCGTTGAGAGACTGAAGGCAATCGAGAGAATGAGCGAGGACGGAACATTCGAGGTACTTCCCAAGAAGGAAGTCATCCAGATCAAAAAGGAATGGGAGAAGCTGGAAAAGAACCTGGGCGGCATCAAGGAAATGAAAAGGATTCCTGACTGTATCTTTGTGGTAGACCCCAAGAAGGAGCGCATCTGCGTGCAGGAGGCGCACAATCTGGGCATTACCCTGATCGGTATCGGTGATACGAACTGTGATCCCGAGGAACTTGACTATATCATCCCCGGCAACGACGACGCGATCCGCGCGGTGAAGCTGATCGTATCCAAGATGGCTGACGCGGTAGTCGAGGCAAACCAGGGCGCGGAGGCTGACAGCTATGCAGAGGAAGCCGAGGCGGAAAAGGTTGAGGAGACCGAGACGGAATAAACTATGTAATGGAAGATAATTCAGGAGGAAAAATAGATGGCTATTACAGCAGCAATGGTAAAAGAGTTAAGAGAGATGACCGGCGCGGGTATGATGGAATGTAAAAAAGCGCTTACCGAGACGGACGGTAATCTTGATGAAGCAGTTGAAGTATTAAGAAAAAGCGGTGCAGCAAAGGCTGAGAAAAAAGCAAGCCGTATTGCGGCTGAAGGCATCTGTCGGATTGCTGTCAATGGAAATAGGGCTGCAGTCGTAGAGGTTAATTCCGAGACAGACTTCGTTGCAAAGAACGAAGTGTTCCAGACATTTGTACAGGCAGTTGCCGATAAGGCGCTTGCGTCAGGCATTGAAAAGGCCGGTGATGGTGAGGATGTCACCGAACTTCTTGGAATGAAGGAAGAATTAAACGAAAAAACGTTGACAATCGGCGAAAAGCTTTCGATCAGAAGATTTGAGAGCGTTTCCGCAGATTGCGTTGCTTCTTATATCCATGCAGGCGGAAAAATCGGTGTCCTTGTAGCAGCAAATGGTGATGCGTCTGACGAAGCAAAGACGGCGCTTACCAATTTGGCTATGCAGATTGCGGCTATGAGTCCCAAGTATATCTCAAGAAATGATATTTCCGCAGAGGAACTTGCCAAGTTAAGAGAAATTACACTGGAAAGTTCGTTAAACGACCCGTTCTCACTTCCTAAGCCTATTTTACAGGGACTTATTGATAAGGCTGTTTCGGGTGTATGGAGCGAGGAAGATGTTGCAATTTATAACGAGAAGAAGAGCAACATGAACTATTTGCCTAATTTCCTCTCTAAGGAAGCGGCAGCGCAGCTTGCGGGTCTTGCACTTGAGGATAAGGAAGCGATTTCCGGAAATAAGATTTTTACCGGCTTGGTGGATGGACGTGTTTCAAAGCACTTAAAAGAAATCTGCTTACTTGACCAGACTTATGTAAGGGCTGAGGATGGAAAGCAGACTGTTGCGGCATACCTTGCTTCTGTCAATAAAGCAATCGTTGTTGAAAAGATTGTTCGTTTTGAAGTTGGCGAGGGTATGGAGAAGAAGTCAGAGAACTTTGCGGAGGAAGTGGCAAAGCAGATGAACGGCTAATAGAGATGTGAAAGCCACTTCCTCCAGGAAGTTGGCAAAGCAGATGAACGGCTAAGAAAAATGTGAAGCCACTTCTTCAGGAAGTTGGCAAAGCGGATGAACGGCTCTGAAAGTCTTGTAATCACGCATTTTTAGGTGATTATGAGATTTCAGAGCCGTTCTTTCAGTCCTAAATAGAAAAAGACACTCTGTGCTGATTTTTAAATAAAATAATCGATCGTGCGTTCCGATGAGAGCCGGGTATCCCGATTATACAGGATGACGGCTTCCCGGATGTTATAGGGACCCATTTCATAATATCCTTCGGTCAGACGGTTTAAGCGCTGTATGGAGACAGCGCGGTTGGCGTATTTGGGCTGGTCGGTAATGAATGTGATCTCATCGCTTAAATATTCCTGATCCAGGTTCGGATCATTGGCATCTTCGTAATAGGGGTCAAAGAGATAAATCTTTTCCTCTTTGATACCGGTGAGGAGTACGTAATGCCCTACATCCAGAAAGAGCCGCAAAACCACGACGCCGCCCTGCTGCAGTGCACCGATAATTCTGCTGTTCTGTGCCAGATACACGTCCTCACCGGAGAGAAACTCGCAGGAAATCGGAAAGTTTTTCATCTGTCCGAATTGATTCAGCCAATTGCTCAAAAACATCATGGCTGACGCGGAGGTGCCGCTCTTGCCCACTTCTCCCTCTTCATTATAGGAATCCAGACAATAAAGCATAATGTATTTGATGATATCGGGATAGATGATTTCCCGCTCAAACAGATAGCGGATTGCGTTGGTCAGGGATACCGGTCCGCAGTCATATTCGCTGGACTGATAATTCAGTAGATTCTTCATGTGTTTGTCCTCTCAGCAAATGAATCTATGCAAAGCAGAATAATGCGATGGTCAGGTTGTACAGTTTGCATAATTTTATATCGTCGGATATTCCTGCCATTGGAATAACTACAGAAAATATACATCGCATTGTTTTTTTTGTCAAGGATATGGTATACTAAGTCAATTAAAGGCGGATTGTATATAATTCAGAAAATGCTTGACAGGTTGGGTGAAGGGCAGTATAATTCATTTCATATTTATCCTATTTAATAAGTAGGAAAAGAAACGGAGGAGGAAGTTATGAAAAAATTATCGAGAAGATGGCTCTGCCTGTTTTTGACGTTCCTGATGCTTGCTTCGGTTACGGCATGCGGCGGCAATGGGAATGCGGGAACGGTTGACAATGGCGCGGAGACGGAGAATGTGGCGCAGGATACGCAGTCTGCGGATCAGGATGAGCAGTCGGCGGCGCCGGGGGCGGCTGAAGCGGGAGGCAAGATTATCAACATTGGCGTGACCGACAGCCTTGGCGGGGTAAATCCCTTTGCCATCGATCAGACGGAGATCAACAAATACGCATTGGATCTGATGTTTTTACCGCTGATGGAGCTTGACAAGGACCTGAATTTTCAGGGAATGCTTGCGGATTCCATTACAACGGAGGATAACATTCACTTTACGGTGCATGTGGATGACAAGGCAGCATGGTCAGACGGTACGCCGGTTACGGCATATGATGTGGAGTATTCGGTATTGCGCTATGCCAGCCCGCTGGTAGGAAATACGACGCTGCTTCTGTATGCTTTTGAGGGAACGGACGACGAGACGGGATTTGTGGAGGAAGGCGCTTCTTCCATGAAGGGTCTGAAGGTGATCGATGATAAGACCATTGAATTTACGGCAAAGAATCCCATGGCTTTAACCACTTTCCAGAACAGCTATGGCAGATATCTGCATATTCTGCCAAAACATGTGATTGAAAAGTTTGCGGAGAGCGAACTTACCTCCAACGACTGGTTCAACAAGCCGGATGTCATAAGCGGCCCTTATTTTCTTACCGCCTATGATCCTGACCACTACATTTCTTATGAGGCGAACCGCGATTACTGGAAAGGCGCGCCCAAGATCGATAAGCTGAATATCCGGATCGTGGACGGCAGCCAGCTTTATGCGGGTCTGCAGTCGGGCGAGATCGACATCACGCAGCATACCATGTCGGTCATTCCGCAGGAAGATTACGAGAGCGTGGAGGCGTTGGAAAACGTGAATGTGGTTTACGGCTCTCCCGTGACCAATCAGTCGGCGTTTATCCAGACGGCGAACGTGCCGGATGCCAGAGTGCGTCAGGCTATGATTTACGCCATAGACAGGAAGCAGCTTGTAGAGCAGCTTTTAAAGGGTCATGGCGAGGTGGTGGACGGATTCTTGTCCTCGGCGAGCCCTTTCTACGATGACAAGGTGGTGCCTTTGGAATATAATCCGGAGAAGGCGAAGGAGCTTTTGGCGGAAGCGGGATGGGACGGCAGCAAGACGATCCGTTTCTATATCAATTCCGGAGACAGTACATTTGTGAACGGCGTACAGGTAATCGCAGCTCAGTGGGAGGCGGTTGGTATCAAGACGGAGATTACCACGGTGGACCTGGCGACGCTTATGACGGTGGCGGGGACTATGGATTATGATGTGATGGCCGTGCAGTATACTTATGCGCCGGTCGACCCGTATCCGGATGTGGCATGGCTGCTTGGCGGTGAGGGAAGCTGGACCGGCTATTCGGATGACGAGGTCGCCGCGGCGCTGGAGGGGACACAGAACACCAGCGACATCGGTCAGATCAAAGAGTTCTATTCCGTGGTTGATAAAAAGATGCAGGAGGATGCCGCCATGTTCTCCGTTTATGTAATAAGCCCGCAGGGCGCCGTGAGCAAGCGCGTCCAGGGAGCGGAACCCAGTGTGTACGGCTTCTTCAATGATGTGCAGAACTGGGATGTCGCAGAATAGAATGAAGTTTGACAGGGAGGTTGTGTCGTGTCACATTTATTGGAAATTAAAGACCTGACAACAGTTTTTTCGGGAGATTACGGAAAAAATACCAGTGTGGATCATATCAGCTTTCATGTAGATCAGGGCGAAGTGGTCTGCATTGTGGGTGAGTCCGGCTGCGGAAAGAGCGTTACCTCGCTGTCTATTATGGGACTATTAGGGAAGGGCGGAGCGGTCACTGACGGCTCTGTCCTCTTTGACGGTAAGAATCTTCTTTCGATGACGGAGAAGGAAATGGATCGGATCAGGGGCGATGAGATGACCATGATTTTCCAGGATCCCCTGACCTCGCTGAATCCGGTCTTTACTGTGGGGAACCAGATTACGGAGAGTATCAGGATCCACATGCACCTGAATAAGAAGGAAGCGCGTATGCGCGCCGTCTCGCTTCTGACACAGGTGGGTATGCCGGAACCGGAGAAAGTGATGAAGAAGTATCCGCACATGCTTTCCGGCGGTATGCGGCAGAGAGTGATGATTGCCATGGCGCTTTCCTGTAATCCGCGGCTTTTGATTGCCGACGAGCCGACCACGGCTTTGGATGTGACCATACAGGCGCAGATCATGAAGCTTCTGGAACAGCTGCGGAGAGAGAAAGAGATGTCGGTGATCCTGATCACGCATGATATCGGGCTGGTGGCGAATGCGGCAGACTGGGTGATCGTAATGTACGCGGGGCAGATCGTAGAGGAAGCGCCGGTGGAAGAACTGTTTTGCCACCCGATGCACCCGTATACGCAGGCACTCTTGGACACGGTGCCGACCATCCGGGATAAAGAGGACCGTTTCCTGCGGGCGATACCGGGAATTGTGCCTGATAATTATGACAATATCACCGGATGCCGGTTTGCGGACCGCTGTCCCTGCCGCGGGGAGGCGTGCAGGAAACCACAGGCAGTTTGTTCCTTAGGAGAAAGGCATAAGGTCAGATGCAGCGTGGCGGCGGAGAAATACGGCGGACAGGAGCAGCGTTTGGGAGGAAGGCAGGTTGGATGAAAAGAAAATGCCGCTGATCCGGGTGGAGGATATGAAGAAATATTATCCGTCCGGAGGCGGGATCATTATGCAGACCGGCGGATATGTCAAAGCGGTGGACGGTGTAAGCTTTGAGATTTATGAAGGAGAAACGCTGGGGCTGGTGGGCGAGTCCGGCTGCGGGAAATCGACGATCGGGAGGCAGCTCGTAGGACTGGAGCGGCCGACGGCGGGGAACATATGGTATCGAAACGATAATCTGGACGCTTTGTATCGAAATCAAAAAGAAATGCGGCGTGTCCGCACCAAACTGCAGATGGTGTTTCAGGACCCCTATTCTTCCCTGAATCCGAGAAAACATATTTATGACATACTGGCACAGCCTATGTTATACCATCATATTTCAGACAAGGCGAATGTGGAGCGTGACATTTTGAAAATTCTGGATATGGTGGGTTTGCCGAAAACGACTCTGGGAAGATATCCTCATGAGTTTTCCGGCGGGCAGAGGCAGAGGATCGGCATTGCAAAGGCGCTGTCCCTGAACCCGGAGTTTATTGTGTGCGATGAGCCGGTCAGCGCGCTTGATGTCTCCATTCAGGCGCAGATCCTGAATCTGTTAAAAGAGCTGCAAAAGGAGTTGGGATTGACGCTTCTCTTTGTAGGACATGGATTGGGAGCGGTCCACTATGTAAGCAGCCGCATTGCAGTGATGTATCTGGGTAAGATCGTGGAATACGGGCCGGCGGCAGAGGTTTTCCGGCATCCGGTGCATCCTTATACCAAAGCGCTTTTGGAGGCGGTGCCGGTTCCCGATCCGGGAGAGCGGAAAACGGAGCACAAACTGCTGCAGGGAGAAATCGGAAACAGTACCAACCCGCCTGTGGGGTGCCGGTTTCATCCGAGATGTCCTTATGCGGTAGAACAGTGCAGGAAAGAGACCCCTGCGCTGTGCGGCATAGCACCGCGGAAGAAGGCGGAGACCGGCGGACAGGATGGGGAAACGGCACCGGAACATATGGCGGCATGTCCGGTGGCGCTGGCGGAATTGGAGGAACCGAAGCATGGGTAAGTATATCTTGAAACGTTTTCTGGTAGCCATTCCTGTGCTGATCGGCATCACGATCATAGATTACGCGATCATGTGTCTCGCGGGCAGTCCGCTGCAGATGCTTCAGGGTCCCCGTGTATCGGAGGCGGCAGTGGAGGCTAAAAAGATAGCGCTGGGGCTGGATCAGCCTGTCTATATACAGTATTTTGTCTGGTTGGGACAGCTTTTGCACGGAAATCTGGGCTACTCCATGAAATCGTATCAGTCGGTCAGCTCCATGATTGGAAGCCATATCGGACCGACTCTTCTTTTGATGGGAGTATCTTTGATCGTCAGTCTCCTGATGGCGGTGCCGGCGGGCATATACAGTGCGATTCATCAGTATTCCAAGGGGGATTACGCGGTGGTGACGGCATCGTTTCTCGGAAGCAGCGTGCCGGGCTTTTTTCTGTCGCTTTTGCTGATCTATCTCTTTACGGTGCGCCTGGGTTGGCTTCCTTCCGGCGGAATGACGACGCTCGGCACACAGAGCGGCGTGGGGGATGTGGCAAAGCATATGGTGATGCCGGTGGCGGTGCTGTCCTTTTCTATGGCGGGAAGCAATATCCGCTATATCAGAAGCGCCATGTTGGAAATCCTGCAGCAGGATTATCTGCGGACGGCGAAGGCAAAGGGCATCGGCCGCTTCCGGACCATCAATAAGCATGCGCTCCGCAATGCGCTGGTGCCGATCATCACGGTGATCGGGATGGAGATACCGGTCCTGTTCGGCGGGGCAGTCATTATTGAACAGATTTTCTCTTGGCCGGGCCTGGGACTGATGACGATGAGCGCTATCAGCAACAGGGATTACCCTGTGATTATGGGCGTGTGTCTTTTGTCGGCGGTCGTAGTGCTTGCTGCCAATCTGGTGACGGACATTCTTTATGCGCTGGTGGATCCCACCATTCAGTTGGATTAGGAGGAAGCGACATGAACAGCGAGAGCTATATGCAGACGGTTATCAGACGTTTCAGACGGCATCATCTGGCGGCGGTCAGTCTTTTCGTGCTGTTCGTTATTGTAGCGGCGGCTCTGCTTGCTCCGGTGATTGCGCCCTACGATCCGGATGAGCTGGCGGGACCTTTTTCGAGCGCGCCGTCCAGGGAATTTTGGCTTGGAACGGATCAGATCGGCAGGGATGTTTTGAGCAGACTGCTGTACGCCACACGCATCTCTTTGCTGGTGGGTGTGATGGCGACGGTGATATCTACGGCGATCGGTGTGATTCTTGGGTTGATTGCCGGGTATTTTGGCGGCGTGGCGGATATGGTGATCATGCGGTTTACCGATATGGTCATGTCCTTTCCGTATATTCTGCTCGTGCTGGTGGCGGCGGCTATTTTCAAACCGGGACTGTGGAATATTATTTTGATTCTGGGGTTTGTGGACTGGCCCGGCATAGCGCGGCTGGTACGGGGCAATGTGCTCAATCTGCGTGAGACGAATTTCGTAAAGGGAAACATCGTGGCAGGGATGCCGCTGCGTCATATTCTCTTTTCCGAGATACTGCCGAATACGGTCGCGCCGATTCTGATCTACGCCACTTCCGTTCTGGCGTTGTCTATTCTGGACGAGGCGGCGTTAAGCTTTCTGGGACAGGGAGTGCAGCCGCCGACGGCAAGTCTGGGCAATATGTTAAACGGGGCACAGTCGCTGACGGTGCTTACCAAGCAGCCGTGGCTGTGGATTCCGCCGGGACTTGTAATCATAACAGTTGTTATGGCAATTAATTTTATCGGCGACGCCCTGCGGGATGCGCTGGATCCGAACGGGGGCTGACGAAAAGCGGATGGAGGAAGAATGTTGAAAAATAAGTCTGCGGGAGAAGAACAGCTGGAACAATACCTGAAAGAGAACTTTGAATGGTTTCACAGACATCCGGAGCTGTCGTATGAGGAGTGGGAGACCACGGCAAAAATCAGGACGCTTTTGACAGAAGAGGGGATAGAAATCCTTCCCTGTTCGCCGGACACGGGACTGGCGGCGGTCGTGCATGGCACAAAAGGGACACCAAGCGGCGGGGAGAGGACGATCGCACTTCGCTGCGATATCGATGCGCTTCCTGTTGTGGAGGAGACGGCGCTTTCGTATCGCTCGGAAACGGTAGGGAAAATGCATGCCTGCGGGCATGACTTTCATATCGTGGCGGGAATCGGAGCGGCGATTTTGTTAAAAAGAAAGAGAGAGCGGTTCGCCGGAACGGTAAAGTTTATCTTTCAGCCCGGAGAGGAGGAATCCCACGGGGCGCTGAAGATCCTGGAGACGGATGTGATGAATGACGTCGGGCAGATATGGGGTTTTCACGCCGATCCGACCAATGAGGTGGGGGTAGTCGGCATCAGAGAGGGATATGTGGCGGCGGCGGTGGATCGTTTTATGATCCGTGTGCGGGGAGTCGGCTGCCACGGGGCACATCCCGATGACGGTGTGGATTCGATTCTGGTCTCGGCGGCAATCATACAGGCGCTGCAGTCCATCGTCAGCCGCAATGTGAACGCGTTTCATCCGGCGCTTGTGAGCGTGACCAGGATGCAGGCGGGAGCGACCTGGAATGTCATTCCGCCCGAGGCGGAGATGGAGGGCACGGTGCGCACTATGGACAGGGAGGATCGTGCGCTGTGTAAGCGGCGGATCAGGGAGATTGCAGAGAGAACCGCGGCAGCATACGGAGCGGAGGCTGAAATCGTGTGGACGCCGGGACCGCCGGCTGTTGATAATGACACCGGGATGGCGAGGCTCTGTGAGGAAGTGGCGGAAGAATGCGGGATGATAACCGTGCCGGAAGAAAGTTCCCTGGGCGGAGACGACTTTTCCTATTATGAGGATCGGGATACTGTGGGAAGAAAGCTACCCGGCTGTTATGTAAAGATAGGCGTCGGGGTGGGAAAACAGATCCACCATCCGGCGTTTTGTGTGGAAGAAAGTGCGATCCTGCCTGCCGCGCAGTATCTTGCGGCGCTGCTTGAAAGGGCGCTGCTTTAAAAGTAATCGGAGAAATAGGGCTTTTCGACCGGAATCAGGCGCTCCAGCCATGTCAGCATATAGTATTCTGTCCGGATCCGTTCATGTTCGTACAGATAGGAGGGACGTTTGTAGCCCATCAGCATGGCAGTCAGTGTATTGACGGACAACTCTACGACATTGATGGACTGATTGTTTTCCACCTGCTCGCAGACGGTTTTTCCTTCGCGCCACGACACCATGTAATCGCCGTCATTCCAGGGCATCATCGTGTCGTGTACCCGAAAATGCAGTTTGAAATCTTCCGGCTGTATCTGAAACGGATATTCTGACAGAAATTCCCTGACATCAATAATACGCGCCATGATATAGGGTGAGATCGTTTCGGTAATTTCGCTGTCCTCAAACAGATAGGCCATCGGTTCCCCGGAATAGTTGTCTCCCTGTACCTGGGTGATCATTGAGAAATGGGCGCTGATGTAATTCCATAGCCCGTAGTTTGCCTCGATGTTAAGGTAGACCATTTCCTTAATATGAAAAATCTCGTTTGCGATATAATAAACCACGTATCCCAAGGGCTTGTGTTCTTTGCTGTAATAGACTGCGACGATGATATCCTCATTATCCCAGCGCCAGTATTCCTCCCACGCAAGGGCGTCGCGGATCAGGGTGCCGTGCCTTTGCAGGGCAAAATAAGAATGTACATTGTGATAGTCTTCGGAATCCAGATCGACACGCTCCACCATGCCGCTGACGGGGCGTACCTTTGGCAGCTGTGTATCCCTGACGGTAAAAGAGAGCTTGTCTGATACGATTTCCCAGCCCATTTTGCGGTAGAAGGGAATAGAGTAGGGATAAAGAAATGAAATGCGCATTTTTTGATCGCGCATGTAGTTTAAGGCGCGGCGCATAAGCGAGTGTATCAATCCCCGTCCGGTATATTCGGGATAAGTGGCAACACCGGTAATGCCGCCCATATCCATAATGATATCATGCACATTGACTTTCATGGAATAGACAACGATCATGGAAGCCAGTTTGTCGTGATAAAACCATCCGACGACGTAGGCTTCTTCCAGGATCGGCCGCTTTGCGTATTTGATTTCGTCCTGCTTCCAGCCGGTCTGGAACAGGTCATAGGAAGTGACCTGAAAAGCGTACTGCAGCAGAGAATTGAACTGTTCCAGGTCGCCTTTGTCCAATTCGCGCATCTTAAATTCGCCGTCTGTTTCAAGATATGTATGAGTCTGATGCTGTTCCTTCATAGGATGCCTCGTTCTGTATAGTGGTTTTGGTACTTAAATCATACTGGAATATTGCTCACTTTGCAAGTCATAAAAGGCGGCATTCCCGCGGATTATGGGAATAACAAATTTTTCTTGCGCTTTTTTTTAAAAATTCTTTTCGTAATCCTTTAGATGTGATATAGTATAAGAGAATGTGGGATAAGAGATACAAAGGAGCCGATGAAGATGGATGCGGAACAGGATGCGCATTTTCAGTTGATGAAACGGCTGCTCGTTATCATTCCGCTTTCCACGATACTGATTTTGTCGATTCTCTGTGTGATTCTGGGTGTAGGTCTCTATGATGCGAGGCGGCAGCTTCGGGAGCTCAAAGAGGGAGCCGTCCCGGCGATGGCACAGGACCAGACGTTAGAAGAAGGAGAACAGAGCGCAGCGCTGTATACCGCCTCCGGTGTGAGCGAGTTTCAGCGGGATACTTCCGAGACGGCAGAAGCCGCAGCACAGGGAGATGGCAGCCGGAAGGTCTATCTGACCTTTGATGACGGTCCCAGCAGCAATACCGGCAGGATTTTAGATATTCTGGCAGAGTATGACGTGAAAGCGACCTTCTTCGTCGTGGGGAAGACGGAAGAAAAATATCAGTCGTTATATAAAAGGATCGTTGAGGAGGGGCATACGCTTGCGATGCACTCCTTCAGCCATAAATATAATGAAATTTACCAATCTCGGGAAAGCTATGTGGAGGATCTTAGCAAGCTGCAGGAATTTCTCTATGAGACGACAGGCGTCTGGTGCCGATACTGCAGATTCCCGGGCGGCAGCAGTAATACGGTCAGCAGGGTGGACATGCACGAGCTGATTGAGTATCTGGAGGGGCAGGACATGACCTATTTTGACTGGAATGTGTCCTCGGGAGACGCTTCTTCGGCTTACATCAGCCCGGAGGCGGTTGTGAGAAACTCTACCGCCAGGCTTTCGGAGTTTCAGGAGGCGATCATTTTGCTTCATGACGCTGCGGATAAGGATTCGACGGTGCAGGCGCTGCCGGCGTTGATTGAGAAGATTCAAGAGATGGAAGATACGGAGATCGTTCCGATCACAGATGAGACGGAACCGATTCATCATATCAGTAATGAATAAAGAATGGAGGATTAGGGAATGGGATTTTTTACGGATTTGAAGGACGACTTATCCCAGGCGGTCAACGAGCTGATGCCCGAAGAAGAGATGGCGGCTCAGGGACAAGCCGGAGAAGCTGCGGGAAAGCCGGATGCCGGTGATGCGCTTGCATCCATGGATCTGAGCGGTATGCTGGATAAGATCGAGGAGATGGGAGATCTTGGGGCAATACCGGAAGCGGAGCCCGCACCTGCGGCAGAGCCGGTGGTCGAAGAAGTTTTGACAGCGGAACCGGTGGTTGAGGAAGTTTTGGCAGCGGATCCGGTGCTGGAAGACCTTCTGACGGAAGAACCGGCAATCGAAGATGCCCTGATCGAAGATACGGCAGCCGAGGAAATCGTGATCGAGGAGCCTGTGATCGAAGAACCGGCGGCAGAAGCAGTAATTGAAGAAAAGAAAGAGGAGGCAGAACCTGAAATGGCAGAGGAAATTTTAGCAGAAGCAACCGCAGAGAAAGAGGAGAATGGCGGAGGGAAAGGAAAAGCAATGGAGGTACAGGCAAACCGCGTAGCGGTAGATGAGACGGCAGTTGTCACGGAAGGCATGACAATAACAGGTGATATTGTATCTGAGGGTTCCATGGAACTGATCGGTACGGTAAACGGTAATCTGGATATTCTGGGTAAGCTCAATATCACGGGTACGATCCAGGGTAATTCCAAGGCGGCTGAGATTTTTGCCGAGGGCGCTAAGATTACCGGCGAAGTGAATAGTGCCGGCAGCGTAAAGATCGGACAGAGCTCCGTCGTGATCGGTAACATCACGGCTACCAGTGCAGTGGTTGCAGGTGCCGTTAAGGGCGATATCGACGTACAGGGTCCCGTTATTTTGGATACCACGGCAATCGTGATGGGCAACATCAAGTCCAAGTCCGTGCAGATCAACAACGGTGCGGTGATCGAGGGTATGTGTTCCCAGTGCTATGCGGATGTGAATCCGACCTCCTTCTTCGAGGAATTCAAGAAGAAAAAATAAGGCAGGGTCTCATACGACAGAGCATTCGGGAAAGAAAAATCCGGGTACACAGGGGAGCGGTATAATATGAAGCGTATACTCTTGAAGTTAAGCGGAGAAGCCCTTGCGGGCGAGAAGAAGACCGGGTTTGACGAGGAGACGGTGAGAGGGGTAGCCGTACAGGTAAAACAGCTTGTGGACGACGGGATTCAGGTCGGTATTGTGATCGGCGGCGGTAATTTCTGGCGCGGCAGATCCAGCGAGAACATCGACAGGACGAAAGCGGATCAGATCGGAATGCTTGCTACGATCATGAACTGCATTTATGTGTCGGAAATTTTTCGCTCTGTGGGCATGATGACGTCGATTCTGACCCCGTTTGAATGCGGCTCTTTTACGAAGCTTTTTTCTAAGGACAGGGCAAACAAGTATTTTGCGAGAAATATGGTAGTCTTCTTTGCGGGAGGGACAGGGCATCCTTATTTTTCAACGGATACCGGAGTAGTGCTGCGTGCTGTTGAAGTTGATGCGGATGTGATTCTTCTGGCAAAGGCGGTGGACGGCGTCTATGACGACGATCCGCGGAGCAATCCGAATGCCGGGAAATATGACGAGGTCTCGATCGATGAGGTGATTGCGAAAAATCTGCAGGTGGTCGATATGACGGCATCCATTCTGGCCCGGGACAATAAGATGCCCATGTGGGTGTTTGGACTGAATGAGGAAAACAGCATCGTCAACACCGTGAAGGGTGAATTTAACGGCACAAAGGTGACTGTGTAGCCGTATGATACAGAAAAAAGGCAGTCGGAGGTAAGTATGGACGAGAGATTAAAGCCTTATGAGGAAAAAATGCAGAAGTCCTATGACTTTCTGGTAAACGATCTGGGTACGATCCGTGCGGGACGCGCGAATCCCCATGTCCTCGATAAGATTAAGGTGGATTATTACGGGACGCCCACACCGATCCAGCAGGTGGGGAATATCACGGTTCCCGAAGCACGGATTTTACAGATTGCGCCTTGGGAAAAGAGTCTGATCAAGGAAATCGAAAAGGCGATTCTGGCATCGGATGTGGGCATCACACCCACAAACGACGGTTCCCTGATTCGTCTGGTTTTCCCGGAACTCACGGAGGAGCGCCGTAAGGAGCTGGTAAAGGATATCAAAAAGCGGGGCGAGGAGAATAAGGTGGCGATCCGCAATACCAGACGGGACGGCAACGATGCTTTGAAAAAGCTGGCAAAGACCGAGGTTTCCGAGGATGAGATCAAAGAGTTGGAGGAAAAGCTGCAGAAATTGACCGATAAGTTTATCAAAGATGTGGATAAGCTGATCGATGAGAAATCCAAAGAGATTCTGACTGTGTAACGGTTCAGGCGGTGCCGGATTATTAGAAATGGAGTTTTGAGGGGCTTACAGAATGGGAGATTCTGTTGCCCCTTTCCGTTTAGAGGCTTACATAATATATTCAACGGATGGACGGCAGGAAGGGCTAAAATAGTATGGGTGATATGACATCAGAGGCGAGGAAGATACCACGGCATGTCGCCATTATTCTGGACGGCAACGGCAGATGGGCAAAGAGTAAGGGAATGCCCAGAAACTATGGGCATGTACAGGGTGCGAAGACAGTGGAGGTCATCTGCGAGGAGGCTTACCGCATGGGGATACAGTACCTGACGGTGTATGCTTTCAGCACGGAGAACTGGAACCGCCCTGCGGACGAGGTGGATGCGCTGATGGGGCTTTTGCGGAATTATATGAAGACCTGTTTAAAGACGGCGGCAAAAAATAACATGTGTGTGCGCGTGATCGGGGAAAAATCCCGGTTGGATGAGGATATCAGAAAGCGAATCGGGGAACTGGAGGCAGCCACGAAGGACAATACTGGGCTGCATTTTCAGATCGCCATCAATTACGGGGGCAGAGACGAAATTGTGCGCGCCGTAAAAAAGCTGGCAAAACAGGTGCAGGACGGAGCGCTCGCCCCGGAGAGGATCACGGAGGAGCGCTTTGGGGAGGCTTTGGATACGGAGGGCATTCCGGAGCCCGATCTTTTGATCCGCACCTGCAATGAGCAGCGAATCTCAAACTTTCTGCTTTGGCAGCTCGCTTATACGGAGTTTTATTTTACACCCGTGGCCTGGCCTGATTTTTCAAAAGAAGAATTGGAAAAGGCTGTGGAGGCATATAATAAGAGGGACAGACGATACGGTCTGGTCAAGGAATAGGAGGCGCTATGTTTCGTACAAGATTATTGAGTGGCATTGCGCTGGTGGCGATTGCATTGTTGGTTTTTTTGACCGGCGGCGCGCTGATGGCAGTGGTTCTTTTCGGGGTTTCCATGGCAGCTTATCAGGAATTGACGAGAGCCTGTAAGGTGCGCGGAGAAGCTGTGAATCCAAGCGCTCCGGTTATTTTAGGTCTGGTGATGACGCTTGTGTATTACGGGATGATCGGGCTGGCGCTTGCAAGAGACATGGCGTTGGTTTATCCGGCAATGATGATGGTGATCGTGGCGGCGTTTCTTGCCTTTTTGTTCGTCTATGTGTTTACGTTTCCGAAGTACCATGCGAATCAAATCATGGCGGCGATGTTTTCGTTCTTTTACGGACCGGTGATGTTATCTTTTCTCTATCTGCTTCGTGAAGGGTTTGACGACGGTATCTATCTGGTGTGGTTCGTGTTTTTGGCTTCCTGGGGGAGCGACACCTGCGCTTACTGTGTAGGCGTGCTGATCGGGAAACACAAGATGACGCCGAAATTAAGCCCGAAAAAGTCGGTGGAGGGTGCGATAGGGGGCGTGCTTGGCGCGGCAGTCCTGTTTGTGATATACACGCACTTTGTGATCAACGTTTATACCGGAATCACGCTGGCTTTGCCCTTTGCGGCGGTGCTTGGCGCGGCGGGAGCGTTTGTGTCCATGATAGGAGATCTGGCAGCTTCGGCGGTAAAGCGGGATCATGAGATCAAGGACTACGGGAAGCTGATACCGGGACATGGCGGGATCATGGATCGTTTTGACAGCGTGATCGTGGCAGCGCCGATCGTCTATATCGGCATCAGCCTGATCACAAACTATTAGTTGGGGGACAAAAGATGAAAAAGATTGGTATTTTGGGTTCTACAGGTTCGATTGGGACGCAGACGCTGGAAATCGTCAGGAAAGAAAAAGATCTGCAGGTGGTGTCTCTGGCGGCAAATTCCAATGTGGAGCTTATGGAGGCACAGATCAGGGAGTTTTTGCCAAAGACTGCCGCCCTCTGGGAAGAAGTTGCCGCGGCTGATCTGCGGGAACGGGTGAGGGATCTGCCCGTGCGCATAGTCAGCGGTATGGATGGGCTGTTAGAAGTCGCGACGGAGCAGGAGATGAATACCCTGGTTACCGGCATTGTGGGAATGATCGGAATCAGACCCACCATTGCCGCAATCGAGGCGGGAAAGCATATCGCTCTGGCAAATAAGGAAACCCTGGTGACGGCGGGGCATATCATTATGCCTTTTGCCAGAGAGATGAAGGTTTCCATCCTGCCTGTGGACAGCGAACACAGCGCCATTTTTCAGGCGCTGCACGGGGAGAAGCGTTCGCAGGTGGAAAAAATCCTGCTTACCGCTTCGGGCGGTCCTTTCCGGGGTAAGACCAGAGAGGAACTCGCAGATATGACTGCGGAGGAAGCCCTTAAGCATCCCAACTGGAATATGGGCCCCAAAGTTACCATAGACTCTGCTTCCCTTTGCAACAAAGGGCTTGAAGTAATGGAGGCAAAGTGGCTCTTTGATGTGGATTTCTCGCAGATCGAGGTGGTGGTACATCCCCAGAGCATCCTGCATTCGGCGGTGCAGTTTGCGGACGGTGCGATCGTGGGACAGATGGGAGTGCCGGACATGAAGCTGCCCATCCAGTACGCGCTCTTTTATCCGGACAGACGACCGATGAAAGGTGACCGCGTTGATTTATGTAAACTAGGAAGCCTTACGTTTGAGAAGCCTGACACGGAGACCTTTCGGGGGCTGGCGCTGGCGTACGAAGCCGGAAAACGGGGCGGATCGATGCCTACGGTCTTCAATGCGGCAAACGAGAGGGCGGTAGCACTCTTTTTACAGAAAAAAATTCAGTTTTTACAGATTCCGGAACTGATTCAGGCAGCTATGGAATCGCACAGCTACGTGGAAAGCCCTACGGTGGAGGAAATTCTTGCGGTAGAGGCGCAGACCCACGAATTTATCAGAAGAATGTTTGGAGAGTAGCGATTTGATCAGAACAATTATTTTATTT
>DETS01000026.1 GCA_002361735.1 Lachnospiraceae bacterium UBA3282 | reverse complement strand
ACTGTTTATTTGTCAAGGTTCAGTGTGTTGCAAATTTACTCGGAGAGGATGCTTGCATCCTCGTGAAGTTAATTTGCGGAGCAAATTTACTTCTGCTCTCAGTGGAGCGACTCAAATATAATAGCAAAAGATTCTCCACCTGTCAACGGGTTTTGGGGAAAAATTTTGAAATTTTTGAGACAAAAAATCAGAAAACGAAAATCCCGAAATAACCAAACGCTTTTATCAGCAAAAAAGCCAGCAAAATTGCCTCTGCAGCGCCTAAAACCGCACCCAGGAATTTATTGATGCCACCTACAATACAAATCTTATCAACTGCCAGAAGCGGTCGGAATATGAGACTGCATATCTTAAAACAAATTCCAAGCAGAATCAACGCCACGATACAGGCTGCCAAAACGTGCATCGTTTTTCCCTTCACACTGTTGATTGCAAAAAGGATCAGAACGACGCAGACCAAAGCGATCACTCCCGATAAAATGTTTGCGATCTCCTGCATCATTCCGCAGGCAAACCCGCGCCGCACTCTCCATATCAGCAACAATAATATAACCGCCGTAAAGGCGAAATCAATCATCTCTTGTCTCATGTTCCTCTTCCGAAGATCGCAGCTCCTCATATCGTAAAGCCTTCATCTTTATTTGAGTTCTATCGTATCAATAGAATCTGGTGTCACTATCATATAATGATAGGACGCTTTCTGCGGTATCAGCATCAACGCCGTTTTCGCAAAGGTACCGGCATACTTCGGTGTCCCGCTGCTGCTATAGATCCGGCAGTCCGTTTCATTATAAATAATGATTTGATCTTCATAAAACAAAATATCTCTGCAGTCTATATCGTATTCAATGGACTGTCGGAATGTTCCCGATTTATGATACACGTCCAGACGATATCTGCCGCCGCTTTCCTTACTGTTAAACACCAGCCCTACATATTCACTTCCGTAATAAATGCCCCGCACTTCATCATTCAACAAACTCTCCGCCGCAGTGACGGGTTTCTGGGCCCCACCGAAAAACATGATGCGGTCATCCGATACTGCAAAGAGCGACTTATTATCCAAAAATTTGGCAAAGGGCACCACGCTGTCAATATAATCATAACCGCTCACGTAATTGTCCGTGCTGTTTTGCCCGACTGCTCCAAAATTATAAAAGGCAACGCTGGACTTCATTTTGCCGCTGTCTATGTATAAATAGGAGACACACACGAGCTCTCCGCTGGGAGAGATGGCAATATTGATAGGATAGCCGCTCTCCTTCATAGTCGTACGAAAATACGCCAGTTCATTTCCCTGCGCGTCATACAGATAAATCCATGTGATATCCGTGTCATCTAATACTGCTGCCACAACGCCTGAATTGGATACGCAAAAATTACGTACCGGGCGGTTCGTGGTAATTCTGCCCAGCAGATTATTCGTATCCATCACATAAATTTCGCGGCCGTTGTAATCTCCGATCGCCACCACATTCTGGTTCATATCCACCATAGGATTCTGCATACCAAAAGTCTGATTCCACACTGCGTTTCCCTTCGTGTCCATACAGCTTGCGCCATCCTTACTGTAGGTGAGAAGATACGCGCCAAAAGGCATGAGCGAAGCATCTGACGGAATCTTGACCTCCACGCTGGAAATCTCCACACTCTCTGTATAAACTCTATTCTTCCATTGTAAATAAAGCGCCGCGCCCACTGCCGCCATTAGTACCAACACCAGAAAAATGCGATAAAAAACGGTAAACTTATGGCTCTTTATTCTTTCTCTGTAGCTGATTCTGGGCGGTTTATCTTCGCTTAGCCGCTCTTTTTTCTTAAAGTAATCTCTGACGCTCACCATTTATATTCCTCGGTTTTTCTATATAGAAAGAGTATACCATATTTTTTCAGGGAAGTATAATTTTTTGTCCCTCACTGATTTTATCGGGATTCGAAATGGCATTCACCTCACAGATTTTCTCCACCCGCGAGGCATCACCGTAAATTTTTTCACTGATGGTGTAGAGCGTATCTCCCCGCTCCACCTCATAATATCTGGTGATGTTTCTGGACAGCGCCTCCTCGGAAGAATCCTCCGCCTGCGTTACTGTATCAGAACCCGCCGCAGAATCCTCTCCCCGCTCCGTTACGTCAGAATCCGCTGCGGGCTCTTCTCTCTGCTCCGATACGTCAGAATCCACTGTGGGATCCTCTCCCGTCTGCACCGCCGAAGCGTCGGTTTCTCCACCATCTCCCGAATCTTCTCCCGCCCGATCGGCATTCTCCTCTCGCGCGGCATTTTCCGCGCGCACGGCATCTTCCACGGAAATATTTTCCGCCTCCGTATCCCGCTCCACCAAAACTTCTGTCCCTTTCTCCTGCTGCCCGGCCTCGTCTGTAACGGTATCTTTCTGCTCTCCTTTTTGCCCGCTCTCCTGCCCCGCTTCCTGATTCTCTATGGCAAAAAAGACCTCCTTTGCCGACCGGTTCAAATGTTCCATTTTCCGATAACTGTTCGTGGAAACTATGACGATTGCCACCAGTACTACGAGGATCAAGCAAAGCTGTGCAGACATCGCACTGCCCGCCCGGCCTTTTTCCTCCTTTGTAAAAGGCTCATTCAGCGCCGCCGTCTTTCTTTCTTTTTCACTCACTGCCGTCAGACCGTGCACTTCCTCAATGCCCGTCCACTCGATCAGGTAATTCTGCATCGCCTCATTGTTGGCATAAAAAGTCTGAAAACCGCTCGTCTTATAGTCGCCGTTTTTCTCCCTCACCATAAATACGGGACCTGCCTGAGTGAGACGACATACCAGTTCATCAAGCAGCTCATAGCCTGCAAAAGCTGCAATCTCTTTTCTGCGTCCCGCCCCGTAGACGAGGAATTTTCTGCCTCCATTTTCGCGCTTTCCATAAAAAAAGATCTCGGACAACTCCAGAGAATCCACTTCCCGCTTTAGATACGACAATACGTAGTCTTCAATATAAATAGCATAATTAGCGCCCATACCCGACCTCATAATAAATTTGCAGCAATCGGAACACTTTTTCTACCCGCTGCGTCATCAACATGCCTGCCGTTACAAACCGGCGTAAAAAAATACGAAGCCTTTATGTATGACACAATAAAAGCTTCGTACAGTATAGCATAGGGATCCCGCACAATTTGGTGAAAAGCGCGATGCTTTTAAACAAACTGATAAATCGTCTCCGCCTCGTAATCCTTACCCGGTCCGAAAACTGCCTGCGGAAAATTCGGATGATGAATGTTGTCGGGATAGTAATGCGTCTCCAGACAAAAGCCAAAGCGGGGCTCGTAATGCGCGCCATCTTTTCCATTCTGGGGCGCTATGCAGTTGCCCGCATAAAACTGAACGCCCGGCAGATTGGAGAAAACCTTCATCCTGCGACCGCTTTTCTCATCCGCCGCCTCCGCGATCTGGCGCATCGTGCCGTCGTAACCGTCCACGACAAAGTTATGATCGTAGCCCTGCACAAGTTTTAACTGCTCGCAATCCGCTCCAATATCCTTACCGATCGCCTTCATCTGCGTAAAATCCAAAGGCGTCCCGGCCACAGGCTTGATCTCGCCCGTGGGAATCGCTCCCGGAAGCACATAGGTAAAATGACTCGCATTCAAACGCAGCTGCTGCCCTTCAATACTGCCGCTCTTATGACCTGCCAGATTAAAATAAGTATGGTTCGTCAGATTGATGATGGTGTCTGCATCCGACGTGGCATGATACTTCAATTTCAGCCCGTTGTCCTCCGAAAGACTGTAAATCATGGTAATCTTTTTATTGCCGGGGAAACCCATCTCGCCGTCCTTCCCTTCCAGCGAAAGAACCAGCTCGTCCCCTTCCGTTTTGGCTGCCCAGGCGCGCTTATGATAGCCGTTAGTCATATCGCTGTGCAGATTGTTCTCGCCGTCATTGACCGCAATCCGATACTTCTTTCCGTTCAATTCAAAGGCAGCCCCCGCGATACGATTTGCGGAGGGGCCGATGGTCACGCCGAAAAAGCTGTCATTGGTAAAATACCCTTCCAGCGTATCAAAGCCGAGCACGATATCTTCCACCCTGCCATCCTTGTCGGGCACATACAGACTGACCAGCGCCGCACCGAAATTAGTGATCTTCGCCTCCACGCCATTTTTATTTTTTAAGGTAAAGAGAAAAACCTCCTCGCCCGTTTTCGTCACGCCGAATTTCTCCTGTACGATACTCATGTTATGAATCCTCCTTTTTCACATGCTATAACTCCACTCGCCCTTCCAACGCCCGCAAAAGCGTCACCTCGTCAATGTACTCAAGGTCGCCTCCCACCGGCACGCCGCTGGCGATCCTTGTCACCCGGATCCCCGTGGGCTTGATCAGTTTGCTGATATACATTGCCGTGGTCTCTCCTTCCAGACTGGAATTGGTGGCAATGATGACCTCCCGCACATCGCCTTCCAGCCGCTGCATCAGCTCTTTCAGGCGGATATCACCCGGACCGATCCCCAGCATGGGAGAGATTGCCCCGTGCAGCACATGATAGACGCCCGTATACTTTCCTGTCTTTTCATAGGCAGCCAGATCCCTGACATTCTCTACCACCATGATGAGACCGTGATCCCTGTTGGCATTCGCGCAGACCGGGCAAATGTCTTTGTCTGTCAGAGTAAAACACTCGCTGCAATAGCGAACATTTTCCTTTGCGTCCAAAATCGTTTTTGCCAGCCTCTCCACCCGTGCCTTCGGCATATTGATCAAATGAAAAGCCAGCCTTCCCGCCGATTTATGCCCAATGCCGGGCAGTCCTGCCAATTCCTCTATTAA
The DNA here is from genome assembly GCA_002361735.1 of Lachnospiraceae bacterium UBA3282. Classification (GTDB taxonomy): domain Bacteria; phylum Bacillota; class Clostridia; order Lachnospirales; family Lachnospiraceae; genus UBA3282. The sequence goes on along the minus strand of DETS01000026.1, from coordinate 4,094 downwards.
CTTATTGATGTGTCCGCTGTACAGCTCCATGTCAGAAAAAACGCAACCTTTCCGCCGAAACGCTCACTCCGTTTACTATGATGGCAATCTGTCTGCATGAGCTTTTAGAACGGCAGACCTCCGCCCAGATTAAGCCCGCCTGTCATCTTATTCATCGCCTCGGCGTTCGCTTCTTCCGCCATGCGCAGCGCCTCGTTCGTCGCCGCCATCACCAGATCCTCAAGCATCTCGATATCGTCGGGATCCACAACTTCCTCGGAGAGCTTTACCTTCGTCAGCTCGCGCTTGCCCGTCACGGTCACTTCCACCGCGCCGCCGCCTGCCTTTGCGGTAAATTCCTTCGTTTCCAGTTCCTTTTGGCTCTCCTCCATCTGGCGCTGCATCCGCTGCGCCTGTTTCATCAGATTGCTCATGTTGCCGGGCATACCGCCGCCCGGAAATCCGCCTCTTTTCGCCATGATTCATTGTTCCTTTCTTAATATTCTATACGGAGAGTGTCCGTATTTTGGGCATTCACCTATTCTTCCTCGATCTCCATATGAATGAGCTGTGAAAGATCCACATAATTTTGCTCAAACGCTTCTCTGCTCGGCACCGTCTGCACCGTCACGTCGATCTCCTTGCCCACGGCGTCGGACAACAGCTGTTCCAGAATCTCCTTATGCCCCTCCTGCTTCAAAAAATAATCGGAGGCAAGACCATCCTCCACCATCACGAGCAGTCTGCTGTCCCCGCCTAATGTCAGATGTGCCTTTTGCAAATACTGCCGCATAGGCATAGCCGTATTTGCCACGATATCCGCCCAGCGCTCCACCGCAGCCTGCACATCCTCCGGAATTGCCTTGGGCAGGGGCGGTCTCTCCTTCTTTGCCTGCGGCGCATACTCTCCGCTGCCGTCCGACACACCGGAAGAAACAACGGCAACCCCATTTTCCAGTTTGTCTTCTATCACCCTGACCCGCTCCACCACGGAGTCAATATCTTTCTCCATGTCGGGTCTGCATAATTTTATTAACGCTATTTCGATTGAAATTCTTTTTTGAGACGCATAGCGGATCTGTCCCGATAATTCCGAAAAGATACGGATATAGCGCATCAGCGTTCCCATCTCCACCGCTTCCGCTTCCTTACGCATGACGACGAGGTTATCCGAAGACACATCTATGATATCTTCGATGTCATCGGCGGACTTAAGCAGCATAAGGTTGCGCAGATACCAGGTGAAGTCCGCAACAAACTGTGTAAGTTCCCGCCCCTGCATAACAACCTCCTGCAAAAGCTCGATACAGCCCGTCACATCCCGTTTGAGAATGCAGTCAAACAGTCTGCCGAACACTTGCGTATCCACCGCCCCCAGCACATCAAGCGCCTTGTCGTAGGTCAACTCCTCGCCGTAGTGAAAAGCAATACACTGATCCAGCAGGCTTAGCGCGTCGCGCATGGATCCGTCCGCAGTCTTCGCCACATAGCGGAGCGCCTTCTCCTCCACCTGCACGCCCTCCTGATCCATCAGCTCCCGCAGTCTCCCCGCGATCGTATCAATGGTAATCCTGCGGAAATCATAACGCTGGCAGCGGGAGAGGATGGTGATCGGTATCTTATGCACCTCCGTGGTCGCCAGAATAAAGATCACGTAGGAAGGCGGTTCCTCCAACGTCTTTAAGAGCGCATTGAAAGCGCCGATGGAAAGCATATGCACCTCGTCAATGATGTAGACCTTAAAGCGGCCTTCCGCGGGAGAGTAGGAAACTTCCTCCACGATCTCGCGGATGTTATCCACGCCGTTATTGGAGGCGGCATCGATCTCGATCACGTTCATGCTTGTGCCCGCCGCGATCGCCTTGCAGCTTGCACACTCCCCGCAGGGGCTGCCCTCCACGGGATGCTCGCAGTTTACCGCCCGCGCCAGGATCTTTGCGATCGTGGTCTTTCCCGTGCCTCTGGTTCCGCAGAAAAGATAAGCATGACCGATCCGATCCGCCTTGATCTGATTTTGTAATGTGGTAACGATGTGTTCCTGTCCCTTTACCTCCTCAAAGCGGCCGGGACGGAACTTCCGATATAACGCAGTATATGACATGATTCCTCCATGTCAGCGCAGTTTCCTGCGATTCTTTTAGTCTCCGAAGCTGATCCCTACCATCTTCGCCTCCTGTACAATGGTTGCGTCGGGTGATACCATTTTCAGCTTGCCTGCAACTTCCTCGAGCGGCACTCTCACGATCTCTCTGTTTTTATAGCCCACCATAAAGCCGTACTCGCCCTGCAGGATCAGCTTGCCTGCCTCTGCACCGAGTCTGGTCGCAAACACTCTGTCGTACGGGCAGGGGCTGCCGCCGCGCTGGGTGTGACCGGGCACCGTAACACGCACGTCCATGCCGGTCTTTTTTATAATCTGATCCGCGATCTCGTAAGAAACAGACGGATAAGCATAGTTCTTCATCTTTTCCTTATATTCCTTTTTGGAGAGTTTCGCATCCTCTTTCGAAATCGCGCCCTCCGCCACCGCCATAATGGTAAAGCGGGAACCTCTCGCCGCTCTGCCGTTGATCGCTTTGATCACACTGTCAATGTCATAAGGAATCTCAGGAATGAGGATAATGTCCGCGCCGCCCGCAATACCTGCATTCAGCGTCAGCCAACCAACCTTATGCCCCATAACCTCCACGATGAAGATACGTCCGTGCGAGGACGCCGTGGTATGGATGCAGTCGATACAGTCCGTTGCAATATTGACCGCACTCTGGAAGCCGAAGGTCATATCCGTGCCCCACAGATCGTTGTCTATCGTCTTCGGCAGGGTGATCACGTTCAGCCCCTCCTCGCGAAGCATATTGGCCGTCTTATGGGTTCCGTTACCGCCCAGGATCACCATACAGTCAAGTTTTAATTTATAATAATTCTGCTTCATCGCTTCCACCTTATCGAGACCGTTCTCGTCAGGCTCGCGCATCAGCTTAAAGGGCGTTCTGGAACTTCCGAGGATGGTGCCGCCCTTTGTGAGGATACCCGCAAAATCATTTCCCGTCAGGATACGGAAATCCCCGTAGATCATTCCTTTGTAACCGTCTAAAAATCCGTAGATTTCCACATCTTCACCGCTGCAGGAAAGACATTTCACTACGCCGCGCATCGCCGCGTTCAACGCCTGACAGTCACCGCCGCTGGTCAACATTCCGATTCTTTTCATATTCTTTGCCCTCCGTTTCTATTATTCTATTTTATATGCACTGCACACTCGGAAACCCTTTGGCTTTCCTCGTTCGCGGACTTCGCCCTATGCATCCGCAATCCGAAAAAATTGTCAGCAAGCTGCCATTTTTTCATCTTACGTATGCGCAGCGCTCATTGCCATCGCGTATATTATACCATTTCTGTAATGCGTGCTCAACTTCTATTTCCGCATTTCTCCTTCTCCGACTTCCTGCGGCTGCTCCCGCTTACGCTGCTTTTCGACTTTATTCCTCTCGCGGAGCTCCTTAAAAAATGTGTTTAAAAGGTTGGTGCAGTCTTCCTGCAAAATGCCCCGCCGCACGATCACCTGATGATTAAACTCCGGCATCTCCAAAATGTTTAAGATGGAACCGCCGCAGCCTGCCTTCGGGTTCATGGCGCCGATCACGGTTTCCGTGACCCTCGCCTGCACGATCGCCCCGGCACACATCTGACAGGGCTCCAGCGTCACATAAAGCGTACACTCCTCCAACCGCCAGTCCTTCAGCGCCTTGCTCGCCTTATTGATTGCCGTGATCTCCGCATGCGCAAGGGTGTTTCGGTCGGTGTTTCGCCTGTTATAGCCCCTGCCGATGATCTTGTCCCGGTAGACGATCACGCAGCCGATCGGCACTTCGCCCAGATTGTAGGCTTTTTTTGCCTGTTTTAAGGCTTCTCTCATGTATTTTTCGTCCTGCGTCATGTGTGCCTCCGTTTTTTATATAGTATATCACAAAAATCCAGCGTCGGAAGCAAAACCGCATCACCTTTTGAGAAAACACTTGCTTCTATGACATTTCTGCCGTATACTAGAAATGCTTGGATTGCCTGAAAGATTTTCAGATTCGAGCAAATGGAGACGTATCGAAGTGGTCATAACG
>DETS01000029.1 GCA_002361735.1 Lachnospiraceae bacterium UBA3282 | reverse complement strand
GCACTGGACCTGTGACGGCGGCACGGAGTTTGATATGGAGGACGGAACCAGGACGGAAGTGGGTACGACGATTACCCTTCATATCAATGAGGACTGCCTGAAATTCTGTAATGAATATGAGGCGAAAGAAGTCATCAAAAAATACTGTTCTTTCATGCCTACGGAAATTTATCTCTCCAAGGCGAATACCACGGATACCCAGACCATTACCGCGGACGAAAAGCTTCCTACCGATGAGGTGATCGAGGAAATCAAGAAGGAGAAGGAGGAGGATGAGCAGAAGCTTAAAGTCAAAAAGCGTCCTGAACTTTTGAATGAGACCATGCCCCTCTGGGCAAAGCATCCCAACGAGTGCACGAAGGAGGAGTATCTGGAGTTTTACCGCAAGGTCTTCCAAGATTACAAGGAGCCGCTGTTCTGGATCCATCTGAACATGGATTATCCGTTTAATATGAAGGGCATCCTCTACTTCCCGAAGATCAATATGGAGTACGAGTCCATTGAGGGAACCATTAAATTATATAACAATCAGGTGTTTATCGCGGACAATATCAAGGAAGTGATTCCCGAGTTTCTGATGCTCTTAAAGGGTGTGATCGACTGTCCCGACCTGCCGCTCAACGTCTCCCGAAGCGCGCTGCAAAACGACGGTTTTGTAAAGAAGATCAGCGAGTACATTACCAAGAAGGTGGCTGATAAACTTTCAGGTATGTGCAAGACCGAGAAGGAAGAGTACGAGAAATACTGGGATGATATCAGTCCCTTCATCAAGTTTGGTTGCTTAAAGGACGATAAGTTCTGCGAGAAGATGACGGACTACATCCTCTTTAAGAATCTGGACGGTGTCTATATGACTCTGCCCGAGTGCCTGGAAGTCAATAAGATCGACCCCGACGAGGTGAACGAGGGTGAGGCGGTAGACGAAAACGGTGAGAAAGTAGAAGCCGAGGTCGTTGAGGATGCTGAAAAAGCGGACGGCGAAGTGCTTGACGAAAATGGCGAGCCCATCGAGGAGGAAAAGAAGGAGAAGGTCATCTACTATGTGACCGATGAGAAGCAGCAGAGCCAGTATATCAATATGTTCAAGGCGGCAAAGATGGATGCGGTGGTGCTGACCCACAATATCGACCAGCCTTTTGTTTCCCAACTTGAGGCGAAGAACGAGGGCATTAAGTTCCAGCGTATCGACGCCGATCTGACGGACACCTTCAAGGCAAAAACCTCCAAGAAAGCGGAAAAGGAGATGGAGGAGCAGGGCGAAGCAATCGCCAAGCTGATGAAGAAAGCCCTGAAGAAGGACGAGATCAAGGTGAAGATCGAGAAGCTGAAAAACAAGAAGATTTCTTCCATGATCACGCTCTCCGAGGAGTCCCGCCGGATGCAGGACATGATGAAGATGTACTCCATGCCGGGAATGGATATGGGGATGTTCGGCAAGGAGGGGGAGACGCTGATCCTAAACGCGAACCATCCGCTCGTGCAGTATGTGATCGAGCATCAGGACGGCGAGAACGTAAAGATGATCTGCGAGCAGCTCTACGATCTGGCACTCTTGCAGCAGGCGCCGCTTGAACCCGAGGCGATGACGAAGTTTGTGGCGAGAAGCAATGAGATTATGATGATGCTGACGAAGTAAGAAGCATAAATATTATGTAAACTAAAATTGGCCGCCCGGGAAGTCGAAGGACATCCGGGCGGCCGCTTTATGTGCAGAGGATAAAGAAGCGCAAAGGAGGTTGGATTTTGTAAGGAAAGGCAAAGTCTGCTTGTCTGTGTCAGAAAAGAATGGTATAATTATTTCTAAAGTATTTTAGAAAAATGTAAATTATTGAACGGGGGAAATCATATGAAGAAACAGATAAGCGGATGGAAAAAAGCGTCGGCTTGCGGTCTGTGTGCTGCGGTCATGGTCGGCGGGGATCGAGGGAATCGCCTATCTGGTCAATACGGATATCAGCGGTCTGGATGACAGCCACAGGATTTCTGATACCCTGTTTGGTCTTTTTTTGGAGGATATCAATTATGCTGTGGACGGCGGACTGTACGCAGAACTGGTGAAGAACCGCTCCTTCGAGTATGGAATGGAAGCAAGGGACGCACAGCTTCATGGCTGGGAGGTTACCAATGAAGCTGTGGAGTTTTCGGTGAAGAGCGGAAGCGAAGACGGAACCGCCTTGCATGAAAACAATCCGCAGTATGCGGTGGTACATAATACGAGGACGGTTCCGTGAATACGGTGACGGTGAGCCTTTGCAATGAGGACGGAACGGTTTATGCACAGCAGACGATAGAGGGTGTTACGGGAGAATGGCAGAAATTTGAGACAACCTTTACTTCGGAGGTGACGGAAAACAGGCACGTCTGTCTGGCGGTGGAAATCCCGGCGGGGACGGCATGCTTTGACATGATCTCCCTGATGCCGCAGGACACTTATAAGGGACTGCCGATCCGTAAGGATTTCGGAGAATATAGTCTGGAGACACTTCTTACCGGAGCGCCGGAGCAGACGCTCTATGAGTCGGCGGTGGACGCGGACGGGGATGTGATCTTAAAGCTTGTCAATGTGTCGCAGGAGGAGCAGAATGTACATATCGTGCTTACGGGCAGAGATATGGCGTGTTTCCTGCCGGAGGCGGATGTGACCGTGCTTGCGGGGGCGGATCCGAAGGCGGCGAACAGTTTTAAGGAGATGAAGGTGACGCCGCAGGAGAGTAAGCTGGCGATAACGGACAATTTCGAATATAAAGCGCCTGCCAATTCGCTGACGGTGATACGGCTGACGGCGCTGAAAGACAGGCGCTGAAAGACTGAGCGGGAGCAGTGGACAGCGATTATATTGTGTGCTAAAATGATATCTGCCTTTTGCCGGAAGAAAGCGTGGTAACCACAAGCAAAGGGATGAGAAAGGAGAAAAGGTGTCATGATCAAAATAGTCAATTGCCCACAATATTTATCGAACATGACGAATTTGAAAAAAAGGGGGGGGGGGTAAATGGAAATAAAGCCTTTGCCATATCAGAGGATTTGTTCATAAAAGTGAGAGATTACGTCCATGCGAATCAGGTTCCGGAGGGGGTCCATTTCCCGGTGCTTGACGAAGATGGGCTATTTTTATTTTCAGTCTGTTTTGCAGAGAATATAGCAATCGAAAGCAAACAGACTGATTTTTTGGATTATGAAAAGCGTTTTTTGGAAAAAGAGAATTTGGATTTTTCTTTACTGAATCAATATCGCAAATTTGTATTTGTAGAGACAGAGGAATATTCGATTGCCCTGGCAAAATTGCTACAAAAATACTGTCCTGAAAAACGCTGCCTGTTTTTGGATCAATATGCGCGTTTTTTTATCAAAGGAAACACGGTTCGCACGCTGCCGTTTAAGCAGATTGCGGGTAAGAGTATGGTATTGTTGAAGCGTTGGATACAGGGCAGGAAACTCGGCTTTTTGCAAAGAGTGTTTTGCCTGTTTCTCTACAAATTTGTAAAATGTTTGGAAAAACGAAACAAAGTATGTATTGTGGTGTCTGATCGTGACTACTACTCCTATCCTATTGCCAACATCTATCAGAGCACAAAAATGATGTATAGTCTTTTGTGGTGCGGGAATAAAAAAACATATGGAAATAGAAAAGAAGATAAAGCGATTGTCATCTTGGATTACTCATGTCTGAAAGAGGGGTTGGTATCGATCATAAAATCTACTTATGCACATATTAAATGGATCAGGGAGAAAGGTTATATCCCGGTAGTCAATCTGCATACATACCCAAACCAATATTTGAATACGGCAGAGGATAATATGTGGGAATATTTTTTTGAACCTGTCTCAGAAGTATCACTGCGAGAAGCCTATGAGAGCAAAAATGTGATCATTGCGACGGAGAATGATATTGTTTTGGTGGAGGAAAAAATAAATCCCTATCAGGAGAAATGGTGGAAACAGCCGCTGCGTGCAGATGATCTGCAAAAAATCGTAAGATTGAATGCGGAAACGAAGCAATATATAAAAGAGAAAATGCCAAAAGAATTATCAGGAAAAGTATTGGGCGTTGTCATGAGAGGAACAGACTATCGAAAAGAAGCGGCAGAAATAAAAAAGAAAGAGTGGCGAAAAAATATCGTTGACGCAGATACCTTTTTACAGGCATGTATCTATTATAAAGACAAACTGGGTTACGAAAAGATATTTTTAGCAACGGAAGATGCTGAGTATTTTGAAATGTTCCGGAAGTTTTTTGGCGACAGCTTATTATCAGTTGAACAGGAGAGGGTATCTTATGATTACAAAAATAATCCCTATAAAGAGGTAAGCGACCTGATGAATAAAAAAGACGGCAGGATCGCAGGGAGAAATTATCTGGCAGCCATTGAAAGTCTGACACAATGTGATGCCCTGATTTACAATATATCCTGCGGAGCAGTTCTGTTGGCAGAGTGTTGGAATGATTCAAAATATAAGTTATGTAAACTGATCCAACCGAACTGGGAACCCGAAGCAAATGTTTCATCCCTCTAACAGTTTCAGCGCAGTTTGCTGTGCAGCATTTGCCTGAGACATCATAGCCCAATTGACCTGCTCAATAATTTTGGTGCATGAAAATGCCACCATCTCATCCGCTATGTCGGCATCTGCAAGTCGGCTGTCGGCTGCCGTAACATTTTCGCAGGTATTGGCATTTGCGTTATACAGATGTTCGAGCGCATTTTGGTAGGCGCCGTAGCGGCTCCTCTCCTTAGAGACATACGCAAGGGCGCGGTCGCACAGTACCATTGTCTTATCCGCAGCTTCCTGACTCATTACATCTAAGGTACTTCGGCCAAAGACTGCCGAAATGCGCATATCGGCATAATCGATCTGAAAGCGGTTCCCACAGAAGGGACCTACCCGCAGATAGATAGATTTTACTTTTGTGTTAGAATGGCCGCTCTTATTACTGTCCGGTAAGTGTACGTTTCCGCCTGTCAGCCCGTCGAGTTTGAGAAACCACGCGTCAGAGCCGCCTTTGTTTTTGGATGCGAGATCCTCGTCGTTGGAGCTGCTGGTGCCGCCGAGCAGGATATCGCCGTTTGCGTCTTCAAAGATCGTGTTGAAAGAGTCGCTTCCGCTTCCGCCGTGTACTTCATCCCAAATCATATCGCCGGAATTTTTGTCGATCATAAATGCCCACGCGCTCGTCCCGCTATGCCCGGGCTTTTGGGTGACATCTCCGTCCACTGCGCCCACTTTCCCGGCAACGACATAGCCATTTACCGTTTCAACGATGCAGTGGCCGAAATCGTCTTTGCTGCTGCCATAGGATTTGCTCCAAATCGGGTTCAGGTTTTTGTCCAGCTTCATGACCCAAATATTTTTGCCGCGGCTCTCGTCAGTTGAGGGTGCAGTCGATCCGACAGTATCCGTAATCCCGGCTTCTCCGACTACGAGATACTCTCCGGAGGAGGTTTCTATGATCTGACTGATATTTTCTCCGCTGTTGTGACCCGACGAGTCATCCCCAAAAAGCAATACCTTTTGGGTGTCTCCGTTTTTGTTAAATTTCACGATATAGGCGTGGTGACTGCCGGTTCCGATGATTGTTGTCGGCGGCTTGTTTTTGGTGCCGTCGTTGTTGCTCTGTGTTATAACAGTCGAAGTCGTATAGTTTCCGCCGATGTATCCGCCATCCGAAGTGGGACAGAGCTTGGAGATCTGCTCGTTTGAGCCGCCGCCGACCCGGTATGCCTTTTTCTCAAAGGCATTGTAATCTGCGTTGGGGTTGACTAAAGGGTCGATCACCATCATTATCGTGTCCCTGCCGCCCAGCCCTGTTCCGCCCAAAGGGTTGCCGTTTCCGTCATGGATGTTGTTATAATCAAAAGTCTGGATGGAGAGCAGCACATGGCCGCTGCCGTCCTGCATGAGAAAGGCATTGTTGACACGGGTGTCATGGGTGGAACCCTGAAACTCATAGGTCCATGTGATGTTGCCGTCGGCATCTAATTTTGTCAGAAGCGGACGTCCGTTGTCGCCTCCGGCGGCAAGATATCCGCCGTCTTTTGTAGCGACAACGGAATTAAATCCTTTGCTTCCGCCTTCGACTTTTGTTGCCCAGAGAACTTCGCCGTCCGCCCCGACTTTCGTGACCCATCCGGCCAATCCGCCCGCTCCGGAACCTGCGCCATCTAAGTCCTTATCGCCGCTGTTGGTGCTGCCGCAGATCACGAAGGTGCCGTCAGGGTTATAGATGACGCCGCCCATGGTATCATTTCCGGAACCGCCGTAAGTAACACGCTTTGAGAGCGCATCAGAAACAGCGGGATCAATCACGGACCCCTTACTGCCGCCGCTTCCCATGACTCTGTCGGAATCTCCGCAAAGCATATAGTGCTCATTGAAAGAAGTCCTGTATGCAGTGCCGTTGATCTCTGCACAGAGAGCGTCGATTTCAGACTGAATCGCTGCACGATCCTCCTGCGTATTGGTACCGTTAGCCGCCTTGATAGAAAGCTCGCGGATTCGATGAATCATGGCTTGTATTTCTTGCATACCGCCTTCGCCGATTTTCACAAAACCGATGCCGTCCTGTACATTTTCATTTGCTTTATGCAAGCCGCGAATCTGCGCACGCATTTTGGATGAGATAGAAAGTCCGGCGGCGTCGTCCGCCGCGCGGTTGATGCGATAGCCGCTCGCAAGATGTTCGGCTGTTTTGGCTTTGCTGACAGCGGTAATATTTGACTGATAGAAAGCTCCCATGCTCGTCAGATTATGTTTGATAATCATGGCGTATACTCCCCTAAGATTGATTTGTCACAGGTGCGTTTTTGAACCGTTCGATAACTGCTTATTAAATATTGTATCGAACAAATGACATCAAAACATTAGGGGAAATCATGGAATCGTATCAATCATTATTTTAACGGATCGGAAGTCCCCGAAGTCCCTCACCCCGGCTCTGAGATCCTGCTCACGCCCACATAGATCTCCGAGATCTTATACCAGGTCGGATAGTCCACAATCCCTGACTGCGGCAGATTAAAGATTCTTTGGAAGGTGCGCACCGCATTGGCGGTATTCTGTCCATAGATACCGTCCGCCGTGATTTTGGGGATGGCGGGGTAGTTTTGGGCAATACGGTTCAGCTGCTGCTGAATCTGCAGCACCTTATCCCCGGAGGCACCGATGTTCAGGTTATAGCCGGGCCAGGAGGAAGGGACGCCCGAGACTGCCACGGCGGTGTTGATGTACATATCGCTGCCGTAGTAGTAGCGGATGATCTGGATCGGGGTGTACCCTTCGTCACCCAGATATTTTGATCCCCACTGGCTTAAACCGTTGCAGGTCACGTTCCTGCCGTCGCAGTAGGAGGTAAAGATGGGCTGGCGCACGCCGGGGCGGGAGAGGTAGTTGGCGAAAATATTGTCTACCAGTCTGTCGATATTGGCGTAGATATTCCGTCCGCGAATCCATTTTTGATCATAGGCGGTGGAGGAAGTGATGGTAAAGTTGTAGCCCTGATTGCGATACAGAGAAACCTATGGTTTTAAGTAATGGGGAGCAAGGAAATAGAAAGAGGTATCTGTATAGGGAACTGGTGATAAAACTGGAGCCACGAAAATATAAGACCGTGGGACAACCATATAAGATATTAGGCTTGTAGATTACCCAAATATTGTGATATAAGGCACACAATAAAAATCGTTGCCATTATGACGATTCAGCGTTACCCTCACACCCTGATAAAAACAGGGATAGGTGAGGGTATTTTTATGTAACCAGTCAACTTAGATTGTAATACATTCTCTCTGGGATAATTGGGAAATGGGAAAAGTAAATAAAGACAAAGATTGTCTTATGGGCAAGCGCGTCAAGGGCATGGTTTCAGTCTGATATCATAAAATACCTAAGTATTTCACAATTATAATTCAACGGTGGCAGGAGTTATGCGCCGGTCACGACAATTCGGCATAAGGAAGGAGGGCGGTCTTTTCACCTACCCCGGTTTTATCAAATTTTTACATGGAGGACAGATTATAGTGAGCATTGAATTGTCGGAAGTGCAATGTGAGAGGATTTTGAAGGGCATGGAGAAAGTGATCGCCGTTTCCGTGTTATTGGAGAATGACTTGGGGACACAGAAAGATTTCCTGTCGGCTGATGCGGTGTGCGTGATAAAGGAGATAAGCAGCGATATACGGGATATGTTTATACATATGGAAAAATCCACCAACAGCCGCGCCCGCGTGATTGGCAGAAACGGGGCAGGAAAAGGGTTATTATTTCACCGTGGGAGGAAAGGGAAACACATGAAAAGAAAAAGATAGGTTGAAAACAAGCCAGCCGTCACTTCGTACAACATTGCGCGTAAACTCTGGCTATTCCCACTACAGACACCGTATTTTTTCAGCGTTAGAATTTAGTTGTAGTTAAGAAATGAAACAAAAAAACGTAGAAAACGGAGGAAAAGAGTATGTGCATGACAAAGGTAGCGGTATTGAGGACAATGTTGGGAAACAGGGAAATCGGGTTTGAACTCTGGAACAAGGAAAAAGGCGAGGTCGTTGAGATGACAGCCAAGGAGATCAAGGCGGCACTGTTAAAAGGGGATCCGATTCATGGTTTGGTGGTTGGAGAGGATGAGGAGTTGGCGCTGGACAAAAATTTCTTTATGAGAAATTTAATGGAACACCGCCATGTAAACAATTACACACCTATGATAGAGGATGAAAACTGTGTGGCAAACGTGGCTTACATCGTGACCGGCAAGGCGGACGGCGGCTATGAGGTTATCTCTACCAAGTGGGAACGTAAGGTCGTGACAGAGGATATGCTGAAAATGTTCCTGTCGATGGGTCTGGTGTTCGGCGGGGCAAAACTGGAAGGTGATAAAGTGGTACTTCCCGTTTTGGAGGGCAAGACAGCTAAGCCGGAGAAGAAAGCAGAGGCAAAGAAAACAGAACAGAAACAGTAAAGACAGGGGGCGGGGGTGTCGGGAGACACCCCCTTTCACAAGGAGGTCAACATGGACGGACTCATTGTATTATGCGGTGTTTCGCTTGCTTTGATTGATTTATGCGCTATTGCATATCTGTTGAAAGCATTTGCACAGATGGTATTTAAGTTTGTGGAGATACAGAAGTTATTGGACGATTTCGGGGAACAATAACAGTCGCAAGGTCAGAAAGATACCGATTACTGAAAAGCTGTAGTCGGTATCTTTTGTTTTTCGACTTTAACAAGTGCTTAAAAATAAAAAGTGTATATATTTATTTTTTATGTTTAGTTTACACAAAATACAATGTAAAATGGACAATTCCGATGTAATGGGGAGTGTATGTTTAAGGTATAGGCTAAATGTACAAAAAGGAGGGGTCAGGCATATGGCAGGTGAGATGATCGCTTATGTCCGTGTAAGCACAGCGGAGCAGAACGAGGAAAGACAGGTGGAGATGCTTAAAAAATATGGGATAACCAAATGGTACATAGACAAAGCCAGCGGAAAGAATGTCGTAAGGACACAACTGCAGAAACTCAGGGAATTTGTGAGGGAGGGTGATGTGGTTTACGTTGTGGACTGGTCGCGGCTCAGCAGGAGTGTGGAGGACTTGTTAAGACTGATACAGGAATTTAACGGCAAGTCGGTCAAGCTGATATCGCTTAAAGAAAATTTCGACACATCCACCTCAATGGGAAAACTGATGATAACGGTTATCGGTGCAATCTATGAATTTCAACGCGCCTATATTTTAGAAGCACAGGCGGAAGGAATAGAGATTGCAAAACAGGAAGGGAAATACAAGGGACGTAAGCCAATCGAGGTAGACAATTTATCCCTGATATGTGAGAACTGGATAAATGGTGAGATTACAGGCACACAGGCGGCGGAACTAATGAACGTGTGCAGGACAACAGCCTATAAAAAGTTGAAGCAATACAAAGAGCAGAAGGACGATGAAAAAGACGAAAAAATTAAAGGCCGGTATTGCTTGCAGGGTTGTGACAATGTAATAAATCAATAAAAAGTGAAAACTTATCCCATGCCGTATTTTGCTGCCTGTATTGTAAGTTGTCAGGGCATAGAAGAAAGCGGTCAAATGCCTGTCGGTACTTACATTGTGGGAAAGTGGTGATACAGTACAATGACATTCGGTGTTTCCCTGCATGATTAAAAATATATGGTTTATTGATGGTAAATTGGAGGAGGGGCAAAA
>DETS01000122.1 GCA_002361735.1 Lachnospiraceae bacterium UBA3282 | reverse complement strand
TTTTAATAATTTTAGAAAATGCTTGCATATATTGTCATTTTATGGGTATAATTGTACTACAAGATGTCCTCTGATAGTCCGCAGGGAGAGGGGGATTGCATAATTTCATAAAATAACATCTGTGTCTTTGCAGATTTCTTTTGCAGGGACAGTCTTATGGGCAGCGCGCCCGATCGGAGACCATTCTTATTTCCTTCCGTAGTATTCACAAATTATAATTCACAAGGAATGAGTAGGTTATACAGTTATTTTTCAAATTTATCTGCATGTCAGAGACGTCTTCCAAACAATTTCCGCCCTCTTATAACATATGCCATTAGTATATCACGGTTGCGTTTTTTAAGTTTCTTTTTGTTCTCCTTTTGGAGGATGGGCATGGAGGCCGGTCATACGCGTTTTGGACGGCAGCGGCGAAAGGAGGCGACTGTATGTGCCGGTAGGAACCCGCTATGCGGCAAAATGACTGCCGTTTTTTAGAAAAAACTGATGACTGAAAGGGAATAGTTTGTTATAATCGTAGTAAACGCGGCGGGCAGGGAAGGAATCACTTCCCTGCTTGGTCGGCGTTCACGACAGACGGTCGGAAAGGAGCCGGAAGATTGAAAAATAAGTCTGATGACCTTATTTTTCAATCGCGAGTTTGTGCCGGAGCCACAAACTCGGAATCACAGAGCAAAATTTGAGATTTTGCTCGCGTGCCGTCGCAAAAAGATGCTCCGACATGGAGGGACAAATGAAAAAAGTGATTCCGGTGATCGTCGCGATCGTCCTGATCATTATCATCGGGGCGGCGGGCTTTGGCGCGATGCTCTTGGAAAAGTACTCTTATTCTAAGGAGAGAGCGGATCTGGAGGAATATTTTGGCATCGAGGGCGAAAACGACGTCCCTATCATCTTACACGATGAGCGGATCGAAGAACACGCGAAAATATTTGATGACAAATGTTATTTTGACATCGCCACCGTGCATAAATATTTTAACGACAGGTTTTATGAAGATAAGGCGGCACAACTGTTGGTTTACGCGATGCCGGAAGGTCTGTGGACGGTCGATATCGGAACGACTGCTTTTACGGATCTCGGTGCGGATTTTGAGGCAGTCGGCAAGGTTTTGGATTATGCGGTTTCCCGTTACGAAGACGGCGTGCTCTATATCGAGGCGGACTTTGTGCAGCAGTATTCTGATTTTACTTATGAACTGTTTACGGAACCGAACCGTATGCAGATCTATACGGAGGGGGTGGAGCGGCAGACCGCGCCCATCATAAAGGATACACAAGTGCGTTATCAGGGCGGCATCAAGAGCGATATCTTAACGGAGGTCTCCGAGGGAGATAACGTTGTGATATTGGAAGAAATGGAAAACTGGACAAAGGTAAAGACGCAGGATTCCATCATCGGTTATGTGGAAAATAAGCGGCTGGGAGAACAGACGACGGAGACGCTTGCGCCGCCGCCGAACAATATGCCTTCCGATTATAAGGCAAACACCCGCGATCATAAGATCAACCTGGGCTTTCACGGAATCTACGGCGTGGATGGCAACGATACGCTGGAGAGCGTCGTCGCGCAGACTAAGGGGCTCAATGTGATTTCTCCGACCTGGTTTTCGGTCACTGACAACGAGGGGGCGTTTTCCAGTTATGCTTCGACCGATTATGTGGAGCGGGCGCACGCGATGGGTTTGGAGGTCTGGGCACTGATCGGCAATGTAAATGAGGAGAGCGCGAATGTGGATATGTACGAGCTGCTTTCCCGAACATCGAGCAGATGGAACCTGATCCGCAATCTGATTGCGACGGCGAAGGAGTATCAACTGGACGGTATCAACATTGACTTTGAAAACATCAGTCTGGATGCGGGGGAACCCTTTATCCAGTTTATCAGGGAAATCTCCGTTCCTTGCAGGAAGTATGGAATCGTGCTTTCGGTGGACAATTATGTACCGATGGATCACACGGATCACTATGACCGGGCCGAGCAGGGTGTGGTGGCGGATTATGTAATCGTTATGGGTTACGACGAGCATTACAACGGCAGCAAGGAAGCGGGAAGCGTCGCCTCTATCGGTTTTGTGGAGAAAGGCATTGAAAATACGGTGGCGCAGGTGCCGGCGAATAAGGTCATCAACGCGCTGCCCTTTTATACGCGTATTTGGGAGACGAAGGGTACCGGCGTGCAGAGTCAGGCGGTGGGTATGGAGATGGCACAGGAATATGTGGCAAACCACGATATCGCGATCCGCTGGGATGAGACCACCTGCCAGAATTACGGGGAATTTCAATCCGGGGAAGGCTTCTGCCAGGTTTGGCTGGAAGATGCGGACTCTATCCGCGTGAAGCTGAATATCATGGAAAAGTATGAAATCGGCGGCGTGGCGGCGTGGCGGCTGGGGTTTGAGACGCCGGATGTCTGGAATGTGATCGAGGATTATATGAACGGAACCTGACACGGAATTTGGGCGGATCAGGTATTTTTGGGACATTTTCTGAATCCTTTCTTCATATAGATACACTGAGAGCAGTGCATGAAGGCTTCGGGGCTGCAACCTTACTCCGAAACGGAAGGTATTATGGAGAGAATGGAATCGGGGAAATGTGACAAAGGTGTCAGGATTTTGCTGCTTTTACTGATGATCGCGGCAGCGGGTTTTATCGTGCGGGGCGGAGCAAAAATTGTCTCCTCGAGCAGGGTGCTGACACAGAAGGAGCGCCCGTGTGTGGTGATCGACGCGGGTCACGGCGGTGCCGATCCCGGTAAGGTTGGCGTTGACGGCAGTCTGGAAAAGGATATCAACTTACAGATCGCCAAAAAACTCGCGCAGTTTCTGACGGCAGCGGATGTGGATGTGGTGCTGACCAGAGAGACGGACGCCGGGCTATATGATGAGAATATTTCCAATAAAAAAGTGCAGGATATGAAAAACAGGGTGGCGCTCATAGAAGAAAAGAAGCCGGCGCTGACGGTGAGCATCCATCAAAACAGCTATCACGAGGAGTATGTGCACGGCGCTCAGGTCTTCTATTTTGCAGGGAGCGAGGAGAGTAAGGCGCTTGCCGAGCGGATCCAGCAGGCATTGGCAAAGGAAGTCGATCCCGACAATGCCAGACAGGCGAAGGCGAACGACAGCTACTATCTCTTAAAAAAGACTTCTACACCCATCGTGATTGTAGAGTGCGGTTTTTTGTCAAACTACGAGGAAGCGCAAAAACTCTCTCAGGCGCATTATCAGGAGAGGGCGGCCTGGGCAATTCATTTGGCGGTGCTGGAATATCTGAACACCAGGTAGCGGATCGGCAAAATCGTGAAGCGGCGGATAAAGCAGCAGGCGGGCCCCATCTATTTGGGATACAAAAGGACAGTGCAGTATGGTTACAAAAGTGATCGCAATTTCAAAAGAAAACAGGGCTGCCGTGCTTCGAGAGGCGGGGGAGATCATGAAAGCCGGAGGGCTGGTCGCTTTCCCGACAGAGACGGTCTATGGGCTTGGCGGAGATGCTCTGAATCCTGCTTCCGCAAAAAAGATTTACGAGGCGAAGGGTAGACCTTCCGACAATCCGCTGATCGTGCATATCGCTGCCATGGAGGCGCTGCCGGCGATCGTAGAGGAAGTGCCGGAGACGGCAAAAAGACTTGCCTCCCTCTTTTGGCCGGGACCGCTTACCATGATCCTGAAAAAGGCAGAAAGGGTGCCGAAGGAGACCACGGGCGGTCTCGATACGGTGGCTGTGCGGATGCCTGTCCACGATGTGGCGCTCGATTTCATTCAGGCGGCAGGCGGTTATGTGGCGGCGCCCAGCGCGAACCGTTCCGGCAGACCGAGCCCCACCACGGCAGCCTATGTGGCGGAGGACATGGAGGGCAGGATCGAGATGATCCTGGACGGCGGACAGGCTACCCTGGGGTTGGAATCCACCATTGTGGATCTGACTGTGGAACCGCCCATGCTCCTGCGTCCGGGTTTTGTCACGGAGGAGATGCTTTCTGTGGCACTTGGCGAGGTGGCGGTGGATGAGACCCTCCTTTGCGGAGACAGTGGACAGGCTCCGAAAGCGCCCGGCATGAAGTATCGGCATTACGCGCCGAAAGGCGAGCTTGTTATCGTCAGAGGTTCGGAGGCGGCAGTGACGGCAGCGATCAATGAAAGGCTTCTGGCAGGGCGGGCAGAGAATAAAAAAACAGGTGTTATCGCCACGGACGAAACGGTGGAGCGTTACGAGGCGGATGTGCACTTTGGCATGGGCGAAAAAGGCAGTGCCAAGGCGGCGGCGGAGCGGCTCTACCGCATCCTGCGGGAGTGCGACGACGAGGGCGTGGAATTGATCTTGTCCGAGTACTTCGACGACGAGGGCGTGGGTGCGGCGGTGATGAATCGTTTGAGGAAGGCAGCGGGATATCATATCATTGATGTATAAAAAAAGGAAAGAGAGGTATGAACATGATAGCAATCGGAAGTGACCACGGCGGGTATGAACTGCGGCAGAAGGTGATGGAACACTTGAAGGAGAGGGGACTGGAATACAAGGATTTCGGCTGCCCGGATTTAAGCTCCTGCGATTACCCTATTTTCGGGGAAGCGGTGGCAAAGGCGGTTGCGTCGGGCGAGTGTGACAGAGGTATCGTTATCTGCACCACGGGCATCGGGATCTCCATCAAAGCGAATAAGGTGAAAGGGATCCGCTGTGCGCTCTGTGGGGACCCTGTTTCTGCGAGACTGACGAGAGAACACAATGACGCGAACGTGCTTGCCATGGGTGCGGCGATCATCGGAGAGAGGGTTGCCCTCAATATTGTGGACATCTTTTTGGACACGCCTTTTTCCGGGGAGGAGAAGCACCAAAGAAGGGTCAATATGTTGGAGTGAAAAGTATGGGAATAAAAGGGAAAATGGCCGCCTGTCTGGCGCTCGTTCTGCTTTGCGGCATGATGCCGCTCTCTGTGCATGCCACGGAGGAAACCAGAAAGCAGATTGAGGAGGAAGAACGGCGGAAAAGGGAGACAGAGGAGCAGCTTGGCGAGACGGAGGAGAACCTGAAGGGATTGAATGAACAGCACGATTCCCTGCAGGGCGCCCTCAACACGCTCAATACGGAGCTTACGCAGGTGAGCAATAACCTGAATGAGCTGGAGGAACAGATTGCTCAAAAAGAGGATGAAATTCAGGATCTGGAAGAAAAGATCGCGCTGGTGGAGGAGGACCTTGCTGAGGCGATCGCCTTAAAAGATGCGCAGTATGCCACCATGAAGCGGCAGATTCAGTTTGCCTACGAACGCAGCAGCAATCTCTATCTGGAACTGTTTTTTTCTTCGGGAAGTCTGTCTGATTTTCTGAATAAGAATGAATATATCGAGCAGCTCTCGGCATATCAGAAAAAGGTCCTCGACGAATACAAGGCAGCGCAGGCGGCGATGGAGCAAAAGCAGGAGGAGCTTTCGATGGCAAAGGCGGAGCAGGAAAAAAACCATGAGGAGCTCTCCGACTACCGGGTACAGGTGGTGGCCGAGCAGGGACGCGTGTCGGGTCTTGTCAGCCAGACCTCCAGTTCTTTGCATGCGACGGCGGATCAGATCTCCGAGGCGGAAGCAGCCGCCCTTGCTTACGAACAGCAGATCAAAGAGCAGGAGGAGAATCTTTCGGCGCTGCGGGCAAAGCTGGCGGAGGAGATTCGGATGGCGGAACTGGCGGCGCAGTCGAGCTGGCGTGATATTTCCGAGGTGAGTTTTGCGGAGGGGGATCGTTATCTGTTGGCAAATCTGATTTACTGTGAAGCGGGCGCTGAGCCCTACAACGGTCAGGTTGCTGTCGGCTCTGTTGTCATTAACAGAGTGCTGAGTTCGGTCTACCCGGATACGGTAACGGGCGTTATTTATCAATCGGGACAGTTTTCGCCTGTGGCAAGCGGCAGATTGGCGCTCGCCCTCGGGGAAGGCAGAGCGACCGCAGCCTGTTATCAGGCGGCGGATGAAGTTATGGGCGGCACTACCAATGTCGGAAACTGCGTCTATTTTCGTACGCCTATTGATGGGATCAATCCGAAGTACAGAATTGGGGGACACATCTTTTATTAAAGATATTTTTCTAACGGCTCTTGCAGCTTTTCAAATTCCCCGTCATAGATGGTCTGCAGCAACTTGTTGAGCGCAAGCAGCGCGGTCTTTAAGCCTGCATCGCTCAACAGCCCGGCGTCTTTTGCGGTGGCAAGCTCGTCGATATCCACCACCTTCACGAAGCCGTCCGGGTAGATGATCACGTCTGCCAAAAGATCGGTGACAACGTAGGTGTCGGTCTTTTCGTCATAGTCATATTCCACGATATCACAGTACCAATAGAGCAGGTCGCCGCCTTCGTTGTAAAAGCGGCTTACTTTAATATTTTGATTCAGATAGTAACAGGAGCAGCCGTGATGGATGTCCTTGCGGGGCTTTAGGGTATTCCAGGCTGTCACGATGAGCGCGTCGTCACGGTAAAGCAGCCGGTCGTCTTTTAATAGGACGCACTCCTCCGGGATCAGTCTTTTACGATATAGGATCGGTTTTTTCATACGCTGCTCTCCCCTGTTTTTCTGTTTTCTTCTACGGTATCACTGTGGAGAGGGGCTGTCAATTAAATTTTCGGCAAGGCATTTCTGTTTCATGACTGAACTGGGTCTGGACAAAAGTACCAAAAAAAGGTATACTTTTATTGTTAGGCTTGTAGGGAATGTTGGATTTGGGAAGGCGATGGCTTTGAAGTACAATAGAACTGTCTATCAGGCGATGATGATGATCACGCAGTTTGGCGTCAATATGCTGGTTCCCATATTTCTGTGTTCCTTTGTGGGAATGTATCTGGACAGGTGGCTGAACACTTCCGTCTGGATGGTGACGCTTTTTTTTGTGGGTGCACTGGCAGGCTTTACCAATGTCTTCCGATTTGCGAGGAGAATCTATCAGACGCCCGCGAGGACGCGGAGGCGCAGTACACAGGGTGCGCACGAAGAAAAGCATGAAGACTGTGAAAAGGATGACGATGAAGAAAAAGATTGATCCGACCCTTTTTGAGCTCTGTCTGGGGATTTTGGCATACGGTGTTATTTTTGAGATCATACTTTTGATTTTTTCCGGAGAGATTACTTACAGCTTGGGGCTTTTGATCGGCGTTTTACTTGCGGTGGCAGGAGCCGTACATATGTGGTGGTCCTTAAACAGGGGGCTTGACCTGCCGGAAAAAGAAGCCGTGAAAAGCCTGAGTATACA
Source organism: Lachnospiraceae bacterium UBA3282 (assembly GCA_002361735.1). Lineage (GTDB taxonomy): Bacteria > Bacillota > Clostridia > Lachnospirales > Lachnospiraceae > UBA3282. The sequence continues at coordinate 16,871 of DETS01000122.1, read as the reverse complement.
GAATATTCTCCGATATTTGATTCTGGCAGCGGTGCTCGCGCTGCTCATTGTTACTAAGTTTGCAAATCCGATCTTTACGTTTGCGGGCTATATGGGCATGAAGGTTTCGGCCTACTTAAACCCGCTGATCCATAAGCTCCGCGTGAGAAAGGAGCAAAGATTCTGACGGTAGTATTGTGTGACGGCGTTTTCTGCAGTCACAGTAAAAATATGCGCAGTGGCGCGTAATGTATATTGCTGCTTCGCAGCACGCGCCCCGCGCCGCGAGCAGAGGAAGATAAATCTTCCCTGCCCGATTAAAATCTTGTGAGAAGGAGGTGAAAGAATGGGACAGGGAATTTTGCTGTCCGGAGCTGCGGACATTGATTTTATGATTCACGGCGTCTTTTCGTATGAGTTGTTTGGTCAGACGGTGTGGATCACGACAACACATGTCTGCGTTCTGATCGTTATGCTGGTGATCATTGCTTTCTGCATTGCAGCCGGCCGCGCGGTCAAAAAGGCATCGGATGTGCCGGGAACCTTCCAGAACATCGTCGAGCTGGTAGTGGAGATGCTTGACAAAATGGTCGGCGGTGTTATGGGTAAGTTCAGCCCGCAGTTCCGTAATTACATCAGCACGATCTTCATTTTTATCCTGCTGAGTAATATTTCGGGGTTGTTTGGGCTCAGACCCCCAACGGCGGATTACGGCGTGACCCTTCCAATGGGTATCATGACCTTTACGCTGATCCACTTTAACAAGTTCCGTTATCAGAAAGTAAAGGGTGTGATCAAGGGACTGTGCGATCCGTGGCCGATCTGGGCGCCGATCAATATCATCGGTGATGTGGCAGTGCCGATATCATTGTCACTGCGTCTGTTTGCAAACGTCCTGTCGGGCACAGTTATGATGGCGCTGGTGTACGCGCTTCTTGCAAAGATCGCAATCATCTGGCCGGCGGCGCTGCATGTGTACTTTGACCTGTTCTCAGGCGCGATTCAAACGTACGTGTTCTGTATGCTGACCATGACATACATCACGGACGCATGTACCACAGAATAAGAAATATTATTTTATCACTTACAAGGAGGAAATCAAAAATGGGAGAATTTAACAACAACTTTATCTTAGGATGCTCAGCGATCGGCGCGGGTCTTGCGGTTATCGCAGGTATCGGACCCGGTGTAGGCCAGGGTATTGCGGCAGGACATGCTGCGGCAGCAGTGGGTAGGAACCCGGGCGCGAAGTCTGACGTTACTTCCACGATGTTGTTAGGACAGGCAGTTGCCGAGACCACAGGTCTGTACGGTCTGTTGATCGCAATGTTGCTGCTCTTTGTTAAGCCTCTCTTGCCGTAACTACGTTACGGAAGACACAATAAGTGTTCTTACGGTCCGCGCAGCAAGTGCGCAGACTTGTGAGGAGGAACGAAAGGAGGATTAACGCTTGAGTGCGACAGTTGCGAATTTAGTGATGGCGTCCGCGGAGATGACGCCGAGGCTGTTTGACCTCGACTTGCAGCTCATTGCGGATTCCGTGTTGATGATCATCGCGGTATTTTCACTCTTTCTGATTGCATCGCATTTTTTGTTCAATCCCGTGCGGGACATGATGGAAAAGCGGCAGGAACGCATCAAGAATGAGCTGGATACGGCGGCATCTGACATGGAGAATGCCAGAACGCTGAAGGAAGAATACGAGAAAAAGCTGAAAGATGTGGACAAAGAAGCGGAGTCGATCCTTGCGGAAGCACGCAAAAAGGCTCTGGCTAATGAGAGCAAGATCATCGCCGATGCGAAGGATGAGGCAGCCGGGATTCTGGAAAGAGCACGCGTGGAAGCGGAGCTCGAAAAGAAGAAGGCAGCTGACGAGGTGAAGCGGGAGATGGTAGTGCTCGCGTCCATGATGGCTGCCAAGGTTGTTAACACGGCGATCGACACGACTGTACAGGACAGTCTGGTGGAAGAAACGCTAAAGGAAATAGGTGAGAGCACATGGCTAAGCTGATTTCAAAAACATACGGTGACGCGTTGTTTGATCTGGCGGTGGAGACGGATAAGGTAGATGTCCTGTTGGAGGAAATCCAACAGCTTCAAACGGTTCTTGCGGAAAACGCGGATTTTGGCAGCCTGATGAATCATCCTAAGATTCTGAAGGAAGAAAAGGTCGAGGTTGCAAAAAACGTGTTCGCGGGAAGGATATCGGAGGAGCTGCTTGGCTTTCTCACTATCATTATCACGAAGGACCGCTACAGAGAAATCGACGAGATTCTGACCTACTTTGTTACGAAGGTAAAGGAATACAAGGGGATCGGCATCGCTACGGTGACGACCGCTGTTCCGCTGAAAAGTGACCAGCATAAGGCAATCGAGAAAAAGCTTCTCGATACCACGAAGTATCAGTCCATGGAGATCCATTATGATGTGGACGCTTCCCTGATCGGGGGCATGGTCATCCGAATCGGCGACAGAGTAGTGGACAGCAGCATCAGCACAAAGCTTTCTGAGCTGCAGAAGGATCTGTTAAAAGTACAGGTATAAAAAATAAAAAGAAAGGTGCGAATGATCCATGAATTTAAGACCAGAAGAAATCAGTTCAGTCATTAAGGATCAAATCAAGAGATATGCCTCCGCACTGGAAGTATCCGAAGTGGGTACGGTCATTCAGGTGGCGGACGGTATTGCTCGCGTACACGGACTTGAGAATGCAATGCAGGGCGAGCTTCTGGAGTTTCCCGGCGAAGTTTACGGTATGATCTTAAACCTCGAGGAAGATAACGTAGGTGTGGTTTTGTTCGGTAACCAGCACAACATCAACGAGGGCGATATCGTAAAGACGACAGGCCGCGTGGTAGAAGTTCCGGCAGGCGACTGCATGCTTGGACGTGTCGTAAATGCTCTGGGACAGCCTATCGACGGCAAAGGTCCGATCCAGACTGACAAATATCGTAAGATTGAGAGAGTTGCATCCGGTGTTATCACGAGAAAATCCGTGGATACACCGTTACAGACAGGTATCAAGGCAATCGACTCCATGGTGCCCATCGGAAGGGGACAGCGTGAGTTGATCATCGGCGACAGACAGACCGGTAAGACGGCGATCGCCATCGATACCATCATTAACCAGAAGGGACAGGGCGTGAAATGTATTTACGTTGCGATCGGTCAGAAAGCTTCCACCGTCGCTTCTATCGTAAAAACACTGACAGAGTACGGCGCAATGGCATATACCACCGTGGTTGCCGCAACAGCCAGTGAGACGGCACCCTTACAGTACATCGCACCGTATTCCGGCTGCGCGATCGGTGAGGAGTGGATGGAGAACGGCGAGGATGTACTCGTGGTATACGACGACCTGAGCAAACAGGCGGCTGCCTACCGTACACTCTCCCTGCTCTTAAAGAGACCGCCCGGGCGTGAAGCTTATCCCGGCGACGTGTTCTATCTGCATTCCAGACTGTTAGAGCGCGCGGCGAGAATGAGCGAGGAGTACGGCGGCGGTTCGCTGACGGCACTTCCCATCATTGAGACGCAGGCGGGCGACGTTTCGGCTTACATACCGACGAACGTAATCTCCATCACGGACGGTCAGATCTATCTGGAGACAGAGATGTTCAATTCCGGTTTCCGTCCGGCAGTTAACGCGGGTCTTTCCGTGTCCCGTGTGGGTGGCGCGGCACAGATCAAGGCGATGAAGAAGATTGCGGCTCCTATCCGTACCGAGCTTGCGCAGTATCGTGAGCTGGCAGCGTTCTCTCAGTTCGGTTCCGAGCTTGATGCCGATACCAAGGAGAAGCTTGCGCAGGGTGAAAGAATCAAGGAAGTCCTGAAACAGCCGCAGTATAAGCCGATGCCGGTGCAGTATCAGGTTATCATCATCTATGTGGTGACGAACAAGTATCTGCTCGATGTTCCGGTGGAGGATATCACCAGATTTGAAGCGGAGTTCTTTGAGTTCCTTGACACCAAGTATCCCGAGGTGCCGAGCGCGATCGCGCAGAATAAGGAGATAGGTGACGAGACTGACGCAAAGCTGAAAAAGGCAATCGAGGAGTTCAAGGCGCAGTTCAAATAGAAAACGAGCGAATTAGGAGGGTAATGCTATGGCCTCAATGAGAGACATAAAAAGGCGTAAAGGCAGTATTCAGAGTACCCAGCAGATTACCAAGGCGATGAAACTCGTTTCTACCGTGAAACTGCAGAGAGCGAAACAGCGGGCGGAGCAGTCGAAGGCATATTTTAAGTGTATGTATGAGACGGTGACCTCCATGCTGGCAAAGACAGGCGGCTTGAACCATCCTTATCTGACGGCCGGGGAATCTCAGAAAAAGGCGGTGATCGTGATCACTTCCAACAGAGGTCTTGCGGGCGGTTATAATTCCAATGTGGTGAAGCTGATCACAAAAGGAAGCCTGAAGAAGGAAGACTTGAAGATCTACGCTATCGGCAAGAAGGGGCGAGATGCCCTCAAACGCTACGGCTATGAGATCGTGGAGGAAGATTCCGCCATTATTGAGGAGCCTTCTTATGTGGATGCGATGGCGCTTAGTAAGAGACTGCTCGACGCATTTGCGGCGGGAGAGATCGGTGAGATCTATCTTGCTTACACGGGCTTTAAGAATACGGTGGTGCATGAGCCGACACTTTTAAAACTCCTTCCCGTGGAACCGGCTGAGGTAGAAGAAAGCACACAGGAGACCGGCAGTAAGGCAATGATGAATTTCGAGCCCAGGGACGACGAGGCGCTTGACATGATCATACCGAAATACATCACCAGCCTGATTTACGGCGGCCTTGTGGAAGCGGTTGCGAGTGAAAACGGCGCCAGAATGCAGGCGATGGATTCTGCAACGAGCAATGCTGAGGAAATGATAGATCACTTATCGCTGATGTACAACAGAGCGCGTCAGGGATCTATTACGCAAGAATTAACAGAAATTATCGCAGGTGCAAATGCGATATCGTAAATAATATGTGCGAAAGGAAAAAAAGATGGCAGAAGGAAAAACAAGTGAAAATCTTGGAAAGATCACTCAGATCATCGGTGCCGTGCTGGATATCAAGTTTACAACGGGCAGTCTGCCGGAGATCAACGACGCGATCAGGATTCCGCTCAAGACGGGCGGCGACCTGACTGTGGAAGTGGCACAGCATCTGGGTGACGATACCGTAAGATGTATCTCCATGGGTCCTACGGATGGGCTTGTGAGAGGTATGGATGCGGTGGCAACAGGCGCTCCCATTACGGTTCCTGTTGGAGAAAACACGCTGGGACGTATCTTTAATGTTTTGGGAGAACCGATCGATAACAAGCCCGCCCCCACGGACGTCGGGCACGAACCGATCCACAGAGCAGCTCCTACGTTTGAGGAGCAGTCCACCGCGACAGAGCTTCTGGAGACGGGTATCAAGGTCGTTGACCTGCTTTGCCCTTATCAGAAGGGTGGTAAGATCGGACTGTTCGGCGGTGCCGGCGTTGGTAAGACGGTGCTGATCCAGGAGCTGATCCGTAATATCGCGACAGAGCACAGCGGTTACTCCGTATTTACCGGTGTGGGCGAGCGTACCAGAGAGGGTAACGACCTCTATCACGAGATGGAGGAATCGGGCGTTATCGATAAGACGACGATGGTGTTCGGGCAGATGAACGAGCCGCCCGGGGCGAGAATGAGAGTGGGTCTGACGGGACTGACGATGGCGGAGTATTTCCGTGATAAGGGCGGTAAGGACGTGTTGCTGTTCATTGATAATATCTTCCGTTTCACCCAGGCCGGTTCCGAGGTGTCGGCACTCCTTGGCCGTATGCCTTCCGCCGTGGGTTATCAGCCCACACTGCAGACGGAGATGGGTACTTTGCAGGAGCGTATCACGTCCACCAAGAGCGGTTCCATCACTTCCGTACAGGCAGTATATGTGCCTGCGGATGACTTGACAGACCCTGCTCCGGCGACGACATTCGCGCACTTGGATGCGACCACAACGCTTTCCCGTTCCATCGTGGAGCTGGGTATCTATCCGGCGGTGGATCCTCTGGAGTCTTCCTCCAGAATCCTGGATCCCAGAATCGTCGGCGAGGAGCACTATCAGGTAGCCAGAGGCGTGCAGGAGATTCTGCAGAAGTATAAGGAATTGCAGGATATCATCGCCATCCTTGGTATGGATGAGCTTTCCGAGGAAGATAAGCTGGTGGTGGCGCGTGCGAGAAGAATCCAGAGATTCCTGTCTCAGCCGTTCCACGTGGCGGAGCAGTTTACCGGAACGAGCGGAAAGTACGTGCCGATTTCCGAGACCATCCGCGGTTTCAAGGAAATTCTGGAAGGCAAGCATGACGACATCCCGGAGAGTTATTTCCTGAATGCAGGAAGTATCGACGACGTTGTCGAACGTACGAAGAAATAGGAGACCATATAGGCGGTTAAAGAAAGCAGGTAGTATATGGCTGAAAATTTTAAGTTAAAGATCATTACACCGGACAGAGTCTTCTATGAGGATGAAGTGTCCATGGTGGAGTTCAATACGGTCGAGGGCGAGGTCGGCATCTACAGGCAGCATCTTCCGATGACGATGATCGTCGCGCCGGGAATCCTCACGATCACCAAAGGGGACGAAGTGAAGGAAGCGGCTCTCCATGCCGGCTTTACGGAGGTGCTGCCGGATCAGGTCACGGTACTTGCCGAGATCATCGAGTGGCCCGCAGAGATCGACGTCAACCGTGCGGAGGATGCGAAAGCCCGCGCAGAGGAGCGACTCAGAGAAAATGCGCCGGGAACGGACATGCGCCGCGCGGAAATGTCCTTAAAGAGGGCGGTGGCGAGGATAGAGACAGTAAAGAAATAATAAGGTTTTATGGGGGAACGGATTGATCCGTTCCCCTGTTTGACGGATGGAAAGGGAGGAAAGGGCTCAACGTGTGAAGCGCCCTGAGAAGGAACAGATGCGTAAAATAAAGACGAAAATAATTGCTGTTGTGGTATTGGCGACCTTATGTGTCTCTTTGATCGCAGGAATCGTGAGCACATTGGTGACCCGCTATTCTACCACATCGGCACTTGAAAAAAATATTTTGGAGACGGCGGAGCTTGCTGCGATGGCAGCGGAGAATACGATTTCTACCTATACTTTGACAGTAGCGGAAATGGCATCGAATCCAACGCTTGTGGATGATAAAATCTCACCTGAGAAAAAGCAGGCATTTATTCAGGAGAAGGTGGATGCCTATTTTATGCGTTTCGGAGGTATGGCAGACACAAAGGGTTATGATGCGGTCCATGACGTGGATCTTTCCGGAGAACCTTTTTTTCAGGCGGCTGTACAGGGAAACAGTTATATGTCAACGCCTTATATCGACGGTAACGATATGTATTTAATGATTGCCGCGCCGATCGCGGAGGGCGATGCGGTGAAGGGCGTACTCTATTTTCAGTGTGATACGAAGATTTTACAGTCCATCATTGAAGGGCTGGAGATTGGGGAAGAAGGCGAGGCATATATTTTAGATAAAGAGGGCACTACCATTGCCTATGTGGATCAGGAGTCGGTATTGAGTCAGGAAAATATCATGCGGGAAGCGGCGAATGATCCCGAAAATAAGGATCTGCAGACGGTAGCCGCCATCGAAAGGAAAATGACGCTTGGAGAGGTCGGCGTGGAACGATTCTACTATGAAGAAGATCGGTCCAACAACATTCAGAGTTATGCGCCTATCTCGGGAACGGATGGCTGGTCGATCGCGGTGACGATAGACGAGGATGAATTTATGCGCCCGGCGGAGATTGGAAATCTTTGCCAAATTGCATGCTGTGCAGCTGCCTGTATCGTGGTCATTCTTATTTCCATGGGGGTCAGTCATTCCATTGTCACACCTGTGGTTAAATGCGCGGACAGGCTTCAGGCGCTTTCACAGGGGGATTTGAGAAGCCCGATTCCTCAGGTAAAGAGTAAGGATGAGACACGGATCCTGGCAGATTCGACCGCGCAGTTGGTCAAAGATTTCGGCACGATCGTGCATGAAATGCAGGATGTTCTCGGGGCGATCGCGGATGGGGATTTGAGCAAAGAGGTTTCCGGAGAATCTTATCCCGGCGATTTTGCCGCTTTATGGGAGTCCCTGCGTGTCATCAACGAAAAATTAAACACGACAATGTCGGGTATCGTCTCTGCATCGGACCGGGTCATGGCCGGTTCGAGTCAGGCAGCATCGACTGCCGCTGCTTTGTCGCAGGGGGCGGTGGAACAGACCGGCGCGGTGAGCGAACTCTCCGGAACGATTTCCAATATGAGCAATGAGGCAAAGGGAATTGTGCAGTTGACCGAACAGGCAAAGGATGTCGTGGGTGAAGCGGGAGAAAGGCTTCAGGAGAGCGGCGAGTATATTGACAGTCTGAATCAGGCAATGGATCAGATCACGGAATCTTCGGACGAGATCAGCCGTATCATAGACACGATTGAAAATATCGCTTTCCAGACCAATATTTTAGCGCTTAACGCAGCGGTTGAGGCAGCAAGAGCCGGGACAAGCGGGAGAGGTTTTGCGGTAGTGGCGGAAGAAGTGAGAAATCTGGCGATCAAGTCAGATCAGGCGGCAAAAGCGACCAAGGAGCTGATCGACCGGTCTGTCAGGGCGGTTGAAGGCGGAAGCCTTGTTGTGGAGAAGGTGACGGATTCGGTGACGATTGCGGTGGAGATGGCCGGCGAAGCGATAGGGTGTATGGAACAGGTGGCGAAAAGCGTGGAAGAACAGACGGACGAAATCGAACAGGTGGCTGCCGGTATCGTACAGATATCCGGTGTGGTGCAGAATAGTTCGGCTACCGCGGAGGAAAGCGCGGCTACCAGTCAGGAGTTATCGGCTCAGGCGGCGATGCTCGAACAGCTTGTGGGAAATTTCAAATTATTGCATAGATAGTTATTTCGCGGCTGCAGCGGTTACGGTTCTTTCACGTTCATCATGTCCTGCCATATGATATAAGTAAATGATGACATAGCATGGTGGGCTTATGAAGCAGTCAACGATTTTACCTTTTTATATGGCATATCCCATGCCCCTCTTTTATCAGGAAGAGGACACGGTGATGAGAGATCTGGAATATCTGCAGGAAATGTATCCTGCGGAGGCAAAGAAATATCGAAAAGTGATTGTGGACGTTTTGGACCGGTTAGACTATGAAGGCAGTATGATTTACGATGAGTATCCCGACAGATGGCAGATTTACCGCCTGACACAGATCATCGTGGATAGAATAAAGGATCAGGCAGCCGCAGGAGCGGGAGAAAATGGCAAGGACCCGGAAGCGATCAAAGAACTGGTGCAGGTGTTGTTATGTGGGGAGATTTATCGGAGAAGGCATAGTAATCGGAACGGGGTTTTGAAATTCTAAGGATTATGATATAATTATAAACTATGAAAAGAGCAATCATAAAAGGGCTTATGCTAGGCATGGTCTTTGCGACCGCGCTGATGATTCTGAGCACTGTGATGAATCAGGGAAATACAGATATGACGACCGAGATGGGTGAGGCAACCTACCCAGTACTGTCCATGTCAGTCGGGACACACAGGGTAGGGAGCCTGCATGGTTATGCCCAGGCGATGGACTGCGCCTATTTGCGGGATAATCTGCAGCCGGTGGGAGGAAACCGCAGGATAGACGTGCAGATAGATACTTATGGACGGGAGATTGGTGAGATTGCTTTTGAGGTGAGGAGCCTGGACGGTGAGCGGCTGGTCGAGAGTACCCCGGTAACAGATTATCGGCAAACGAATGATGAGATTACGTTCGAGATTGTCTTAAAAGATCTGATCGAGAATGATATCGAGTATATGCTGGTTTTTTTGGTCACACCCAAGGAGAGCACACCTATTCGCTATTATTCGCGGATCATTTTGAGTGATTCCCTGCATATTCTTGAAAAATTGGATTATGTGACGGATTTCCATCGGCGCACTTTTGATAAGGAAGCGGCAGCGGATTTGACGAAATATCTGGAATCCAACGCGGAGGGTGACAATACGACCTTTCACAAAGTTACGATTCACTCCAGCTTTCATCAGGTGACATGGGGAGATTTGGATGTGGTGGAGGTTGCGGAACCGATCGTGACCGTAAAGGAACTGGCTGAGCAGACAGGTTCTTTTACGCTGGAATATCCGGCAATGATAAGAGACGGTAAAGAAACGGAATATTATCGCATCAATGAATACTACAGAGTGCGTTATACGCCTGACCGCATGTATCTTTTGGATTTTGAGAGAACAATGGAGCAGGTTTTTGACGAGGAAGCGGATGTATATATCAATGATAAAATCGTGCTGGGCATCACCGGGGATCAGGTGGCGATCGCGGAAAGCGATGGCGGTAACATTTTAGCATTTACGGTGGCGGATAAGCTCTACAGTTATAATGCAATCGATAACAGGCTGGCACGACTCTTTAGCTTCTATGGGAATACAGAGGAACTTACCGATGCCAGAAGTGCCTATAACAGACACGATATCCGTGTGCTGTCGGTGGATGAGGCGGGCAATATCCTGTTTTTGGTCTGCGGCTATATGAACAGAGGGCGGCATGAAGGTTGTGTGGGCGTGGCGCTTTATGCCTTTAACAGTATGACGAATACAGTGGAGGAGATGATCTATATTCCGTACGACAGGTCTTATGAGCTGTTGAAGACGGACATTGATAAGCTCTCTTATCTGAGCAGGACAGGTATTTATTATTTTATGCTGGATGGCAGTGTTTATGCAGTGGATGTAAAGTCTGTTTCGGTACAGACCCTTGTCACAGGACTGAAAGAAGGCAGCTATCACGTGTCAGAATCCAATAAAATGTTGGTTTGGCAGGAGGGTAACGATCTCTATGCGGCAGAGGATCTGATTTTGATGAATTTGAATGCCCAGAACCAGACGAGGATATCCGCAGGGGCAGGCGAATATATTTCAGTGGTGGGCTTTATGGAGGAGGATTTGATTTATGGTCTTGCCAGAAAGCGGGATGTCAGGGAAAGCAGGACGGGCATTACCACTTTTCCCATGCACTGCCTGAAAATTCAGAGTGATAACGGAAACGTTTTAAAAACCTATCAGAAGCCGGGTGTCTATGTGGTGGATACCGAGATTGCGGAGAATCAACTCACCCTTTCCAGAGTGACATTCGATGAGGAGAGCGAGAGCTATATCCCGGCACCGGAAGATCAGATCATGAATACGCAGGAAGTGAAAACGGGCAGCAATACTTTGGAATTTGTGGTTACGGAAAATTATGAGACGATCAGTGAGATCGCGGTGAAAGAGGAAATCGATAAAAAGTCGCTGGTACATCTGACACCTAAAGAAATTCTGTTTGAGGGAAGCCGCACAGTGGGAAAACTGGAGAGAGGCACTGCGGAAGATCGCTTCTATGTGTATGGCAAGGACGGCATTGAAAATATCTATGTCAATCCGGGGAAGGCAGTGGATTTGGCGTACCGCGAAGCAGGCGTAGTGGTGGACGACGATGGAGACTATGTGTGGAAACGTGAGACCAGAAGCAACAGAAACCAGATCATGGCGATTACGGAGAATGAGGTGACTGAGTCGAAAAGCTCACTTGCCGTCTGTCTGGATACGATCCTCAAATTTGAAGGCATTTCCCGCAATACGCAGGGGCGTCTGAATCAGGGAGATACGGTATTTGGAATTTTGGAGAGCAATCTGCAAAATTGTACCATCCTAGACCTGTCGGGGTGCAGTCTGGATGCTGTCCTTTACTATGTGAACAAGGATATTCCGGTGCTTGCCATGCTGGAGGACGGTAATGCAGTGCTGATCACGGGATTTAACGAGCTGAATGTCGTGATCATGGATCCCGTGGCGGGAACATTGGAAAAGCATGGTATGAATGATTCCACAGAGTGGCTTTTAGAAAACGGCAACCAGTTTATCGCCTATATCAGGAAAGAATAAAAGGAAACGGAAATGAAACAAACAGAGAAGAGAAGCGCAAAAGAAATCATCCTGCGGGTGGCAATCCTGTTGGTCGGCCTGACGATAGCGCATCTGGGCGTGACCTTATTTCTGCTTGCCGATCTGGGGGCTGATCCCTTTAATGTTTTGGTACAGGGAATTTTCCGTACCGCTGCGGACATGACAGGATGGGAAACCCTGACACATGGATATACCCATATTGCGATCTGCTTTTTGATTATTCTGATCCTTTTGATCGTGGACAAAAGCTACATCAAAATCGGCACGATCCTTTGCATGGTGTGCGGCGGACCGATTATAGATTTTTTTACTGTGATACTGCAGTTTCTGTTTTCACCGGAGAGGACGTTGTGGTTTAAGCTGCCGGTGCTTGCTCTGGGATGTGTGATCCTGGCATTTGGCATGACGATCGTGATCAAGTCGGACGCCGGAACCGGCCCCAACGATCTGGTGGCGCTGGTGATCAGTGAAAAGTCCCATAAAAAATTCAGTATTGTGCGGATCATCGTGGACGTATCCTTTGTGGGAGTCGGCTTTTTATTGGGAGGCGTTTTCGGCATCGGCACGATCGTCTGTGCCTGTCTGGTCGGACCGGTAGCCGGTTTTTTCCTGCCGCGGAGTGAAAGGATCGTGGAAAGCATACTACATAAAGCGAATGGCGCATCATGAAAAGGGCGGCTAAAAAAGCCGCCCTTTATATTTTTCCAGAATGTGTAATAGTATCATTCCCAAGATACCGCAGGAAATCACTTCCCCGGCCCCCACGGTCAGGCAATAGAAACCAAAGCACTGCAGCAGAGTCATACCCTCGATCAGCAGACCGTAACCGTAAATCAGAATCAGCGGTACGATGATCGTATTGGCGATGATCGGGCAGACGGGTGCACACCATTTCCATTTCCGCAGAGCGTAGGTGCCCAGCGCGCCAAGCAGTGTCGCCAGTGAACCGAAAACAATATCGGGCAGAGCACAGCCTGTGAGGATATTGCTTAAAAGGCAGCCGATGGTAAGTCCCGGTATGGCGGCGGGTGTAAAGTAAGGTAAGACTGTGAGCGCTTCTGAGAAGCGGACCTGAATCGCATGATTGGCCAGCCCAAAAACATTAGCGAGGTAGGTCAATACGATGTAGAGTGCGGCAATCATAGCCGCCTGAGCTAGATAGAGCGTACGTGAATACGCGGGTTTCAAAGAAACCGTTTGTGTTTGATGTGTGTTCATGATTCATTCTCTCCCCCGAGTTTGTTTTGCAAACTCGCGCAGTTAATTCCGATCGGAATATGCTGCCGTAGTATTTGTTTAGCGTCAGGAGGGTCTCGAACTGACGTAGGTAACAGGAAATCCGATATGACGAATTTCCAAAAACCTATTATACAATGAATTTTATAAAAGTCAAGCCTGTTGATGAGCTTTCAATCAGAAAATTTTGGTCAGGAGTTGGAAGCGTCCAACTCGCCCGCGTGATACCTTGTCACGATCGACTGGATACGTTCCACAGGATTCAAGAGATCGCTGATGGAGGCGTCGTGGTTTAAGGTGTCAATGATGTAGGCGATGTATTTGCTCATATCGCAGTCAATATACCATTCTCTGGAAAGCAGTTCCGGTGTCTGATAGATCAGGTTCGTGGTCAGCACCCTGCAGATCGTGCCTTCTTCATATGCTTTGTCAAAGCGTTCCAGACCTGCCGTGAAAAGCCCAAAGGTGGAGAAGACAAAAATCCTGCCTGCCTTACGCTCCTTCAGAGCGGCAGCTACTTCCAGGACACTTTCGCCCGAAGAAATCATATCGTCAATCACGATCATGTCTTTGCCTTCTACATTACTTCCCAAAAATTCATGCGCAATAATGGGATTTCTGCCGTTTACGATCTGCGTATAGTCGCGCCGTTTGTAGAACATGCCCATATCGAGGCCCAATACGTTCGCGATATAAATCGCCCGGCTCATGCCGCCCTCGTCGGGGCTGATGACCATCATATGATCGTTGTCGATGCGCAGACCGTCCACATGGTTTAACAGTCCCTTGATAAACTGATAAGCAGGCTGTACGGTTTCAAAGCCGTGCAAAGGGATCGCATTCTGCACACGGGGGTCGTGCGCATCAAAGGTAATGATATTGTCCACGCCCATATTTACCATTTCCTGCAGAGCCAATGCGCAGTCCAAAGATTCTCTGGCGGAGCGTTTGTGCTGCCTGCTTTCATAAAGGAAGGGCATGATTACCGTGATGCGTCTCGCCTTTCCGCCGACTGCAGCAATAATGCGCTTTAAGTCCTGATAGTGGTCGTCGGGAGACATATGATTTTCATGACCGCAGAGGGAGTAGGTGAGGCTGTAGTTGGCGACATCCACCAAAAGATAGAGGTCGGAGCCGCGGACAGATTCTTTGATCACGCCTTTTCCCTCACCGGAGCCGAACCGCGGAACGGCGGCTTCCAGAATATAAGTATCGCGCTGATAACCCGAAAAAGCGAGGGAGTCTTTATGTTCACTCTCGCGTTCGGTACGCCATTTTACCAGATAGTAGTCCACTTTTTCGCCGAGCGTTTTGCATCCCCTTAAGGGAATCATCCCCAGAGAGCCGACGGGTATGGTCTCGAGATTCCTTTTTTCTTCGCGTCTGTTCATGGAAACCTCACTTTCTGCTCTGTTGTCTCTTTTGATACATACGGATGTCGGGGCCTGTGAGTTTGCAGACCATAAAATTGCTCGTAATACGGGAAAAAATGCGGTCGGAATATCTGTCCTGCAATTCCCGTAAGGAAAGGTTTGTGGAGATGATCACAGCCTTTTTACCAAGGGCGCGCTCATTTAACAGCGAAAAAAGCTGAGAAGCAGTAAACTGATTCGTCAGTTCCGTGCCCAGATCGTCGATAATGAGCAGATCGCATTGATATAGGTCGGCGTAAGCATTTCTGCGTTCTTCCCGATTTTTGCTGTCAAAGGCAGCCGCCGAGAGTATATCGAACAATCCCGTGGCGCTGAAATAAATCACGGCATGACCCGTGTCAATCAGCTCTTTGGCAACACAGCCGGAAAGAAAAGACTTTCCCGTACCCACTGTACCATAAAAAAAGAGATTGTGGTAGTCAGAATCGAAATTTTTGATGAAATCTTTACAGGTTTCGACAGCTTTTTCAAAATGATCGAGGTCTTCTCCCGTGTGATATTCGTAAGAAAGGAGAGAAAAGTTATTGTGTTGCAGCATTTCGGCAATACCGGATTGTTCGTAGAGCAGGGAAATCTCCGCCTGTCGGAAACAGTGGCATTTTACGCCGTCATGATAGCCGGTATCCTGACAGTCGGCACACAAAAAAGGGGGATTCAGATAGTCTGCGGGAAAGCCCGCTTCCAAAAGAAGCCGCTCCCGTTTTGCGCGCAGATCCGCTAAAGAGTTATGCAGATCCTGCAAGGCATGATCCTCTCCGGCCAGAAGCTTTTTCCCCTGCGAGACAGAAAGAGAAGCGGTCTCATCTTCCAGACTGCGATAGCCGGGGATACTACCGTAAACGCGTTCGCGCCTGCTTTCCAGTTCGCGGCGTCTTTTGCGCTGTCTTTCTTCATATTGGTGAAGGATCTGATCGTATTGCGCGTTTGTCAGAGGCACGGGAGTCTCCTTATGTTTGGTTGATAGTCAAATGGTTTTCAGTTGCTGAGGATCTCTTTTTCCAGTGCGTCGAAATCATAGTTGTTCTGCGCAAACTGGTTAAATTTATTGGCAGGCGTTTGACGACGGCTGCTTTTAGCGCGGTGGTGATCGGCGTCAAGCGCTTTGATATCACTCTTATGATGCACGCCGATTTCATACCAGCTTTTTAAAATGCTCTCCGCGTATTCAAAGCGGTGGCTGTCCGTAGCCAGAACGGTGCGCTCGCAGGCGTCGAGGATCACATCTGGTTCAAAGCAGTAGATTTTCTGCCAGCGTTCAATATACGCCACTTCCGTTTCTGTCGGAATGTTGTTTTTTCCGAGAGCGCGCATAATCTCATAAACCGACTTATCGTATTTCCCGGCAAGGGAAGCCGCCTGCTTCGGCGTCGTGATACCTTGCTGCGCCCAACTGATGGCGACTTTTTCTATGTAACGAAAATCCCGCTTTCCCCGGTCGACGCAGTATTGGAGCAGATAGTCCGTCAAATCTTCCGAAAAACCGAGCTGGTCCATAATAAAGAAGATACTGCGGACATCCCCTGCGCTCAGCGGTTTTTTCAGATACTGTTCCGCCACAAACAAAAGCCTTGCAGAGTCTTCGTTGGTTTTGAAAGCGCGCAGCTCATCAGCGGTGTAGTTGGGCTTGTCGTAAAGCTGTTTTACAGGGGTGACAGATTCTGCGGTTTCGAAAGGCGGTGTCTGCTGAAAGCTTTGCGACGTCACAGCAGGATAGGTAGCCAGAGAAGCCGTTGCGGCGCCCCTTGTGATAGACAGCATATCCGCGCCGGCGTTTGAGTCCAGAAGGTGGATGCCTGTAATATTTTTATGCCCGTCGTAATCCAAAGTGAGGAGATGATTTTTCTCCCAGTATTTCAGGGCGCGCAGAACATCTTTTTCCGTGTAGTTGAACTTGTCGGCAATATCGCTGATGCTGGTGCCGAGCCTGGCGCTCATCATGCGGATCAGATAGAGATAAATCTTTAACTGTGCGTCGTTTGCTGCCTGCATATACTCGTCGATGAAACGGTTGGAGATCACCGTGGAATCTGTGTAGTTGTCCTGATAGATTGTCAGAAAACCCATTATTTTGCGTCCCTCATTTCAAAAATCACTATAGGGAGTATAGCATCTCTTTTGGGAAAAAGGAATGTACAAACTGTAACAATCGGATAAGCGTAAATTCATCCGTGACCGGTCAGACAAATGTGGATAATGTGGACAGGTCTTCAGGAGGGCATAAAACTGCCGGATCCTTTCCACAAAAATATCCACAGAAA
>DETS01000101.1 GCA_002361735.1 Lachnospiraceae bacterium UBA3282 | reverse complement strand
AAATATCTAATGTTACGGGTCCGTTTTTCATCCGATCATATCCAAACATCCTTTAATATTGTAAAAAACAGAATATATGATACAATTTTTTATGTAATTTTGTTATCTAAATATACAAATCATAATAAAAATATTTTTTATCTGACAGCCAACTCTTTACAAATAAATAAGGCATATCTATAATAAATGCTGAAAAGATGGGAAAGGGCGAATAATGTGCCCGCCTTTTCACATAATAAAGACAATATAAAACAACAAAAAGGAGCAAAATCATGGATTCTAAGGCAATGTTTCAAATCTCTTACGGCCTCTACGTGGCGGCCTCCAAATTCGACAAAAAAATGAACGGCTGTATCGTCAATACGGTCATGCAGGTGACGAGTAACCCTTTGCAGATTGCGGCAGCAGTCAACAAAGAAAATCTGACCTGTGATATCATACAGAAATCAAATATGCTTTCTCTGTCCGTACTTTCGGAGACGGCTCCTTTTTCTCTTTTTCAGCATTTTGGCTTCCAGAGCGGTCGAAATACGGATAAATTCGTGGATTATCCTTTCGCTATGACAAAACAGGAACTTCCTTATTTAAAAGAGCACGCCACGGCTTTCATCGACTGCAAAGTGACCAATACCGTCGATCTGGGAACGCATATGATGTTCATCTGTTCCGTAAATGACTGTGAAGTGCTTTCTTCGGAAAAGGCGATGACCTATTCCTATTATCATGAGAACGTAAAACCGAAGCCCGAAGCTTCCACTGCAAAAGGTTGGCGTTGTACGGTCTGCGGTTATGTCTATGAAGGGGAAGAACTTCCGCCTGATTTTGTCTGCCCGTGGTGCAAGCATGGCGTAGAAGACTTTGAGAGAATTATCGCCTGACGGCGAAAATTCAGAGAATGCTTTGCATTCTCCCCAGATTGTCTAAACCCCCGTATTTACGGGAATGCAACCGCCTCTTTACATGAAAATATTCAAAAGCAACATAAAATTGATAGACTTTACATGACTTCCATCTTATGATGACGCTGTGACCGGCACAGAAAAATAATAAGAACGGAGCAAAAAGCTCCGGCATGGAGGTAAAACATATGAGTTTAGGTGAAAATTTACAATTTCTAAGAAAGCGTGACAACATCACGCAGGAACAACTGGCGGAAGCCATGGAAGTATCGAGACAATCCGTTTCCAAATGGGAATCGGATGCAAGCTATCCTGAGATGGATAAACTGTTACAGCTGGCGGATTTCTTCCATTGTAGTCTGGACAATATGATCAAGCAGGATGTAAGCAGTCAGTATGTGGAAGACAAAAATCACTATGACAGCTTTTTTGACAAATTCAGCAAACAGATTACGCTGGGTGTGGGACTAATTTTATCAGGACTTACGACAATGCTGTTTTTATTGGCAATCCTTCCTGAAAAACCGGGCTTTGATATGGAAGCGCTTGGTGGTATCGTCTTTTTCATTTTCATAGCGATTGCGGTGGCTATTTTTGTCGTTGCAGGTCTGCAGAGCGAACATTTTGAAAAAGAGCATCCTTACATTGAAGATTTCTACGCAAAAGAAGAAAAGGAAGCTTTTCACCAAAAATTTGTGAAATGGATTACTTCCGGTATGGTTTTTATCTTTATCGGTCTCATTCTGGCAATCGGTTCCGACTTTGTGTTTACAGGCAAAGAAATTGCTGCAGGCAGCGGAACACCGGGATTCATTGATGCAGATTACCTGGTGGGCGCTGTCTTCATGCTCTGCATCACCATTGCCGTAACGCTCTTTACCTATGCGGGAACACAGCAGGACAGATATGATATTCGGAAATATAACCTCAAGCACGACTACAATTCGCAGACTTACAAAAACGGCAAAAGAACAGGAACCGTCTGTGGCTGTATCATGTTGCTTGCAACGATCATTTTCCTTGCCTGCGGACTGCTTGCAAACCACTGGGAATATGCCGCTCCGATTTATGCCTGCTTTGGCGTGGCCTGCGGTATTGCTGCTATCATCATCAATCGCAATAATCCTGAGAAAGAATAGTTATGGCAGAAAAACAACCGTATCAGAATAAGAAAACAACCCTTATCGAAATTTGACAAGGGTTGTTTCTTGATTTTCCTATTCTTTTTTATTTAAATTCTATTCTTCTTCTTCCTTAGGAAGATTCAGCTCTTTTCCGTCGTCGTAATCTTCGACTGCAGGATACTTTTCTTCCTCGGGAATTTCCTCCATGGCGTCGTCAATATTTTCAAATTCTTCTTCGCCGTTACTGATCTTCTCACGTACTTTAGCGATTTTAGCAACCTTTACGTTATTGTCAAGGTTAATCATTTTCACGCCGGAAGTAATCCTGCCAAGCGTCGAGATATCTTCCATACGAAGCTGGATGATGATACCTTCCGTGGTGATCATCATAATCTCATGATCGTCATTCACGGCTTTTACACCCACGACATTTCCTGTTTTTTCGGTAATCTTATAGCACTTTAAGCCTTTGCCGCCGCGCTTTTGTACCGTAAATTCTTCCAAATAGGTACGTTTTCCCATGCCGTTCTCGGAAACGATCAACAGAGAATCGCCCTGATGATCCAGCTGCATTCCTACGATTTCATCCCGATCTGACAGATTCATACCGATCACGCCCATAGAGGAGCGGCCTGTCGGTCTTACGTCTGTCTCGCGGAAACGAATGCACATACCGTGCTTTGTCACAAGGAAGATTTCCGTCTCATTTGAAGTGGTCTTTACCTCAATCAATTCATCATCATCCCGTAAATTGATGGCTGCCAGACCGTTTTTCCTGACATTGGAAAATTCCATGACAGAAGTTTTCTTAACAATACCCTTTTTGGTAACCATAAAGAGGTTCTTGTTTTCCTCATAATCCTTGATCGGGATCATGGCGGAAATTTTTTCACCGGGATTCAGCTGTAAAATATTGACAATGGCAATTCCCCTCGCCGTACGGCTCGCCTCAGGAATCTCGTACGCTTTCAAACGATACACCCTGCCGTAGTTTGTAAAGAACATCAGGTAATGGTGGGTGGTCGTCATCAGAAGATCCTCGATATAATCTTCCTCAATGGTCTGCATCCCCTTGATGCCTTTACCGCCGCGATTCTGGGACTTAAAGTTATCCACCGTCATGCGTTTGATATACCCTAAGCTTGTCATAGCGATGACAGTATTATCTCTCGGAATCAGATCTTCCATATTGATATCATAGACATCAAAGCCGATCTTACTTCTTCTGTCATCACCGTATTTATCAGCGGTGAGAAGCATTTCATCCTTGATTACGCCAAGCAGCAGCTTTTCATCCGCAAGGATTGCTTTTAATTCAGCGATTTTGATGAGGAGTTCTTTATGTTCATTCTCAAGCTTTTCTCTTTCCAAACCTGTCAGCGCTCTCAAACGCATATCCACGATTGCCTGCGCCTGCGCTTCGGAAAGACCGAATCTTTCAATCAAACCCTCTTTTGCAAGTTGGGTGGTCTGACTACCTCTGATGATTTTAATCACTTCATCGATATTATCTAAGGCAATGAGCAAACCCTGTACAATATGGTCTCTCTCCTCCGCCTTATCCAGATCGTATTTCGTTCTTCTGGTGACCACATCTTTTTGATGGTTCAGATAATGCGTCAACATATCCAGAAGATTCATTACCTTAGGTTCATTATTGACAAGCGCCAGCATGATCACGCCGAAGGAATCCTGCAGCTGCGTATGTTTATAAAGCTGATTCAAGATGACATTCGCATTCGCATCCCTTCTCAACTCAATCACAATACGCATACCCTCACGGTTGGTCTCATCGCGCAGATCTGTGATACCGTCGATTTTCTTTAATTTTACCAAATCGGCAATCTTTAAGATCAAGTTTGCCTTATTGACCATATAAGGAAGCTCCGTCACAATGATACGGGTCTTTCCGTTATCCATGGTTTCAATTTCCGTCACCGCACGTACCCGCACTTTTCCTCTGCCAGTACGGTAAGCTTCCTCCGCCCCTTTGGTACCAAGGATAATACCACCTGTCGGAAAATCAGGCGCTTTCACAATTTCCAACAGCTCGTCAATCTCTGTTTGACGATCTTCATTTACCTGATTATCAATCAATTTTACGACCGCATTTACAACTTCACGCAGATTATGAGGCGGGATGTTCGTTGCCATACCTACGGCGATACCGGAAGTACCGTTTACCAAAAGGTTTGGATAACGGCTGGGTAAAACAACGGGCTCTTTCTCCGTATCATCGAAATTTGGTACAAAATCCACGGTGTTTTTATTGATATCCGCCAAAAGCTCCATGGAAATCTTACTCAAACGCGCCTCTGTATAACGCATAGCCGCCGCGCCGTCGCCATCTACGGAACCAAAATTTCCATGCCCGTCCACCAAAGGATATCTGGTTGACCACTCCTGCGCCATATTGACCAGTGCACCATAAATAGAGCTGTCGCCGTGCGGATGATATTTACCCATGGTATCACCGACGATACGGGCGCTCTTTCTGTGCGGCTTATCGGGACCGTTATTCAATTCGATCATCGAATAAAGGACGCGGCGCTGCACGGGCTTCAAGCCATCCCTCACATCAGGAAGCGCCCGGGCGGCAATAACGCTCATCGCATAGTCGATGTAGGAGTCTTCCATTTTTTTCTTCAAGTCTACATCTTCTATCTTGTCGAAAATTTTATCATCCATATTATGATCCTTTCTATTAGAACTTTTACAAAACAATTCATTTTAAAATTTTTAAAAAAATTATAGCAATTCAAAAAATTGCGAAACTCATCTCAACATTACTTTAATGGTGACATATAATAACCATAAGCAGACCCTTGCAGAACGTTGGTACTTAACGAAGTTCTTTCGAGTTTAGTACCATTACGTTCGGAACGGAGCGAAAGCGCGTCTGTGTTGGTTATTATATGATACCATTTCAACAACCAAAAAAGAGTTTCGCACTTCTTAAATATCCAAATTTTTGACAAATTTCGCATTCTCCTCAATGAAAATCCTTCGAGGTTCCACCTTATCCCCCATCAAGGTATTAAAGGTAAGGTCTACCTCAGATTCTTCTTCCTCGTTCATATTCACGCGAAGCAGGATTCTTTTCTCAGGATCCATAGTTGTCTCCCAAAGCTGATCGGCATCCATCTCACCAAGCCCTTTATAACGCTGGATCTTATTATTCTGATCGCGACCTACTTCCGCTAAAATCGCGTCCAGCTCATCGTCACTGTACGCATACCATACCTGACGATTTTTTTCCAGCTTATACAACGGCGGCTTTGCCAGATACACATGCCCCTGCTTAATCAGTTCCGGCATAAAACGATAAATGAAGGTAAGCATCAACGTAGCGATATGCGCACCGTCCACATCGGCATCCGTCATGATAATGATTTTATCATAACGCAATTTCGTGATATCAAAATCCTCATGAATACCTGTACCAAAGGCGGTAATCATGGCTTTGATTTCCGCATTGGCATAAATTTTATCAAGACGCGCCTTTTCCACATTTAAGATTTTACCGCGCAGCGGCAGGATTGCCTGTGTCGCACGGCTTCTTGCCGTTTTTGCGGAACCTCCTGCGGAATCACCCTCCACGATATAAATCTCACAGTTTTTCGGATCCTTATCGGAACAATCAGCCAGTTTTCCGGGAAGTGCCGTCCCTTCCAAAGCTGTTTTTCTGCGGGTCAGATCTCTTGCCTTTCTTGCCGCTTCTCTGGCTCTCTGCGCTAAAATAGATTTTTCGCAGATTACCTTTGCCACAGCAGGATTCTGCTCCAGGAAATAAGTAAGCTGCTCGCTGACAATGCTGTCCACCGCGCCTCTGGCCTCGGAATTTCCGAGTTTTTGTTTTGTCTGTCCCTCAAACTGAGGATCTTCAATCTTAACACTGATAATGGCAGTCAGACCTTCCCTGATATCCTCACCGGAAAGGTTTGCTTCACTTTCTTTTAACAGTTTATTATTTCTCGCATAATCGTTAAAAGTTTTGGTAAGCGCATTCCGAAAACCAACCAGATGCGTGCCGCCTTCCGGGGTATTGATATTGTTAACAAATGTATAAACGCTCTCATTATAAGAATCGTTATGCTGCAAGGCCACTTCTACATAAACACCGTTTTTCGTGCCCTCAAAATACATGATTTGCTCATACAGAAACTCTTTGCTTCTGTTTAAGTAGCTGACAAACTCTTTGATACCACCTTCATAGTGAAAGGTTTTTTCCTGTTTTTTTTCGTCTCTGTCATCTTTCAGAACAATTTTCAAACCCTTTGTCAGAAAAGCAGTTTCACGAAGTCTGGTCTTTAAGGTATCATACTCAAATACCGTTTCTTCAAAAATCGTACCGTCAGGCTTAAACTGCACTCTGGTGCCTGTCTTATCCGGAGGGCATTTCCCGATTACTTTTAATTTATTGCAGGCATGTCCTCTCTCATAACGCTGATGATAAATTTCACCTTCATGACAAATATCCACTTCCAGCCAATCGGAAAGCGCATTTACGACAGAAGCGCCTACACCATGAAGTCCGCCGGATACTTTATATCCGCCGCCGCCAAATTTACCGCCTGCATGTAAAACGGTAAATACGACTTCAACCGCGGGAATCCCGGCTTTATGATTGATACCGACAGGAATCCCGCGGCCATTATCCTCTACAGTAACGGAATTATCCTGGTTGATGGTCACATGGATTTCCGTACAAACGCCTGCCAATGCCTCATCCACAGAATTATCCACAATCTCATAAACCAGATGATGAAGTCCTCTTAAGGAAGTGCTGCCGATATACATACCGGGACGTTTTCTCACTGCCTCCAAACCTTCCAAAATCTGAATCTGATCAGCACCATATTCAGCGTTTGTAGTTTCTTCAAAATTTTCAGCCATTTTTACCTCCATGTCGGAACATTTTTGCGACGACACGCGAGCAAAATCTCAAATTTTGCTCTGCGATTCCGAGTTTGCAGCTCCATTGCAAACTCGCGATTGAAAAATCAGGTCATCAGACTTATTTTTCAATCTTTCCTCCATTATGTGGAAACGATACTGCCGTTTTCTATCTGAAACACTTTATTGATCTCAAATCTATTATTGACAAATTCATCCAATCCCGTACAGGTAATGATCGTTTGAATATCGCCGATCGTACTGAGCAGATAATTTTGCCTGTTACTGTCAAGTTCTGACAACACATCATCCAAAAGCAGGACCGGATTATCTTTTGTTAATTTTTTAACAAGTTCAATCTCTGATAATTTTAAGGATAATGCCGCTGTCCGCTGCTGCCCTTGAGATCCAAATTTTCGGATATCAATGTTTCCCACCGTAAAAGAAAAATCATCTCTGTGAGGACCGACAGTAGTCTGTTTTAATTTTACATCCCTTTCCTGACAGGAAGTTAATGCTCTTTCATAGTCTTCCATCAAAACATCCGGTTCATATTCGATAACGAGTTCTTCTTTATCTCCTGACAGTTTTTTGTGGATATCATAAATGATCTCATTCAACTGCTCTACAAAAAGTTTTCTTCTCTCTATGATCTTACTGCCAAACGATATCAGCTGAGAATCCCAAATATTTAAGGTTTCCCTAAGAGAAGGATTGAAATACATATCTTTTAATAACTTATTTCTCTGATTGACGATTTTATTATAATGATTCAGATTATAGATATAAAAGGAATCAAGCTGACACAATTCCATATCTACAAAACGTCTTCTTTCCGCCGGTCCGTTTTTAATGATGGAAAGATCTTCCGGAGAAAAAAATACAACATTCAATAATCCGATCAATTCAGAAGCCTTTTTAATTTTTTGACCGTCAATGGCAATCCCTTTTGTCTTATTTTTACGAAGATGCATATCAATCCTGATTTCATCTTCATTCTTTAACAGATAGGTTCTGATATGGGCTTCTTCTTTTTCAAAATTAACGACATCCTTATCCTTACTTCCCTTATGGGATTTTGTTGTGGCTGACAGAAAAATCGCTTCCAGAATATTGGTTTTTCCCTGTGCATTATCGCCATATAAGATATTGGTTCCTTCACTGAAATCAATATGTAAGGAATCATAATTTCTAAAATCCGCAAGCTCCAATGATTTTATGATCATCTTATTTAACCATCCTGTCAAAGCAGTTATCTGCTTTTATGTAATCATCTGTCTTTCTTTTATCAGCCTGATTTTACCATGATCTGCTGCCCTTCATACTCAATCACATCGCCGTCATAGATTTTCTTACCGCGCTGCAATTCCACTTCTCCGTTTACTTTCACAAGACCTTCCTGAATATCCATCTTTGCATCTACGCCTGATTCCACCAGTCCCGCTAATTTCAACGCTTGCCCCAATTTAATATAATCATCTCTAATATTTATCATTTCCATATCATTATCTCATTCACCAGATACATAAAATTATTTATTCCACATTGATAAAGTTCACCGGCAGGATCATATAAATATAACTTTCTTTCTCATCTTTAATAAAGCACGGCGCCTTCGGATTTACCATATAGATCAAAATTTCTTCATCCTCGATCACGCGCAGCGCATCGATCAAAAACTTAGGATTGAATCCAATCTTGATATCCTTTCCTTCTTTATCGATATCAATATCTTCATCCATACTGCCGACAGTAGAATTCATCTTAAGCTGCATGGAAGTATCTTTCACATCAATGATGACAGGTTTTTTATCTCCTTCTTTTACAAGAAGGGTCGCTCTGTCGATACAATCAAGAAGCTCCCTTTTATTCATCTTGATTTTTGTCTCATAATCACTCGACAGCATCTGATCGATCTTAAAGTATTCACCCTCGATCAGTCTGGAAACCACAAGCGTATTATTAAACTCAAACAAGATATGTTTGTCCGTAAAGAAAATATTGACATCCTTATCCATATCCCCGGAAAGAATCTTGCTCACTTCACTCAAAGTCTTTCCCGGAACAACAACTTTTTTATGATCGTAAGCATTTTTCAACGCTATTTTTCTGATAGAAATACGATGACCGTCAAGAGAAACTACCTTTAAGGTATCATTCTCTATCTCAAACAATTCACCTGTCATCAACTTGTTATTTTCATTGTCCGCAATGGAAAAAATCGTCTGTCTGATCACTTCCTTTAAGGTAAACTGAGAAACGATCACGGAATCATTTCTTTCTATCTCAGGCAGATAAGAAAAATCTTCTCCCGATTTTCCTATAATATTGAACTTTGCTTTTTCGCAGAGGATCGTTGTCTTATAAGAAGGATCCGTCTCGATCGTAATATCATTATCAGGAAGTTTTCTGACGATCTCTAAAAAAATTTTTGCATCAAGAGCAATCATTCCGGGTTCTGTGATATCTCCTTCGATCACTGTCTCAATGCCAAGCTCCATATCATTTGCCGTCAATTTGATCACATCTTGTGTAGCGTCTACCAAAATACATTCCAGAATGGACATCGTTGTTTTGTTGGGAACAGCTTTGGACACTGTTTGAACACCGTTTAATAGATTGGATTTTGTACATACAATTTTCATCTGTGAATAACTTCCTTTCTCATTGCTGCGTTTTTAGGATCCTCATAAAGATAATAAAATAAATAATAATTTCATATTCTTCATCATAAAGGATGTTGATATGTGAATAACCTCATCCGTCTCAGATTTTATCTATGGTATTAAAATGGAAAACCATGTTAAGAACTTCGGATAACCAAAGAATAAAATAGAGGTTATCAACAGTTCTTTCTCTTCCTTAAAAATGACACTAAAGTCATATCTTAGCTATTCACATTCTTTTCACATGAATTGTAGAAAACGTTGTGAATATCGTTTTTGAAATCATTAAGGGAGTATTTTCTTCCTTATAATATCTATTTTATTAGCAAGATCATTACCGCTCTTCATATCTTCTTCTATTTTTTTGATGCCATGTAAAATAGTAGTATGATCTTTTTTTCCCAGGATCTTCGCGATTGCCTGCAAGGAAAGATCCATTTCATTTCTGCACAGATACATAACAACTTGTCTTGGCAGCACAAATTCGGAATTTCTTTTTTTGGAAGTAATGTCTTCGGAACGGACGCCAAAATGTTCTGCCACTACATCAATGATGAGGGATGGGGTAATCTCTTTCGGTTTGTCAGGATAAATTACGTCCTTGAGCGCTTCTTCCGCATAATCCATATTGATGGTAACTTTATTCAGTTTTGAGAAAGCAAAAATCTTATTCAGTGCCCCCTCTAATTCTCTGATATTTGATTTAATGTTGACAGCTATATAATCCAATACTTCATCATCTATTTCTTTATGGTAGATTTCCGTATTTTTCTTGAGGATTGCCATTCTTGTCTCATAATCAGGAGGCTGGATATCCGCGATCAACCCCCATTCAAAACGGGAACGGAATCTTTCTTCCAAAGTTTCCATCTCTCTCGGTGGTCTGTCGGAGGAAAGCACAACCTGTTTATTCATGGAATGGAGTGTATTAAAAGTATGGAAAAATTCTTCCTGTGTACTTTCTTTTCCAATGATGAACTGAATATCATCGATCATAAGAACATCCACAGTCCTGTATTTTTCACGCATTTTGTTTAATTTGATAGCGTCGCCGCTCCTGATATTTTCAATCACTTCATTGGTAAAATTTTCAGAAGTGACATAAAGAACCTTTCTGGCAGGGTTTCTTTCTAAAATAAAGTGACCGATCGAGTGCATCAAATGTGTTTTTCCCAGACCTGCTCCTCCATAAATATAAAGAGGATTGTATACCTCACCCGGAGATTCCGCAACAGCCAAGGCAGCGGAGTGTGCTAATTTATTGTTGCTTCCTACTACAAAGGTATCAAATTTATATTTAGGATTCAGATTAGCATTCTCATAGTTAACAGGATGTTCATTTTTTGATGTGGGAAGGATATTTTCTTCCTGTTCCCTGGCATCCTTTTCTAATATGAAGGAAATATCATAAGTAGTTTCCATCATTTCTGAAATAATGACCTTAAAAAAATTTTTATATTTCGATGTGATGTAATTAAGGGCATGGCTTTGATTGGAAGGAATCATAATGACAACAGTATCCTGTTTTACCTCATAAAAACGCAGAGGTTTCACCCAGGTATCAAAAGAAACATCAGTAAGTTCATATTCCTTCCTGACGGTTTCTTTGATTTCTTCCCATTTTTCTTTGATAGAACCCATTTCACTCATAAATAACTAATTTATGCCTCCTACATCAAAATTACCCTACCATATATAATAATACATAACGATTAAAAATTCAAATAATAAGTTATCCACTCAAGTTATCCACAAGTTATGAACATATTGTGGATTACTGACAGGACAAAAAAACTGTTTTTCCGCAGAAAAATCAAAAATATGCTTGGTTTTACTTGACGATTTCCTGTGAATTATATATAATCAACATGTTGTTTTCCAAAAAATGATAACTTTGGTTGTCCAAATAAATGGATAAGATCTGATGAAGGAGGTGGAAACGATGAAAATGACATTTCAGCCGAAGACAAGGCATAGAGCAAAGGTTCACGGTTTTAGAAAGAGAATGAGTACCAAAGGTGGAAGAAAAGTCTTAGCTGCAAGACGTGCAAAGGGAAGAAAGAGATTATCAGCATAGGCCGCATTTATGTGGCCTTTTTCCAACTAATTGGTTAAAGGAAAGGAAAGAGATGCTATTTTCTGAATCCTTAAAGAAAAACAGTGATTTCCGAAATGTTTACGAAAATGGAAAAAGCTACGCGAATAAATATCTGGTCATGTATGTATTGGAAAACAACAAAGGCGTAAACAGATTGGGAATATCCGCCAGCAAGAAAGTGGGAAACAGCGTCGTAAGACACCGCTTTGCCAGACTGGTGAGAGAGAGTTACCGGCTACACGAAAATATATTTAATAGTGGTTTAGATATAGTAGTCGTCGCAAGGAAAAGTGCTGCCTTAGTCCGCTATTTTGAGATTGAGCATGCATTATTACATCTTTCAAAGCTTCATCATATCTTAAAGAGTGTTGATGAGGAAAGTCGGAATTGATGATGAAAAAAGTGTTGATTTGTCTGATTAAATTTTATAGAAGATATCTTTCTCCTATGAAACGTACAAAATGTCCTTATTTTCCGACCTGTTCAGAGTATGGGCTGGAGGCTGTAGAAAAATATGGGGCATTGAAAGGCGGATTACTGGCGTTTTATCGCATTTGCAGATGTAATCCTTTTTCTAAGGGAGGGTATGATCCCGTTCCTTAATTAAAGAAAAATCAGACAGTCATATGTTTAAAAGCAATTGTTTTGACAAGAAGGAGGTAAGTTATATTGTCAGGTATTTTGTTGACTAAGGATACGGGAAAAATTCTTGGTCCTGTAGTAAAGCTGCTTGGTTATATTATGGAAGGCATCTTCTTTGTGATCGATAAGATCGGCATTCCCAATATCGGGCTTGCCATCATCTTATTTACGATTGTAATCTATCTTTTGTTGATGCCTCTCACTATTAAGCAGCAGAAATATTCTAAACTTTCAGCAAAAATGAATCCTGAGCTGCAGGCGATTCAGAAGAAGTATAAAGATAAAAAAGACAATGATTCCATGATGGCAATGAATATGGAGACAAAGGCTGTCTATGCAAAATATGGCGTGTCTCCTTCGGGAAGTTGTGTACAGCTTTTGATTCAGATGCCGATTTTGCTTGCTTTATATCGTGTTATTTACAACATTCCCGCTTATGTGGGACAGGTAAAGGCTGCTTTTTTTCCGTTGGTGGACAAACTGATCGATCAGCCGGGAAGTACGGATTTTATCAGAAGTTTTTCCAATGCCGGTATGTATGCGAAACAGTTTGAAAATGAAAATTTTACCGGCGGTGTGATTAGTTATGTGCAGAATACTTTTGTGGATGTATTGAATAAAGCGTCTTCTGCTGAGTGGTTAAGCTTAAAAGAACAGTTTTCTTCTCTTGCCACCGATGTAGATCAAACGGTAATGATGCTTGACAGATACAATAACTTTTTAGGGTTAAGTATGTCAAATTCTCCTTCCTTTACCTTTCGGGAAGCGAGAACTTCCGGTTCTGTTACCATGATGATAGCTGCCTTTATCATCCCTGTTTTAGCGGCGGTAACGCAGTGGATCAACGTAAAACTGATGCCGCAGCAGGAAATGAATTCAGATAATGAGCAGCAAAATACGATGATGCAGTCCATGAAGACCATGAATATGGTTATGCCGGTTATGTCTGCCGTTTTCTGTTATACGCTTCCTGCAGGTATGGGACTTTACTGGGTAGCGGGTGCAGTCGTCAGAAGTATTCAGCAGATCGTCATCAATAAACATATTGATAAGATGGATCTGGATGAAGTAATCGAAAAAAATGCGGAAAAAGCCAAGAAAAAGATGGAAAAGGCAAATGCTCAGGCACAGCAGATGGCTGCTTATGCCAACATGAATACAAAGAAAGCAGGGCTTGCCTCAAAAGCCTCGACACAGACACTTTCAAAGGAAGAAAAGGAAGAGCTTGTCAAAAAATCTACGGAATATTACAGCAAGAACGCGAAACCGGGAAGTATGATGGCGAAGGCGAATATGGTAAGGGAATATAACGAAAAAAAGAGTAAATAGGAGGAAAGAAAATGGATTTTATAGAAGTATCTGCAAAAACCGTCGATGATGCAATTACGGAAGCTTGTCAGAAATTTACCGTGACCAGTGATAAATTGGAATATGAAGTAGTCGATGAAGGAAAGTCAGGGCTTTTGGGAATCGGTGCTAAGCCTGCTGTCATTAAAGTGAGAGTAAAGTCTTCGATTGAAGATAAGGCAAAAGATTTTTTGAAAGATGTGTTTGCTGCCATGAATCTCACGGTAGTGTGTGACGTTAAGTACGATGATGTGGAAAGTACTATGGATATCGAACTTTCCGGCGATGAGATGGGTATTTTGATCGGTAAAAGAGGACAAACTCTGGATTCCTTACAGTATCTGGTTTCTCTGGTTGTGAATAAAGATGTGGAAAACTACATCAGGGTAAAGGTAGATACGGAAAATTATC
Organism: Lachnospiraceae bacterium UBA3282; assembly: GCA_002361735.1. Classification (GTDB taxonomy): domain Bacteria; phylum Bacillota; class Clostridia; order Lachnospirales; family Lachnospiraceae; genus UBA3282. The sequence continues at coordinate 38,586 of DETS01000101.1, read as the reverse complement.
GTAAGAGAAGAAAGGATACATTGGAAAATCTGGCGAAAAATATTTCTTATAAGGTAAAGAGGACAAAGAGACCTGTTTCTTTAGAGCCCATGAATCCTTATGAGAGAAGAATTATTCATTCTGCGCTTCAAAATGACAGATATGTAACTACCTACAGCGAAGGAGAGGAACCTTTCAGACATGTAGTAGTAGCCTTAAAAAAGTTTGACAGAAATGATAAGAGATTTGAGAAAAGTTACGGCAACGATGTAGAGTAAAATTTGTTGAATTGAAAAAATGAAATTAAAACCGGCAGGAAAATATCCCTGTCGGTTTTTTGTGGATTTTTTAGAAAGGTTGTAGTAAAATTGAGGGGCACACTCAAATATGTTCCGAAATGGGAGTTAGTGTGAAAAATCACACTGATGTGTTGATTTTTCACACGCAAATTTGTGCAGGAGCATCACAAATTTGTTTGTATGGCAAAACTTTGTAAACAAAGTTTGCAAATCTGAAATTTGCAACTTTGCGAAAGCAAAGTTATGCCCCAGGTCGCATGAATGCTCCGGAATGGTGATTAGTATGAAAATAGATACGATTGCAGCGATTGCTACTGCGATATCGGATGCGGGAATCGGTATCATTCGGGTAAGCGGTGAAGAAGCCGTTTCCATCGTTCAAAAAATTTATCAGAATAAAGAAAAAAAGAATGTGTTGGATCAGTATGCTTCTCATACCATTCATTATGGTTTTATCATGGAAGAAGATGGTACCGTCTTGGATGAGGTAATGGTTTCTGTGATGAAAGCACCGTACAGTTATACCATGGAAGATACGGTAGAGATCAATTGTCATGGCGGCGCTCTGATGATGAAGAAGATTTTAATGGCTGTGATTCATGCGGGTGCGCGTATGGCAGAGCCGGGAGAATTTACAAAGCGTGCTTTTTTGAACGGCAGGATCGATCTTTCGAAAGCAGAAGCTGTCATGGATATCATTCATGCAAAAAATGAATTTGCCTTAAAGACTTCCGTGAAGCAGCTTCGCGGTTCTGTATATGATAAGGTTAAAGAATTAAGGGATCAGATTTTATATGAAATTGCTTTTATAGAATCAGCTTTGGATGATCCGGAGCATATCAGTCTTGAGGGATATGAAGAAAAATTATCGAATCAAGTTTTCAGCATAATGGAGGAATTAGAAAAGCTTTTAGTATCCGCTGATGACGGCAGAATCTTAAAAGAAGGGATTCGTACTGTGATCGTCGGCAGACCGAATGTGGGAAAATCATCTCTGTTGAATTTATTGATGGGACAGGAGCGTGCCATTGTTACGGATATCGCCGGTACGACCAGGGATGCTTTAGAGGAAACGATTCGTTTCGGAGATATCACATTACACATTACAGATACCGCAGGGATCAGAGATACAGAAGATGTTGTGGAAAAAATCGGTGTGGAGAGGGCTAAGAAAATTTCGGAAGATGCTGATCTTATTTTGTATGTGATCGATTCTTCGGAAGTGCTTGATAAAAACGATGAAGCGATTTTAAAATTGATCGAAGGAAAAAAGACGATTATTCTTTTGAATAAATCCGATCTTTCGGAAGTAACAAATCAAAAGGCGATAGAGGATTTATATCAAAAAGTTTTTGACTATGATGGTCAATTTTTAACAGACAAAGCGGATTCTGTTTCTTTGCTGCGGATCTCAGCAAAAGAAAAGGAAGGGTTGGATGCCTTAAGAGCACAGATAGAGGATTATTTTTTTCACGGAAAGATCATGTCAGAAAACGAGTTGTATATTACCAATGTCAGACATAAAGAAGCGATTTTGGAGGCGGTGGAAAGTATGCGCCGGGTGCGGCAGAGTTTAGAAAATCACATGCCGGAAGATTTTTATTCGATTGATTTGATGGGAGCTTACGCTTCTCTTGGGAAGATTTTGGGAGAGGAAGTCGGGGAGGATTTGGTAAATAAAATATTCTCGGAGTTTTGTATGGGAAAATAGGGAAAGGGGCTCCTTAAGAAATTGTTTTCCAGATTTAATATTTGATTATGGTTATGATTGATGAATGAGGGATTTTATATGGCAGAATTAAGAGAAGTATGTGACATATGTGTAGTAGGGGCGGGTCACGCGGGATGTGAGGCGGCGCTTGCCTGTGCGAGGCTGGGATTTGAGACGGTGATTTTTACGGTGAGCGTGGACAGTATTGCTCTCATGCCTTGTAATCCCAATGTGGGCGGTACTTCCAAGGGACATCTGGTGCGGGAAATCGATGCGCTGGGCGGTGAGATGGGAAAAAATATCGACAAGACTTTTATCCAGTCGAAGATGTTAAATTCTTCAAAAGGTCCTGCAGTTCATTCTCTGCGGGCGCAGGCGGATAAAGCGGAGTACTCCAGGGCAATGCGGAAGGTTTTGGAGAATCAGGAGCATCTGACGATCAAGCAGGCGGAAGTCTGTGAGCTTTTGGTAGAAGAAACGGCGGAAACGTCTGAATTCTCACAGAGAGATAAAAAAATTGTCGGAGTCAAAACTTTTACGGGAACTGTTTATGAATGTAAGGCAGTGATCTTATGTACAGGTACTTATTTAAAGGCGAGATGTCTTTGTGGTGAGGCAATTACTTATACCGGACCAAACGGACTGCAGGCAGCAAATCATCTGACAGATTCTTTATTAAGTTTAGGAATCGAGATGCGCCGCTTTAAGACAGGAACCCCGGCAAGAATGGATAGAAGATCTCTTGATTTTTCTAAGATGGAGGAGCAGTTTGGAGATGAAAGAGTGATCCCGTTTTCTTTTTCCACGGATCCCGATGAGGTACAGATCGATCAGATTTCCTGTTATCTGACTTATACGAATGAAAAAACACATGACATCATTCGGGCGAATTTGGACAGATCGCCTATTTATGCGGGTATTATCGAGGGGACAGGACCCAGATACTGTCCTTCCATTGAAGATAAGGTAGTGAAGTTTTCCGATAAGGACAGACATCAGGTTTTTATTGAACCTGAGGGACTGCATACCAATGAAATGTATGTAAGCGGCATGTCTTCTTCTCTTCCGGAGGATGTGCAGCTTGCGATGTATCGGACTGTTCCGGGTTTGGAACATTGTAAGATCGTGAGAAATGCCTATGCGATCGAATATGATTGTATCGATCCGAAGCAGCTTTATCCGACTTTGGAATTTAAGGCAATCAAAGGACTTTTCAGCGGCGGACAGTTTAACGGCAGCAGCGGTTATGAAGAAGCTGCCGCTCAAGGACTAATTGCGGGGATCAATGCTTCCCTTTTTTTACAGGGAAGGGAACAGATTGTGCTTGATCGTTCGCAGGCCTATATCGGTGTTTTGATAGACGACCTTGTAACGAAAGAAAATTTCGAGCCTTATCGTATGATGACTTCCAGAGCGGAATATCGCCTGTTGCTGCGTCAGGACAATGCGGATCTCAGACTGCGTCAGATTGGTTATGAAGTAGGGCTGGTTTCTGAAGAAACTTATCAGGCTGTTTTACGAAAAAAGGAAATGATTGAAACAGAGATTGCCAGGTTGAAAAATACGATCGTGGGAGCATCCGCAAAGATTCAGGATTTTTTAATGCGTCATGACAGTGCGCCTTTAAAAACAGGGGCAAGTTTGGCAGAGTTGATCTGTCGGCCGGAGCTTACCTATGAGATGCTTTCTGAAATCGATACGGAAAGAAAACCGCTGCCTACAGATGTGAAGGAGCAGGTAGAGATTGAAGTAAAGTATGAAGGTTACATCGACAGACAGTTAAAGCAGGTAGAACATTATAAAAAAATGGAAAAGCGAAAGATTCCTGCCGATTTGGATTACAATGAGATAGGCAGCCTGCGGTTGGAAGCAAGACAAAAGTTAATTGCATATCAACCTATTTCTGTAGGACAGGCATCCAGGATATCGGGTGTGTCACCTGCGGATATCTCTGTGCTTTTGGTATATCTGGAGAGTCATAGGGGGAAGGAAACAAAGAAAGGATAACAAGTGTTATTATAATGAAACGTGATATCTCCCAATTTTTAAAAGATTTAGAGGAACTTCATATTACCTTGACTGAAGTACAGCTTGACCAATTCCTGAAATACTATGAACTTTTGATTGAGAAAAATAAGGTGATGAACTTGACAGCAATCACGGAATTTCAGGAAGCACTGAAAAAGCATTTTATCGATAGCCTTACTTTGATAAAGGTTTTGGACTTTACAGAGGAGCATTCTTTACTTGATGTGGGAACCGGTGCAGGATTTCCCGGTATTCCCTTAAAGATTGCTTTTCCGAATTTGCGTGTAACGCTTCTTGATTCCCTGCAAAAAAGAGTCGGTTTTTTACAGGAAGTGATTACTGTGCTTTCTTTGGAACAGGTAGAGGCGCTGCATGGCAGAGCAGAAGATTTTGCAAAACCTGAATTACTGAGAGAACGTTTTGATGTCTGTGTTTCGCGTGCGGTGGCGAATCTTTCTACACTTTCGGAATATTGTCTGCCATATGTAAAAATCGGCGGATTTTTCATTTCTTATAAAACGGATGATGCGGAAGTGGATGGAGCGGATCGTGCCATAAAAATATTGGGTGGAGAATTGAGAGAACAGAAAACGTTTACCCTTCCTTTTTCGGATATCAACAGAAATCTCATTGTCATAGAGAAATGCCGCCCGACTCCCGAGCAATATCCTCGAAAAGCCGGAACGGCGAGTAAGAAGCCTTTATAAAAGTCTGCTTCTGTTATAAGAACATTTTTAGCTGATCCAATATTTCATCCGGCGCTTCAAGCTGTGGCAGATGTTTTGTATTTGGAATATAACAGTTTTCGATGGCAGGATTATAATATTTGTAATTATCAATAATGGTTTTCATTTCCTTTTCCTTTTCGCCGCCGATCATCAAGATGCTGTTATTGATTTCTTTCAGCTCATGGAGAATGTTCATGTTCATATATTTTCCTACATAACTTGCAAAAGAATATTTGGCATTGTAATCATTTAAGTGAGCTGCTTCCAAATAATTGTAAATATATTTTTCCTTTATTTCTTCATGATTATAAAAATATGTTTTACGGAAAGATTTCTCAATACTTGGTCTGTTGGAAAACAGATGATAAATAAAGCTGCCAAGGATAGGAGTTTCAATCATTATCTTAAAAAGATTCGTTTGTTTGGATGGAATTTGATTTTGTAAAAAAAGGCTTTGTGGGTTGATGCAGACGATTTTGTTGATCATTTCCGGTTCGTTATAACATGTCATCATAACGAAAGGAACCGATTCTCCTGTTACCACAATGGAAGTTTTTTTACCAATCACAGACTTGATAAAATCAGTGATCAATTGTTCATAGAGGTTATTGGTGTAAGTCATTGGCGGTTTATCAGACATGCCATAGCCTAACAGATCCAGAGAGTAGACTGCGTGTTTTTCTGTCAGATTATTGATAAGTCGGTGATATTCGTAACTGGAGCTTCCCACTGTCAGATCGTGAATGAAAAGGAGAGGACTGCCGCTGCCCTTTCTTTGATATTTTATTTTACCAAAGCGCCATTCATAATAAAAATTCTCGGAAGTGTCTAAAAGGTTTTTGACAGTACAGAGAGAAGTATGTATTCTATTGATTCCATGAATTGCTGCAATGGAAGTACCTGTCAGCATGATAGCAGTGGTGAGTTTTTTATTCATATTTTTCTCCATTTCTGTGTTGTTGATATCTCAGTTTTGCCGAGATTAGCATAAACGATATTTCTATATTTTATTGTTATTGTATTTATTCTACCATTTTTTGATTTTCTTTTCCAGATATCTTTTCTTCTATTTGATTTTAGGTTAAGATAGAGCTATAAGGGGATAAATTTCTTGGGGGTATCCATGGAAAAGAAGAAAAATACGGCATCAGATTATTCTGCGTTTCACATGAAACAGTTTTCTGTCATGGATGTGCAGGAAAAAGAACGGCAGCGGATTGCAAGAGATCTTCATGACAGTTCATTGCAAAATTTAACTCATTTAGTGCATAAAGTCGAATTGAGTTCTCTCTATATCGATCAGGATCCGGTAAAAGCAAAGTTGGAACTTGCCACGATAGAATCCGGTCTGCGAAAAGTGATCGATGATATCCGAAACAGAATTTATGATTTGCGCCCAATGACATTTGACGATCTGGGTTTACGGGAGACACTTACTAATATTTTTTCTGTTCTGAATCAGGACGGAAAGTTTGAAATTTTAACAGATATTGATGAAATTCAAGGCGAGTTTTCAAAAGAAGAAAAAGATTTTTTTCTCATTATGATCTATCATATTATTAAAGAATGCGTCTTGAATGCAATCAAACATTCCAATGGTAATCGAATCGAAGTAAGCTTAAAAGATGGCGAAAAATCTTATTTGATTCAAATTAAGGATAATGGAGAGGGATTTGATGTCAAGGAAGTTGCAAAAAAGGACAGGCATTTTGGTTTGCTTGTCGTAGAGGAAAGGGTATTTTTATTGGGTGGTGAAATGCGTATTGATACGCAGAATGGTACATCCATAGAAATAGAGATTTTGAAAAAATAAGGGTCTTATCAAAATTTAAGAAGGGAAGGTGGCGAAATGAATGCAATTCGTGTTATGATTGCGGATGACCACAGTTTGATCAGAGAGGGACTGAAACAACTGTTGGAATTCGACGGAAGCATTGAGGTAGTGGGGGAGGCTGCCAATGGTGTGGAATGTCTTGAAAATTTGGAAAAGTATGATCCGGAAGTTTTGCTTTTGGATATCAATATGCCGGAAATGAATGGCATTGAAGTTTTAAAAAAATTGAAAGAAAATCAGTCTACAGTCAAAGTTCTGATTTTAACGGTTCACAATGAATTAGAATATCTGATGAATGCAGTTGAGATTGGTGTAGAAGGATATATTATGAAGGACTCTGAATCAACAGAGTTAAAAAATGCAATCAGAGCAGTCCATGATGGGGAAAATTACATACAATCCAGTTTGATTCCTGCATTGAATAATCAGTTGATGAATCGGGATCTGGATAAAGATAAAGTTGCTTCTTTGACAAATCGGGAACTGGAAGTTTTGGTTCAGGTGGCAAATGGAATGTTTAATAAAGAAATTGCTACGAATCTAAATATCAGTGAACGAACGGTAAAAAATCATATCTCTAATATTTTTAAGAAGATAGACGTTTCCGATCGGACGCAGGCAGCGGTATTTGCAATTAAAAACAATATTATTAAGCTGTATTAGGCTATCTATGAATTTTTAGTAATGTTTCACGTGAAACAATTGGATATAATTGGAGTGTTGACACTAGATAATGTTTCACGTGAAACAATCAATCCCAAGATATTGTGATAATATCCGTGAAACATCAAGAAACAGAAATAAAAAATCTCGTGAAACATCAATTTTCTATTTTCAAAATCAAAAAAGGAAGCATAAGATTAAAAAATAAGTCTGATGCTCCGACATGGTGGAGGTAAGCATGAAAATTGGAATACTTGGTGCAGGCAGAATAGCCGGCACATTAGCAGAGACGATGAATAAAATGCCGGAAGTGGATTGTTATGGAGTTGCTTCGAGAGATTTGGAAAAAGCCAAAGCTTTTGCAAAAGAGCACGGATTTGCTCATGCTTTTGGTTCTTATGAAGGAATGCTTGCAGATGAAAAAATAGAACTTGTCTATATTGCCACGCCGCATTCCCATCATTATCAACATATGAAAATGTGCCTGGATGCCGGTAAGCATGTTCTCTGTGAAAAGAGTTTTACGGTAAATGCCGCACAAGCGAAAGAAATATTCCGCATCGCAGAAGATAAAAAACTTTTGGCGACAGAAGCAATCTGGACCAGATATATGCCTTCCCGAAAAATGATCAACGATCTGCTTGATGAGAAAGTCATAGGAGAAGTATGGAAGTTAACTGCGAATCTGAATTATCCGCTCTGTGATAAGGAACGGATCGTGAAACCGGAACTCGCGGGAGGCGCTCTTTTGGATGTCGGTGTCTATCCTTTGAATTTTGCTTATATGCACTTTGGTGACGGCGTATCAAAGATACAATCAGCAGCGCAACTCACGGATGCCGGAGTAGACAGTGAAAATGGAATGATTCTCTTGTATCAGGATGGAAGGATGGCAGTCCTAAATTCAGGGATTCATGCAAAATCTGACAGCCAAGGTGTGTTTTATGGTTCACATGGCTGCATGATCGTAGAGAATATCAATAATCCTGAGGCAATTAAAATCTATGATAAAGACCGTAATCTGCTCCGGGAAATCAAAGTCCCTGAGCAAATCAGCGGATACGAATATGAAATCACGGAAACGATTGCTTGTATTCGGGATGGAAAGCCGGAATGTCCTTCCATGCCTCATGCGGAAACCATAAAAATGATGCAAATAATGGATGTGCTGCGGGCTGAGTGGGGCGTTCAATATCCGGAAAATATAGAAAGCCTGTAAAAAAAGATAGCTTATCACGTGGATTAGTGATATAATCGTAAACGGACATTAAAATTAAGAAAAAAGACCGAGACAAAAGCAGTACAGAAATGGAGAAAACAATGGGAAGAATAATTGCAATCGCCAACCAAAAGGGAGGCGTCGGCAAGACTACGACAGCTATTAATCTGTCAGCGTCATTGGCAGTAAAAGGGAAAAAGGTATTGGTGATCGATGCGGATCCGCAGGGAAATACAACCAGTGGCTTTGGTGTTGAGAAGAATGAGTTGGAAAATACGATTTATGAATTGTTCCTGAGCGAGTGTTCCATCAACGAGTGTATCTTAGCAGATGTGATACCCGGTGTCTCTATTATTCCGTCAAACGTAAATCTGGCAGCGACGGAAATCGAATTGATCGGTGTCGATAAAAAAGAATTTATCTTAAAGAAAGAAATTGATTGGGTGAAGGACAAGTATGACTTTATTATGATTGACTGTCCTCCCTCCCTGAATCTTTTAACGATCAATTCCATGACAACGGCGGATACGGTACTGGTTCCGATTCAGTGTGAGTATTATGCGCTGGAAGGACTTAGCCAGTTGATACATACCATTAACCTTGTAAAGGAAAGACTGAATCCGGAATTGGATATGGAGGGTGTGGTCTTTACCATGTATGATTCCCGAACGAATCTTTCTATGCAGGTGGTGGAGAATGTAAAAAATAACCTGAAGCAGAAAGTATATAACACATTGATTCCCAGAAATATCAGACTGGCGGAGGCGCCGAGCTACGGGATGCCTATCCATATGTACGATCCCAAGTCTGCGGGAGCGGAAGCATATATGATGCTTGCGGATGAAATCATATGCGCGAAACGAACTGGAATGGAGAAATAATATGGCAAAAGCAGCAAGAGGTTTAGGAAAAGGGTTGGATTCTTTGATCCCTGTGGCAGCGCCGCAGGCGGAGACAAAGACGGCGGAAGAAAAGAAGGAAGACAGCGCGCAGGGAACCTATGTCAAGATTACAAAGGTGGAGCCGAACAGGGAACAGCCGCGAAAGAATTTTGACGAGGATGCCTTGCAGGAACTGGCGGATTCCATTAAACAATACGGAATCGTGGAACCCCTCATCGTGCAGGACAGAAAGACACATTATGAGATCATAGCCGGAGAGCGCCGCTGGCGTGCCGCAAAGCTTGCCGGCTTGAAGGAAGTACCGGTCATCGTCCGCAATTATACAGAACAAGAAATCGTAGAGATCTCTCTGATTGAGAATATTCAGAGAGAGGACTTGAATCCGATCGAGGAAGCGCAGGCATACAAGAGGTTGCTTACCGAATTTAATCTCAAACAGGACGAGGTTGCAGAGCGGGTTTCCAAAAGTCGGACAGCGGTCACAAATTCTATGCGGCTTTTGAAGCTTTGCGATGAGGTACAACAGATGATCATAGATGATATGATCACAACAGGTCACGCCAGGGCCTTGATCTCCATCGAAGACACGGAACAACAGTACACGATAGCACAAAAAGTTTTTGACGAGAAACTGAGTGTCAGAGATGTGGAAAAACTGGTCAAAAATCTGAACAAACCCGAAAAGGCAAAAAAGGAACCGATAACAGATAAAGCCCTTGAAGCCGTATATCAGGATTTGGAGGAAAAGCTCAAACAGTCGCTTGGCACAAAAGTGGCGATTACTTCGAAAGGTGCCGGAGCGGGTAAGCTGGAAATTGAATTTTACACACATGATGACCTGGAGAAGCTTACGGAATTACTGACCGGTAAATAAGAAACTGCATTCGCAGCTTTCTTATCGCTCCTTCGCAACAAGTTGCTTAGAAATGAGGAAAACAAATGAATTATAATTTACTGGAAGATATGGGACTTGGCGGAATGGATCTGACGTATCTGTTCATTGCCCTGGCTGCCGTGACGCTCCTTTTACTGATTTTGAAATTCAGCAAATTATCAAAACGGTATCAGAAATTTATGGGCGGGAAAAATGCAAAGAGCCTGGAAAAAGATATCATGGGACTTTATGAGGATAATAAACTGATCAAAGCGTCCATGGAGAAGAACCATAAAGATATCGAGAATCTTTATCGAAAACTTGAAAGTGCGTTCCAGAAGATTGGCATTGTAAAGTATGACGCTTTTAATCAAATGGGCGGACAATTGAGTTTTTCGCTGGCACTGCTTGATGAAAATGACAACGGATTTATCTTAAACTCCGTACACAGCGCAGAGGGATGTTATTCTTATACAAAGGAGATCAAAGCGGGACTGTGTGATATAGCTTTGGGAGATGAAGAAAAGAAAGCGCTTGACATTGCAATGGATCTGTAACGGAAAACGGAAAGGGCAGCATATTTAGAGGAGGCCCGCTTATGAGACTGTGTAAAGTCGACAATTTGACAGGGACAGAAGTTTTGGCTAAGGATGCCATGACAATGGAGTACAAGATTCTGCTTTCAGCAGGAACACAGTTAAAGCCGGAGTATATTGAGAAGCTTAAAGAATTGAATATTTTGGAAGTTTATGTGAAAGAAGATGCGCCGGATACAAAGCAGGTAATGATTCTAAAAGAAGATGTGGAAGCAGGTTTTAAGTCCAAGGTAAAAAACATTTTGGAAAAACATACCTACAGCCATAACGAAAAATTGATGGAGCTTGTGCAGACGGCGGATACGATCATCACAAATATTTTGGAGGAAGAAGAAGTCGTGGAGAAAATCTACGACATTAAGGAGAGAAGCTCTGATATTTACGAGCATTCGATCAGTCTTTGCACTTTGGCGACATTGGTTGCACTTAAAATGGGATTACCGCAGGAAACAGTACATGACATAGGTGTCAGTAGTTTACTCCATGATTTGGGTCTGCGTTATCTCTCCATTTCCTATGAGAACCGGAATTTAGATCATTTGTCTGAAATGGAGTATGCAGAATACAAAAAACATCCAATTTATGGATACTCGACGCTTCGTGACGAAAATTGGATATCCGAAACCGTAAAAAATATGATATTATATCACCATGAACGTCTGGACGGTTCAGGTTATCCGTTAAAGACTACGGATATTCCGGAAGAATGCCGTATTATTCAAATTTGTGATGCTTTTGACGAGATGATTTGCGGAATTGGCTGCGAGCGGTCAAAAGTTTTTGAAGCGGTCCGTTATTTAAGAATGAACAGGGATATTAAATTTGACGGCAAAATTGTCGATATTCTATTGGAATTTACTGCCGTCTATCCTGCAGGAACGGTCGTTAGAACAAACGAAGGGGAGACGGGAATCGTGCTTTACCAAAATAAGCAGTTTCCGGACAGACCGGTGATTCGAATCACCAGAGACCGAAACGGAACAGCGGTGGATATGATAAAAGATATGACGGAATATAATGATTTGTATATTGAAAGTGTAGTAGAGTAGATAAAAAATCTGGCAATTGGAGGAAAGACGGCATGATCGATATTAAATTTTTAAGGGAAAATCCTGAGGCAGTCAAAGAAAATATCAAAAAGAAATTTCAGGAACAGAAGCTTCCGCTGGTGGATGAGGTGATTGCACTGGATGCAGAGGTGAGAGCAGCCCAGCAGGAAGCGGATGATATCCGCGCAAAGAGAAACAAAATCTCTAAGGAAATCGGCGCATTGATGGCACAGGGAAAGAAGGAAGAAGCCGAGGCGAAGAAGGCGGAAGTGGCAGCAGGCGCGGCCAGACTTTCCGAGCTGGAAGCAAAGGAAAATGATCTGCGTGAGAAGATCAAAAAGGATATGATGACCATTCCGAATATTATTGATCCTTCTGTACCGATCGGCAAAGACGATACGGAAAATGTTGAGGTTCAAAAATACGGTGAGCCTGTGGTACCTGACTTTGAGATTCCTTACCACACGGAGATTATGGAACGCTTTCACGGCATCGATATGGATGCTGCGGGGCGTGTTGCCGGAAACGGCTTCTATTATCTGATGGGCGATATTGCGAGACTTCATTCCGCAGTGATCGCATATGCCAGAGACTTTATGATTGACAGAGGCTTTACCTACTGTGTGCCGCCTTTTATGATCAGGAGCGCGGTAGTAGACGGTGTTATGAGTTTTGCGGAAATGGATGCCATGATGTATAAGATAGAAGGAGAAGACCTTTATCTGATCGGTACATCCGAGCACTCCATGATCGGTAAATTTATTGATACCATTATCCAGGAGGAAGAACTGCCCCATACGCTTACCAGTTACTCTCCTTGTTTCCGTAAGGAGAAGGGCGCGCACGGTATTGAGGAGAGGGGCGTATACCGTATTCATCAGTTTGAAAAACAGGAGATGATTGTGGTCTGCAAGCCTGAGGAATCTCCCATGTGGTTTGATAAACTGTGGCAGAACACGGTAGATTTGTTCCGTTCTCTGGATATTCCGGTGAGGACGATTGAATGCTGTTCCGGCGATTTGGCGGATCTTAAGGTAAAATCTTATGATGTGGAGGCATGGTCTCCCAGACAGAAAAAGTATTTTGAGGTTGGAAGCTGTTCCAATCTGGGAGATGCGCAGGCGAGGAGGCTTCGCATCCGCGTAAATGGTGAGAATGGAAAATATTTTGCACATACCCTTAACAATACGGTAGTGGCGCCGCCCAGAATGCTGATTGCATTTTTGGAAAACAATTTACAGGCGGATGGTTCCGTGCGGATTCCGGAGGTGCTTCGTCCGTATATGGGCGGGATGACGGAATTGCGGTAAATTTCTCTGTAGGGGGTAGATTGAAAAATCACACTGATGTGCTGATTTTTGATCGGAGGTGATTTTTTTGCATAAGTATATGCGGGCAATCGGTTTCAGCAAATTGAATGACAGGCGGGAAGAACAACGTCTGATCACAGATGTGATCATGAATGCAAAGCGCCGCTCTTATACCTCTAATGGGGAAAAAACCATACTGGCGGAGTTTTGCGAGGATTTTGCACCGGGTATGGGAATTGCAGTTTGCGGAGAATTTGATGCGGATGAAAAGTTTACTTATGATTATTTTTATCCCTATCTGCGTGGTACCGGTATCAGTTCCTGTGAGGATGTTTCCGTGGAGCGGCATGCCGATAAAGAATCTTATGCAGGCGTCTGCGATGATATCAAAGTGGGCGTCAGTCTGATCTTTTATCTGCAAAACATCGTGCCTTATGTAAAGGCGCAGAGTGCAAATATGCTTCCGGTTACGGGGACAACTTTAACATTGTCAGGATTGTCAATTGGTGGTAATATTATATTACCGATTGGGAAGGATGAGAACGAAAGAAAGCGGAGCGAGAGAGTTTCCACCAGCCGCAATAAGCTGATCGCTGCGGCACGTCTGGGTGATGAGGACGCAATCGAGAGTCTGACGCTTGAGGATATGGATATTTATTCCACGATTTCCAAAAAAATCCTCACAGAGGATGTGTTTAGTCTGGTGGATACCTATTTTATGCCCTACGGTGTAGAGTGCGACCAGTATTCGGTGCTGGGAGAGATTTTAGATATTTCTCTGCATACAAATATAGTTACCGGAGAAGAAATTTATGTCATGCACTTAAGTTGTAACGATTTGGAGTTTGATGTCTGTATCAACAAACAGGATCTGTACGGGGAGCCGCAGATTGGCCGCCGTTTCAAGGGATCCATTTGGATGCAGGGATATATCAATTATCCCTTATAAGGTGTTCGTTCCCTTAGTTAAATGGATATAACAGGAGCCTCCTAAGCCCCAGTTGTGGGTTCGATTCCCGCAGGGAACGCTGAAAAGGCTGTAAATTCAAAACTGAATTTACAGCCTTTTTCATTTCAGTTCTTTTATAAATTTCAATACCCATTTGTTTCTTATTTTTTTCATCTATTTTTCTGAGTTTTTTCCCGCCTTTTTCTTTACAATAAATGTAATGGCAACAGTCAATCCAACCAAAATAATAATAATACAAACGATAATGATGATCTTATAGGTATTACCGCCCTCATTCGATGAAGAATTTGACAACAGTATAGTGGTTTCGGAATCGGCGCTTCCTATAACGGAATCATCTTCCACAGATTCGCCGGCAGCAGGCGTCTCAGTTGTTTCAGTTGTCTCACCTTCTTTTAGGATCTGTGTTTCATATTGATCTTTTGCTTCAACCATGGTAATGGAGATATCGTCTATGTAAAAAACGTCAACGCCATCTCCTTGGAAAAACAGGGCTCTTTCACATGGGTCTTCACCGAATTGATAGGAAAAGGTTATCTGTGTCCATGCGGTGTCCAGTTGTGCAGTGACCATATCCCGACTTTCATTTTCCAAAATACCCAGAGTCACGGTACCCTGGCTTTCCGATTTCAAATACAATTTGACATTGATGGTTTTTCCCGCAAACTTGGAAAGGTCCATGGTGGTATAGGAGTTCTTTTCTGAATTGGGAATCACAGCACTGAAACCGACATTGGCATCCTTTGAATGATTTATTTTTGCTTTTTTTGTCAGTGTCTTAGGAGTAAAGCCATACTGTTCGGGGGTGGCAAGAACCGTTGTTCCGCCTTCTTCGTAGGGTTCAAAATCAATGAAGATATCCTTTGGCTTGTTTGCCTCCGGATCACCGTAAATAAATGCACTGATCAATTCAGGATATGCCTGTTCTCCTGTTTCTCTCACAAAATAGTTATGACATTCACCGCCGCTGTTTCCCTTGGCTCCATTATCCCATACAATTGCAGGTATCCCGTTTTCTCTGGTAATGTCACCGATGAAAGTGAACCATGATTTTCTGGCATCCACATTGTCCCTTGTATTAGTAGCGCCGCATTCTCCCATGACGACCGGAATCCCATGATTCAGAAAAAGATTTTTTATGTTGTTAATCAAAGATGTAATGTCTGCCGTATCCTGTGAATTGTTTGGGTTAAAACTTTCCTGCTCATCCGTCAGACAGAAACTGTATGGGGAATAACAGTGAACGGAAATGATCACATTTTCCGCGTCTTTTCCATTATACTGAGGAATCTGAATGGAATTTAGTACAGTAGGATTGCTTGACGCAGCATATCCCGGAACCATAAGCGCTCTCTCTGCGTTATATCCCTTTCCATTGCTGCGGATGCAATCCACAAAAACCTGATCCAGGTAATTCACGGCATCGTAACAAGCCTGATTTCCGGTCCATTCATAACCCATACCCACGGCGCGGGGTTCATTCATTCCTTCAAAAATCAAATGCTGGTCATACTCCGCAAAACGATCCGCCAGCTGTGACCAGACGGCATTTAACTCTTTCCCGATTTCTTCATAATTTTCATGGATATTTTTATCATTGACCCATTCCTCATGGTGCGTATTCAAGATCACAAACATATCATTATCAAAAGCATAGTCTACGACTTCATTGATCCGATTTAAAAAAGCTTCCTCAATCTGATATCCGTTAGACTCGTCAATATGATTGTTCCATGTAACAGGAATCCGAATCGTGGTAAAGCCGGCAGCTCTTACACCGTCGATCAATTCTTTGGTAACGATCGGATTGCCCCAAGAAGTTTCCTGACTGTAAAGATTATTTGAATCTCCTCCGGTCGCATCAAAAGTATTTCCCAGATTCCATCCTTTTTCCATCATTTGGGTAATTTCCATAGCTGTTTTTCCCGTTAATTTTTCTTCCTCCGCTTTTGAAGGAACCGCGAAAAAACCTGCTAAAAAGACGGTTGTTAACAGAAACACAACTATTTTTGCCGATTTCATTTTTTTCATATTGATATTCTCCTATCGGTATTTTCTTATGAATGGCTTTTTAAGCTTAAAAATCAAAATCATCAAAATCCACATGCAGGGAGGATCGTCTCTTTTTCTTACGTTTTACGCGGTTTTCTCTGCGTTTTGCCGTCCTGTTGTTGGTAATCAGAGCATATATCATAAGAACAGTAATAATTATGGCGGCAAAGATAAGGATAACGAGCAGCACTTTTTTAATATTGATAAAGACAGTATCCTGCGCAGGTGTTTCCTCTGCGGCAGGCTCTACTTTTTCTACGCTGACATCGGCGGTTGTCATGTTGGTATCAAATTCATAATTGGAAGCGTTGTCAGCGGCAAGATTTAAGTATGCTGTTCCCACATACATATCGTGGTAGGAGTATTCGATTTCGGCAATACGGTTTCCATCAGATTTACTGTAATCAATGGTTGAATCGAGATCCTGAAAAGAAACCATGTTGGGAATAATGACATAGCTGTCAGTATCAATCGAGAGAAGGGGTTTGGAATTGCCGAACACATCATTGCCAATCTGCAGAAAGCCCGTTGATTCAATATTATACTTCTGTTCGTTTTCGGATACGTTGAGTACCTGAAAGTTTTGAAAGCCATAGTCAAAGAGTTCTACGGTATCGCTAAACTGATTGGGAGATTCTTCTTTAAAAACAACACAAACCAGTTTCATGCCGTTTCGTTCCGCGCAGGTAACAAGCGTCTGGCGGGAATCGCTCGTAAAGCCGGTTTTGCCGCCTAAAATACCATCATATGCAATTTCACCGGTCACAAGCTGATGTTTATTGTTCTTAAAAAAATCATCCGGCTGAGTGGCGGTTGCTTCAAAGTGATAGCGGGGGGTATTGCTGATTTTACAGAGCATTTCATTCTGAAAGAAATAACTGGAAATCAGGGCAAGATCGTAGACGCTGGTATAGTGTTCGGGATCGTGAAGCCCGTTGGTGTTGGTAAAATGCGTGTCTGTGCAGCCAATTTCTTTTGCGCGCAGATTCATCAGATCGACAAATTCAGAAATGGAACCGGAAATGTATTCCGCTGCGGCATTGGCAGCTTCGTTGGCGGAAGCTACCATAATACCATAAAGGCACTCCTCTAAAGAAAGCGCTTCCCCTTCATCCATACCCATATTGGAGCCGTCGGCAGGCACACTGAAAACAGCTTCGTGACTAAATTTCACCGTATCATCCAGATTGCCCCGCTCCATGGCAAGAAGGCAGGTCATGATCTTTGTCGTGCTGGCAGGATAGAGACGTTCGTGGACATTTTTGGCATAAAGAATCACGCCGGTATTGGCATCCATGAGGATGGCTGCCTGCGCTCCAATTTGAGGACCGCTGGGCCAGTTTTCGATTTCGTTGGATTGAACGGGAAGCGTTTTGCGTGCTTCCGCCAATTCCTGTAATTCCTCCGTAGATGCTGCCTGTGCGGTGATGGGGCTGCCCGCTAATATACTGAAAGAGAGGGAGAGGATGAGAAGCGATATCACACTCCTTTTTCTGTGGAAATGGATTCTATCCGATAAAAACATATCTGAAAACCTTTCTATTATCATTAACATATATATGATATACGCAAAAGTTATGATTCTTGGTAATATTGGTAATACACATTCCTATCATACACTATTTTGAAGAAAAACAGTAGTGTATTCACAAAAAATACAAAATATGGTACAGTTAACAGCATAAGGAGAACTTTTAAATCACTCGCGGTATGAGCTGCCTCGTGAAGAAGTTTAGAAAGGAAAGACAGAAGAATGCGGCTGCGAAATGTAACAGGATCCAGAGAAGTAATTGCGGACAGTCCCTTAGTGGTGCAGGAACCGCAGGAAAAAAAGGGGCGCTGGCGGGAAATGTTTCAAAATGACCATCCCATCCGCATCGAGATCGGTATGGGAAAAGGGCGTTTTATCATGGATCTGGCAAGGGCGAATCCGGATATCAATTATCTGGGAATCGAAAAATATTCAAGTGTGTTGATTCGCGGGATTCAGAAATTGGAAGCAGATCCGCTGCCCAATCTCTATTTTATCCGCATGGAAGCGGAGGAGATCACATCTGTTTTTGCAGAAGGCGAGGTGGATCGTATTTATCTGAATTTTTCCGATCCCTGGCCGAAGGACAGGCACGCCAAAAGAAGACTTCCTTCTCGTGAATTTTTACAGCGCTATGATGAGATACTAATTCCTGACGGTGTGATTGAGTTTAAGACGGATAACCGTGACCTGTTTCAATTTGCGCTGGACGAGCTTGCACCCGCGGGATGGAAGCTTTTGCAGATGACGGAGGATCTGCACCATAACGAGCAGATGATGCAGGGTAATATCATGACAGAGTATGAGGAGCGGTTTTCCTCAAAAGGGAATCCGATCTATAAATATATTATTGCAAGATAAGGAGAACTTATACGCTCTGGAAAGGAGGAAAAGTACATGGAGTACAAGTTTACGAGCGAAAATTTTGAAAGTGAGGTATTGCAGTCGGAGGTTCCCGTATTGGTGGATTTCTATGCGGACTGGTGCGGTCCCTGTAAGATGATGGCGCCGATCATTGCGCAGCTGGCGGAGAAATACGACGGCAAGGTGAAGGTCGGTAAGTGCAACATAGACGAGGAAGACGGCCTTGCCAGGATGTACCGCGTGATGAACATTCCCAATATGAAGATCTTCGTGAAAGGCGAGGCGGTAGGGAACATCATAGGCGCCGTAGGACAGGATGAGCTGGAAGCGGAATTGGCGAAGGTATTATAAAAAATAAAAGTGCTGCAAAACTTTTCATGTGTTTTGCAGCACTTTTTAACGTTTTATTTACTGACGGAAGATGATGCGTCATTCCTGTTATATAAGAATTTCAATATAATAGGCGTTGCGATAGAAGAAAACAGGATCAGCAAGATCACTGCCATAAAGTAATCGGAAGTCAGAAGACCTGCTGCCAGTCCTTTCTGTGCCACGATCAGGGCGACTTCTCCGCGGGTCATCATGCCGACACCGATTTTCAGGGAATCGGAAAAGGTATAACGGCAAACCTTAGCCGCCAGGCCGCAGCCGATGATCTTGGCAAGCAGCGCAACGACTACAAAACATAAGCAAAAAACGAAAAGCGTCGAATCCATGGCGTCGAAATTTGTCTTTAAGCCAATGCTGGCAAAGAACAGCGGACCAAACAGCATGTAGGAACTCACATCCACCTTGCGCTCTATGTAAGTATTATCGCTTAGGTTACAAAGCACGATACCGGCAATGTAGGCTCCCGTGATATCCGCGATACCAAAGTATTTTTCCGCCACATAGGAAAGACCGAAACAGAAGGCCATGGCAACGATGGGAATACGCCTTGTGTGCGGATAACGCTTATCCAGAGCCAGGAAAATCTTAAAGGTGACAAACCCACCGACGATTGCGACGATAAAGAAGATGATGGTTTTCAGGACCACCGTGCCGGGATGGGAGTCCGGAGACTTGAATCCGATCACAAAGGTCAGTACGATGATACCGATCACATCATCAATGATAGCGGCGCTGACAATGGTAGTGCCTACCTTGCTTTTGATCTTACCGAGTTCCTGTAAAGCCGCTACGGTGATGCTTACGCTGGTAGCTGTCATAATTGTGCCGATAAATACCGCTTTGAAAAATTCTTCGCTGCCCCAGGGCGCGACACCGTAAAAGCCCATATACAAAAGGGCGCCCAGCACCAGCGGTACAAATACACCCGCGCAGGCGATCAAAAGGGCAATCGGGCCTGTCTTGATCAATTCCCTCAGATCCGTTTCCAGTCCCACCTCAAACATCAGAAGGACAACGCCGATCTCCGCCATTTGCGTGATAAAGTCGGAAGGGGCAACCAGACCGAGTACGCAGGGACCAATCAAAAGACCCGCCACGATCTGGCCGACGACCTGCGGCGCCTTGCACTTTCTTGCCAGTACGCCGAAAAATTTTGCGGCGAAAATAATGATTGCCAAATCTCTTAACACTTCATAAGCTTCCATAATAGACCTCCCCACAAAACTCACAAAAATTTGCTACATAAGAATACACCTTTTATGGGAAAAAAACAAGAGATATACAAGCTGCTTTCAGAGATTTTAACGAAAAAGAGCGAAACTGTCCGATGAGTAAGAGATGTCGGGGCCTGTGTTCGGGTGCATGGCGCACCACGCGCCGTCTGCGATAAACAGAAACAGGAGCAGAAAACAAATACCGGTACGCCATCGGGGAGAGATCCGTTCGTACAGCCTTTCATAAAAAGGCAGGAAAAGGCAGACTAAAAACATTCCGCCAAGCCCAAAAACCGCCGCACCCAAAAGGCAGACCCTGCCGTTCAGATTCAGAAAATGTCCGCTGTAATCCCACCAACGGATTCCCCACCTGCGTTCCAAAAAAAGGCTGGTAACATATTCGAGAATCGTACAGAATGCCGTGGAGAGCACAAATACAGAGAGAGGTTTTTTGCGGATGCGGGAAAGCAGCAGACAGAGCAATAGCCCTCCCGCTCCATAAATAGGAAGGTATGGTCCTTCATAGACACCCCTGTTAACAAAGGCGTGCTCCGTAAACAGGAATAACATCACTTCCCAAGACCAGCCCGCGCAGGCAGTAATAAAGAAAAGCAGCGCATAAAAGTCGAAATTGTGAGAGAATATTTTTTTCTTCATGCTCTCAGAATATCCGATTTTGGGTATATTATTCTATCAATAGAAAAACACCAGATTTTCAAGAAACCTGATGTTTTCGCCTTTTCTATGAGTCGAAGCGACAGGATTTGAACCTGCGACCTCTGCGTCCCGAACGCAGCGCTCTACCAAACTGAGCCACGCTTCGCTTTATGAACAACTATGATGATACAACATTCGTAAGGGTATTGTCAATGTTTCTGAGCGAATAATTTTGTTTATCTTCCCTATTTAGAGGAATTTTATGGTATGATAAACTGTATATGGTTACTTTTTTACGAACAGCAAAAGGGGTGTATAGGAAAAGGGAGGGTAAAGCAATGGGTGATTTGAAACTGGTTAAGGATTTTACGGTAGGAGAAGGATTTTTTGGCAGATATGAGAAGCTGGTAAAGGACGTGGTGCTGCCTTATCAGGAGCGGGCGCTGAACGATCAAATCGAGGGCGCGGAAAAGAGCCATTGCATCGAAAATTTCCGTATGGCGGCGCAAAAGTTAAAAACAGGGAGCTGTGACGGAGAGTTTTACGGCATGGTGTTTCAGGACAGCGATGTGGCAAAGTGGCTGGAAGGGGCGGCATACTGCTTGGCACAGAGTCCTGATGCGGAATTGGAGAGACGCTGCGACGAGATCATAGAGCTGATTGGGGAAGCGCAGCATAAGGATGGCTATCTCAACACCTATTTTACGGTGAAGGAGCCCGACAAGCGATGGACAAATCTGCATGAGGCGCATGAACTTTACTGTGCGGGGCATATGATCGAGGCGGCGGTGGCTTACGCGGAATGTACGGGCAAAAAACGCCTTTTGGAGATCATGTGCGCTATGGCGGACCATATTTACCGCCACTTTATCGACGAGGGGGCACAGGGCTATCCCGGACATCCGGAGATCGAGCTTGCCCTGATGCGGCTTTACCGCTGTACCAACAACGAGAAGTATCGGGAGCTTGCGCTGCATTTCATCAATGTGCGCGGTGTCGATCCTGATTATTATAAGAAAGAAGTAGAGAAAAATCCCTGGCGCGTATGGGGAAATAATGTTGGGGATAAAGAGTATAACCAAAACTTTGCGCCGGTGCGGCAGCAGGAGAAGGCGGTGGGGCATGCCGTGCGAGCGGTCTATCTTTACACGGGGATGGCGGACGCTGCTGCGGAAATGAAGGATGCAGAGCTTACGGCGGCTTGCAAGACGCTTTGGAATAATATCACGCAGCACAGGATGTACGTGACGGGCGCGATCGGTTCCGCCTACGAAGGAGAGGCTTTCACAAAGGACGACCATCTTCCCAATGATACAGCCTATGCGGAGACCTGCGCTGCTATCGGCCTGATCTTTTTTTCCAATAAGATGCTCTATCTGGAACGCGACGGCAAATATGCGGATGTGATGGAACGGGCACTTTATAATTGTGTACTGGCAGGAATGCAGCTTGACGGCACGAAGTTTTTCTATGTCAATCCGCTGGAGGCGCTGCCGGGCATTTCCGGGGAGGCGCAGACACATAAACATGCGCTGCCGGTGAGACCGAAGTGGTTTACCTGTGCCTGCTGCCCACCCAATGTGGCAAGACTTTTAGGTTCCGTGGCGGAGTACGCCTGGCATGTGGACGGGAAAACGCTGTTTTCTAACCTGTTTGTGGCAGGAACGCTTGATGTGACCGAGTATTTTGGCGGTAAGGTGACGCTGCACACAGAGTACCCGTATGACAATAAAGTAGAATACCGCTTTATGCCGCAGGAAGGACGGGAGCGCATGGAAGTGTCCCTTGCAGTCCGCATCCCCGCCTGGAGCAGAGAAACGAAGATCTGCCTGAACGGAAAAGCGGCAGACTGTGAAAGAAAAGACGGTTACGCATACATCAAAGGCGAGTATACAGCGGACGATGTGATTACGGTGGAATTTGATATGGCAGTAAAACGGGTGTATACCAGCAGCCGCGTCTCCGCAAACACAGGGAAAGCAGCGCTGCAGTGCGGACCGCTCATCTATTGTGCAGAGGGCGTGGATAATGAAAACGATGTCCTTTCTCTCAGCCTGAAAAGGGATGGAGAGGTCAAAGTGAGCGAGTATCTGCCGGACGAGCTTTTTGGGATTCGGAAACTGTTTGCGGAAGGGTATCGGGAAACGGTGAACGAAAAACTTTACAGTTTTGACAGACAAAAGATACAGCCCTGTCAGGTGACGCTGGTTCCTTATTATACTTGGGCAAATCGGGGTTTGAACCAGATGAGGGTATGGATTCCGGAGAGGGATTAGTCAAAAATTACCCCAAAGAAAGTAAAAAAAAGAAATCATAACAACAGCAGATGGGAGGAAACGGTAAAATGATGAAGCAGGAAGAAAAGAGCAGCGAAAAGAGGAGAGAGAAGGAGATCGAGAAACTGGTCAAACAACTGACATTAGAGGAAAAGCTGACCATGATCCACGGCGCGGCGTTGTTTGCTTCGGGAGCGGTGGAGCGTCTGGAGATTCCTGCGATCGTAACTTCGGACGGACCGATGGGCGTGCGCGCGGAATTTATGGACGATAGATGGATTCCTGCAGGCAACAATGCCGATATGGTGTCTTATCTGCCGAGCAACAGTGCGCTGGCGTCTACCTGGAATCCGGCGTTGGCGCATGATATGGGCTATGTGCTGGGAACGGAAGCAAGGGGACGGGGCAAGGACGTGATCTTAGCGCCCGGCATCAACATCAAGAGAGATCCCCGCTGCGGCAGGAATTTTGAGTACATGAGCGAAGATCCCTGCTTGATCAAGGCTTTGACAGTGCCGTTTATCAAAGGCGTACAGGAAAATGATGTTGCCGCCTGTGTGAAGCACTTTGCTGCCAATGTGCAGGAGACGGGGCGCCTTGTCGTAGATGAGACGATCGACGAGAGGACGCTTTATGAGCTTTATCTGCCTGCGTTTCAGGCAGCAGTGCAGGAGGCGGGCTCCTATTCCATCATGGGTGCTTATAATAAGATAAATGGTTCTTACTGCTGTGAGCATAAGACACTTTTAGACCGTATCCTGCGGGAGGAGTGGGGATATGACGGCGCGGTGATCAGCGATTGGGGCGGCGTTCACAACACGAAGGAAGCGGCGGAATGCTCTATGGATCTGGAGATGTCTGTTTTCCCTGATTTTGACGACTATATGCTGGCGAGTCCCTTGAAAGAACTGATCCAAAGAGGCGAGGTGCCCGAGAGCGCAGTAGATGCCAAGGTGAGAAACCTGCTGCGCATGATGTACCGCCTGAAGATGATCGGACCGAAAAAAGACAGCAGAGAAAAGGGTGCGTACAACGCTCCCGCCAGTCGTGAAGCGATCCTGCGCACGGCGGAGCAGTCCATGGTGCTGTTAAAAAATGAAAACCGTACTCTGCCTCTTAATGCGAAAAAGATCAAAAAACTGGCGGTGATCGGCGCTAATGCGGCGAAGCTGCACGCTGACGGCGGCGGCAGCGCGGAGATCAAAGCGCTCTATGAAATCTGCCCGCTTGCAGGGCTTAAAATGTATCTGGGCGGCAATGTCAAAGTGGAATATGCACCGGGATACCATGTGCCGGTAAAGCCGAAGACCTTCGAGATGAACTGGCAGGCGACGAGTCTGGATGATTTGAAAAATACGACTGTGGGACAGCTGCAGAGAAACGTGATGAACGACAACGAGAATCATGAGAAGATGGAACAGGAGCGGCTTGCGCAGATAGAGAAGGATAAGGCTGAGATTCACGAGAAGAATCCGGCGCTCTTTGAACAGGCGCTCGCGCTGGCAAAGGATGCCGACGCGGTGATCTTTGTGGGCGGCTTAAATCATGATTATGACTGTGAAGGCTCTGACAGACCTGATATGAAGCTGCCTTATGAGCAGGATCTTCTGATTGAGGAGCTTTTGAAGGTCAGGAAGGATGCCATCATTACCTTTGTGGGCGGTTCGCCCGTGGAGATGCCTTGGCGGGATCAGGCACAGGCGATTTTGTGGAGTTACTATGCGGGGATGGAGACGGGGACCGCATTTGCCAAAGTTATCTTTGGCGAAGTAAACCCTTCCGGAAAGCTGGCTGAAACTTTCCCTGAAAAATACGAGGACTGCGTGACTGCAAAGAGCGGGCAGTTTGGGATAGAGGATCAGATCACATTGGAAGAAGGTCTGTACTGCGGCTACCGTTATTTTGACAGACAGCGGATCAAACCGGCCTTCTGCTTTGGACATGGGCTTTCTTACACCAGATTTGAGTATAAGGATCTCAAACTGAAAGTGGAAAAAGAGCGGGAAGTTAAATTGACTTTCTCGGTCAAAAATATCGGAAGACGCGCCGGGGCGGAGATCGTTCAGGTATATGTGGCGCCCATAGCGCCGAAAGTGGACAGACCCGACAAAGAGCTAAAGGCTTTTGCGAAGGTCAATCTTTCCGGGGGACGTTCCAAAAAGGTCAGCCTGACACTTAAGCCGGAAGATTTTGCTTATTTTGATACAGACTTGCATCAATTTATCACGGACGCGGGCGACTACGAGATTCTGGTGGGCGCGTCCTGCGAGGACATCAGGCTGCGGGGACTCGTGACGCTTTCCTGAATCATTTGATTTGCTGACAGAATATTTTTTCCTCCTAACGGACATGCTGAAAGTGAAAAACAATCCTGTAAAAAGGTTGAAACATCACGTTGATGCGCTGATAAGGAGGAAAACGATGGATTATAACACATTACCGATCGGTCTGGGACTGGCGTTTGCCAATAACCTTCCGGCGATGGACCGTTTCGTGGACATGACGGACGACGAAAAAGAAGAATTTGTAGAGCGCAGCCGCAGCGTGCTCTCGAAAAGAGAGATGGAGGAGCTGGTGGGTTCTCTTGCAAAAGAGGAGGAACCTGATGTCCATCTGGAAGATGTCAATCAGATTTTCAAAGGACCGAGCATCGGTTAGTTAAAAAGGAAGGGAGACTCCCGTGCGGATACAACTGCCCGAGAAAGTGACAAAGATCATAGAGACGCTGGAGGCAGCAGGTTTCGAGGCTTATGCGGTGGGCGGCTGTGTGCGGGATTCTATCCTTGGAAGAGAACCGGACGACTGGGATATCACCACCTCGGCAAAACCTGACCGAATCAAACGCCTTTTCCCAAGAACGGTGGATACGGGGATCAAGCATGGTACCGTGACCGTTCTTTTGGGAAAAGAAGGCTTTGAGGTGACGACTTATCGGATCGACGGTGCCTACGAGGATGGCAGGCATCCGAGCGAGGTATCCTTTACGGCGAGCCTGCGGGAAGATCTGCGGCGGCGGGATTTTACCATTAACGCTATGGCGTATAATGAAAAAGACGGCTTGGTGGATCTCTACGGCGGCATCGCGGATCTGGAGGCGGGTGTGATCCGCTGTGTGGGAAAGGCGGCGGAGCGTTTTCATGAAGATGCCCTGCGGATACTGAGGGCAGTACGGTTTTCCGCGCAGCTCGGCTATTGTATTGAGGAGGAGACGGGTGCGGCGATCCGCTTACTTGCCCCTAATCTGCAAAAAATCAGTGCGGAACGGATTCAGGCGGAATTGGTAAAACTGGTGACTTCGCCGCATCCCGATTACCTGCGGACAGCTTATGAGCTCGGCATTACGGCACAGATCCTGCCGGAATTTGACCTTTGCATGGAGACGCCGCAGCGGCATAAGCATCACTGTTATGATGTGGGGGAGCATATTCTCCACTCGATGCTCTTTGTGGAGCCTGATAAGGTGCTGCGCCTGGGAATGCTCTTTCACGACATTGGCAAGCCTCAGACATTGACGGTGGATGCGGACGGTACGACGCATAATAAAAAACATCCCTTTGAGGGCGAAAAAATCACCCGTAAGGTGATGCGGCGTCTTAAATTTGACAATGATACCACCGATAAGGTGACAAAGCTCGTGCTCTACCATGATTATGACATCGCGCCGACCGAGGCGGGCGTGAGAAGGGCGATCAACCGTATGGGGGAAGATATCTTTTCCATGATCTTTACCGTGCGGCGGGCGGATATCGCGGCGCAGAGCGATTATATGCGCAAGGAGAAGCTTGAGAAAGTTGCTTACATAGAAAAATTGTATCAGACGATTTTGGAGAATCAGGATGCAGTCAGTCTCAAAGATCTCGCGGTTACGGGAAGCGACCTGATCGCGGAAGGGATTCCGCCCGGGAAACAGATCGGGGAGAGACTGAACGCGCTTTTAGAGCGGGTGTTGGACGATCCTTCGTTGAATGAGAAAGAGACTCTCCTCAAAATATGTAAAGAAATGTAATGAATTTCCTCTGCCGTTCATATGATGTAACAGTCAGAATCAGGCAGGGGGTATTTTTGTGAATGACAGAGCTGTCAGTTTATTGGATCAATATGAGATAGAGGTGCGCCGCACCTGGAAGGGGCGTGGGGCGATCCTGTGCGATTCCGACCGCGGTTTGCTTATTATGAAGGAGTACGGCGGCCCTGTGGAGAAGATTGCCTTTCAGGAATATCTGCTTGCGCATATTCGTGAAAGCGGTACAGTGCGCGTGGAAACCCTTCTGCGGACGAAGGAAGATGAATTGATCGTCAGGGATCAGGACAGGACGGCGTACATTGTTAAGACCTATTGTGAAGGGAAGGAGTGCGACCATAAAAGTGCCAAAGAATGTGCTTTGGCGGCGGAAACTTTGGCGAAACTTCACGATGCCAGCGATTTGTCAGGAAGCGCTGAACTGGAAAAGCAGCCGATTTTTAACATGGAAAACGAGTATGAGAAACATAATCGGGAACTGAAAAAAGTCCGTAAGTTTTTACGGGAAAAAAGCCAAAAAACCGAATTTGAGATCTATTTGATGAAACATTATGACTATTTTCTGGATATTGCCTTGCAAATTACAGGCGATTTGAGGTATTATGCCTATGGGGAGGATTCTTTTTCGTTCCCTATTGTGTGCCACGGCGATTACCAGTATCATAATATCATACAGACCGACGAGGGCAGCGTTCTCATCAATTTTGAGAAATGCGTCAGAGACTATCCCGTCAGGGATCTCTATCTGTTTATGAGAAAGCTTCTGGAAAAAAATAACTGGTCGCAGGCGCTTGGAGATCTGCTCCTTACGGGTTATAATGGAGTAAGGTCTTTGGATGAGGGAGATTACAGGCAGCTCTATCTTCGTTTTGCTTACCCGGAAAAGTTCTGGAAGATCGTGAACTTTTATTACAACAGCGGCAAAGCCTGGATTCCCGGCAGAAATATGGAGAAGCTGGAAAAGTTGTTTGCACAGGAAAGAGAAAAGAAACTCTTTTTGAAAAGTTTATTTCCGTCCTGTGCGCCATAGAGGAAAGGATAAGAATAAAACATGAGGATGCACAGAAGAATGACAAGCGCGGTCGCATTGCTGATGCTTGCAGCACTTACTTTGACCGGGTGTACCTCGGAAGCCAGTAATATTGGCGTTGCTAAAAATAAGGAAGGAAATGTGGTGGATACGGGGTTTACCGTTTCCACAGTGGGAAGTTATGATTCTGCGGACACTGCGGTGGTCTTGTCTATGGACGCTTCCAATAAAGCAGTGTCTCTGATCAATATGGACACGGGGAAACAGTACACCCTTTACTATGACGGAACTACTTATGTAAAAGATAAGTATGAAGGTCCTATGACGATTTCCCAGATCAAAGAAGGTGATATTGTAGATGTTACCTTTTTGAAAGGGAAAAAGAAACTGGCAAGCATCCAGAAAAGCCCGAAAGCCTGGGTGTATGACGGTGTGAGCAATTATGACCTGGCAGGAGCCAACAGGACTGCCAGCATCGGTTCCCAGACTTATTCTCTGCCTGCGGGTGTGGTGGTCTTGTCGGACGGACGCCGCATGGGCACGGAGGAAGTGGTGAGTCAGGATGAAGTTACCATTTCAGGTATTGACCATAAGATTTATAGCGTCAAAGTCGACAAGGGGCACGGCTATTTGCGATTGAAAAACGATCAGCCTGTCCTGGGCGGTTGGATCGAAGTGGGCAACCGCGTGATTCGTCAGATTACGGAGGACATGCTCTTAACCGTGCCGGAGGGAAGCTATCAGGTGGTGTTAGACAATCACGGTGTCGGTTGTGTAAAAGAAATCACGGTAGAGAGAGGGAAAGAGGTACTGCTTGATGTGGGTGATGTGGAGATTGCGGAGGACAAGACCGGCATCATCCTCTTTGAGGTGACACCCGAGAGCGCAAAGATCAGTGTGGATGGGAATGTTGTGGAAGCCAAAACTGCAGTGGAGCTGCGTTATGGTATTCATCAGGTTGTGATAGAAGCGAGCGGTTACGATACGCTTACGAAATATATTCAGGTGGGATCGGAGCGCGCCGCAATTTCCTTTACGTTGGAGGAGACGCGAAAATCAAATGGTAGAGATTCTTCTGTCAGCAGCAACACTGCGGAGCGCATTCCCTGGCAGGATACGTTTGATTCTGTCAGCAGGAACAGCATCAGCAGGAATGATCTCTCTACCTTGAGCCAGAATGCGTTGACGTCTTCCAATAATAATAAGGTGTATGTGGATTCGCCTAAGGGAGTAGAAGTATTCCTGGATGGCAATTATGTGGGGGTTGCTCCGGTCCGCTTTACAAAGTCTCCGGGCAGACATGAAATTACCCTGAAAAAGACCGGCTATAAGACAAAGAGCTATACGATTTATCTGGAAAATAACAGCAGGGACGAGACCTATTCCTTCTCCGATCTGGAAAAGGAAGGCGGGTCCAATAACGGCGGAAGTCAGGATAATAAGAATCCTTCCAGCAGTTCAGGAACGACGTTAGGACCGCCGCCGGAGGCGCCGGGTGAGGTCACTTTCAGCATTACACCGAATGATGCGATCGTTAGTGTGGACGGAACGCAGGTAGATATCAGCAGTGCGGTAGAGTTAAGCTGTGGTTCGCACACGGTGCGTATTGAGAAGGAGGGCTATCAAACAATCGAGGAAACGATTCAAGTCGCATCGGGAGAGCAGATTAAGTCCTTTGACTTAAAGAGGATGATAGAAGTTTCGTTCCATATTTCACCAAGTGACGCAACGATTACGATAGATGGCAGCGCGACCTACAGCAGTGATGCAACGATCAAACTAGTTTGTGGAATACATAAGATAGAAGTAAAGGCTGATGGATTTGAGACATATGGACCGCAGGATCTCAACGTAGAAGAACATATGCAGCCTGTCAACATTGTGCTTGAGCCGAAAGAGGATGAAAATGGTGAAGGAGGGGAGACGGGAACGCCACCCGAAGAAAAGCCTACTGTTAGTGGGAACGATGAATTGACTGAGGAGCAGGTTACGATCAGCCAGGAATCCCATCCAATCCGAAACTTCTTTTCCTCTTTATTTAAGAGGTAGAAATGAGGTTATTATGACAGAAAAAACATACACCTACGATGACTTTCTCGATATCATTGCTACCCTGCGCAGCGAAAACGGCTGTCCCTGGGATAAGGTACAGACACATGAGAGCTTAAAACCCTGTATGATGGAGGAGGCGGCGGAGCTGCTCGCCTCCATCCGCATTTATGACAAGACGGGTAATCCCGAGAACATGATCGAGGAGCTGGGCGATGTGCTGCTCCAGGTGGTCATGCACGCCCAGATTGCGGCGGAAGAAGGTATTTTTACCATGGAAGATGTGGTGAACGAAGTCAGCCGCAAGATGGTGCGGCGGCACCCTCATGTATTTGGTACAGGTGAGGCGGATACGCCGGCAGAGGTGCTTGTCAACTGGGAGGAGATCAAGAAAGAGGAAAAGAAGGACAAGGACTGGATCGCTTCTCCCTTACAGGAAATACCGCAGGAGCTGCCGGCGCTGACCAGAGCAGTCAAAGTATTGAAAAAGATAGACAAGCACTATGAGAAGGGAAATACCTACGAACAGGATGTGGCTGCGATCGGCGAACTGGCAGCCGCCTTGCAGAACTGTACGCCTGGAGAGGATGATGAGAAAATGCAGAGTATTCTCGGCGATCTCCTTATGCGTATCAGTGATGTGGCAAGAATTGCGGGATTACCGCAGGAGCAGTTGCTGCGTGATCGAATTGACGATTTAATTGACAGATATGAGTGAAAATGCGCGAATATTCTGACAACTGGCGGAATATTCCACATTTAGTTAATTTACATAACGACAGAAAGGAAAGAAATCCCGAAAAATGCCGTAAAAATGGCATTTTTTGCTTGACAAGCCCGATAAAAAAAGCTATAAATATATATAGGTTTCCGAGGGGAACCAGAATCAGATAACTCATTTTAAGAGGAGGAGTTCAAAAATGAACAAAACAGAGTTAGTAGCAGCAATGGCTGATCAGGCAGGCTTATCTAAGAAGGATGCAGAAAAGGCTTTGAAGGCATTCACGGATGTGGTTGCTGACGAGCTGAAGAAGGACGGTAAGGTACAGTTAGTTGGTTTCGGTACCTTCGAGGTTTCCAAGAGAGCAGCCAGAGAGGGTAGAAATCCTCAGAGCGGCGCGGTTATGAAGATCGCAGCATCCAAGGCTCCCAAGTTTAAGGCTGGTAAGGCTTTAAAGGATATGCTGAACGCATAATAAAGATTAAGGAAGCTGATGAGACCTGTGTGCATTGCATACAGGTCTCTTTCACTTTAATGGAGGACAGATTGAATTGTTCCGGCATGGAGGTAACTATGAGACTTGACAAATATTTGAAGGTATCGCGGCTCATTAAACGCCGCACTGTGGCAAATGAAGCATGTGATGCGGGCAGGGTGTTTATCAATGACAAACCGGCAAAGGCATCCGCTAATGTAAAAGCAGGAGATATTATCACCATACAGTTTGGAAATAAGGAGGTCAAGGTGGAAGTCCTTTCGGTACAGGAGACTGTGCGTAAGGAGGAGGCGAAGGAATTGTTCCGTTATCTGACTTAAGAACGTGTTGTTTCATCGGCGTTTCCATAGAAAAGTCATATTTTCATGAGATCAGACATACATTACATCAGTACCGGAAACAGGACGGGGACAGGAGGGCGTGTATGGAAGATCTGAACAGCGGCGCAAAAAGACAGCACAAGTTGATGCTCACAGGCAGGAAAACCTGTGCTTTGAGCGGCGTAAACGATGTGCTTTCCTTTGATGTGAATGAGATCCTGTTAGAGACGGAGCAGGGAATGTTGATGATCAAGGGGGCGGAGCTGCATGTGAGCCGCCTTTCTCTGGACAAGGGCGAAGTGGATATTGACGGACGCATCGACAGTTTTACCTATTCGGAGGGCACGGGTTACGGCACGAAGGGCGAGTCTTTGCTCTCGAGGCTGTTTAAGTGACGGAAGGGGTAGGATATGAGCCGGGAGATCGTGCAGGAACTCACCTTTTTTGCGCACTCTGTCCTTATGGGGTTAGCCATTACCTTTGTTTATGACTGGATTTATGTGCTGCGCAGGCTGGTGAAACACGGAGCGGTCATGACTTCGCTCGAGGATCTGGTTTTTTGGCTGGCGTGCGGGATCGCTGTCTTTTATATGCTCTATCGGGAAAACGACGGGACGCTGCGGTGGTTTGCCGTATTGGGCGCCGCGCTGGGGATGATTTTCTATAAGTTGACCGTTCGTAATTTATTTATAAATATTATGTCAACATGCTTGCACAAGATTATGTGGTTCCTATCCCGCATCCTACAAATTGTGCTAAAACCTCTCAAATGCCTATTTTGTGCGGGGAAAACACTTGTTCTGTGGATGGCAAAAAGTTTGGAAAAATGTAAAAAAATTGTTAAAAAGCGGTTGACGGTTTGCATAAAAACCCTTAGAATGGTTTTATGTAAACATTAACAGGAGCCAGAGAGGGGAACTCTAAAGCATGGCAGGAAAAGCAGCATATCGAAAAAGGCGGCAGAACAGATTAGCCATGCTTTTAGTTACCACTGTAGTGTTGATGATGATGCTTGTGGTCACCTTTAAGAGTGTGGAACTGCGAGAAAAACGGGCAGCTTATCAAGCGAGGGAAGAAGCCTTGCTTCAGGAGATTGCATTGGAGGAGGAGAGGTCTGCCGAGATAGAAGAATACGGAAAGTACACCCAGACTAAGAAATTCGTGGAGGAAGTCGCGAAAGAAAAGTTGGGTTTGGTGTACGAGGGAGAGATTATTTTTAAGGATGAAAGGTAGACAGATTTTGGAGCCCTCCGAGATCTGTCTATGTTTTTTTGCAAAAGAATGTTAGAAAGGATCATAACCGTTCATTTCCCTTCATATATATGTGTAAGGCGGACAGCGCGGCGTTTAGGTTTCGCCGGGACATGCCTTTGAGCCGAGAAGGGAGCATATCATTATGAAAAGACAGATGCAGCTGAAAGAGGACGACAGGATAGAAATCATACCGGAGTATGGGAGGCAGAAGCTTTTAAGCTGCGCGGAGTCCTTTCGGGATTTGGCAGAGCTTTTCGAGGACGGGCAGGCGGATCAAACAGCAGCGGATGAGCCTGCGGACAGGCAGGAATATCTTTGTAAAAGACGGATGCAGGAAAATCAAGGGCTGATTGCGGAACATTTGAAGGAAATGTCGCATATCCTGGCAACAGTGGCGAAGGAAACCTGCAAATATCATACGATGGGGGAGCGGCGTTTCAGGCAGATGGCCCTGCTCCTTAAGGAATCGGGTATCCTGTTGCAAAATTATCTCGAGCTGGAACATGAAGACGGGCGGCGCGAGATCAGTCTTACTTTGCGGCAGACAGGAAAAAGAAGATCTCGTTTCGGAGAGATGGAACATATTTCGACAGAGGATGTAGCGGATTATCTTTCAGTTGCTATGAACCGCAGGTTGTGTATGGCGAAAAATATGCCGCCGTATCTGACGGAAGATTATAATACTTATTATTTTTTGGAGGAACCGCCCTATCACTTACTTACGGGCTATGCCAGGGCGGTAAAGGAATCGGAGAAGGTGTCGGGGGACAGTTATTCCTTTTGCGAGGTGGATACCGGAAGGCTGCTGGTGCTTCTTTCGGATGGAGTTGGCTCCGGAGAGGATGCCCGCAGGGAGTCAGAGCGGGTGATCGAGATGATGGAGCGGTTCTTAGAGGCAGGTTTCGGCAAGGAGACAGCGGTGCAGATGGTAAACGGCGCGCTGGTGACGTCGGGGCAGGAACAGGCAATGTCTACCTTGGATATCTGCGATATCGACCTTTATACGGGCAGCTGCGAATTTGTGAAAATGGGAGCGGCATGCACCTACATTAAAAGAGGGCGGTTAGTGGACAGGCTCTCGGCACAGAGTCTTCCTTTAGGGGTGTTCGGGGAGATGAGTCCGGAGATTCAGACAAGGACGCTTTTAAGCGGGGATTATATGATCATGCTCTCAGATGGTGTATTGGAAGCACTTTCGGAAGGAGTGGGGGAGCAGGTGCTCCCGGAGATCATTGGCAGGATGGAATATCAGAATCCCGGAGAGATCGCCAATCAGATCCTTGCCTATGCGATTGGGCAGAGCAGAGGACGAATCAGGGATGATATGACGGTGCTTGTGGCGGGTATTTGGGATCAGGATGATGACATTACATAATCATAATTGGAAGGGCAGCATCACTACAAGAGTGGAAAAAACGGAGCAGTTGTTGGGCGGCAGTAAGCGGGAAAGAAAACGGACCGATGAGGGATGTAGTTTACGAGAGAGTAAAAAAATATATGGATGCGCAGGACATGATTGCAGCCGGCGATCTGGCGGTAGCAGGCGTTTCGGGCGGAGCGGATTCTGTCTGCCTTCTGCATATTTTGTGGAGACTGCGGGCGGAGCGGCCGTTTCGACTGGCGGTTGTGCATGTAAATCATGGTCTGCGGACGGAGGCAGGAGCGGATGCCAAATTTGTGCGGAGACTCTGTGAGGAATGGGAGATTCCTTTTTTTCTGCGGGAGGCGGACGCGGCAGGTTATGCCGCCTTACACGGAATATCTACGGAGGAGGCGGGAAGGCAGCTGCGCTATCAGGCGTTTGCGGAAACGCTTGCCAAGATGGAGGATGCCATGGCGGCGGGAAGCTTTGGGGAGCAGGAGGACGTTAAGGCGGAACTGCGGACAACTGCCGAAAAAAAGGCAGTATGCGGACGTTGCCGGGTCGCAGTAGCGCACAATGCGCAGGATCGGGCGGAGACTATGCTTTTTCATTTGTTCCGCGGCACCGGTCTTAAGGGATTATCTTCCATACGACCTGTCAGGGAGACGGTGATCCGCCCCCTGCTGCAGCTTAGCAGAGAGGAGATCGAGGTGTATCTGACGGCGCAGGGGCTTTCCTGGTGCGAGGATAGCACGAATGGGGAGGATGCTTATGTCCGGAATCGTATCCGCCACCACATCCTGCCCTTTGCGGAACAGGAGATCTGCAGCGGCGCGGTGGCACATATGGGAGAACTGGCCGATCTTTTGGCGGAGACGGAGGATTATCTTTCGCGGGAGACGGAGAGACTCTATGAAAGCTGTCTGACGGAGATACTTGGGCTTCGTCTTGACAGGCTGAAAAATCTGGATCCTGTCATGCAAAAGCGCGTGCTGCTGCGGGCATTGGAAGAGGTCGTTCCTTATCGAAAGGATATCACAGCGCGGCATATAGAGGGCTTGCTTGCCCTGGCGGAAAAAGGCGGCAGCGGGAGCCTTTCCCTTCCCTGCGGAATCAGGGCGTACAAGGAATATGACACTTTGCGGTTCGTATGGGCGCAGGAAGATAAGGGAAATGTACCCCAAGATGCCGGCGTTACCTTTACTTTGTGGGAGAAAGAGGCGATTCCCGAGGACTCTCTTTTCTACAAAAAAGAGCAAAATATTCCAGAAAATAGATATACGAAATGGTTTGATTATGATAAAATAACTACGGCTTTACTCCTGCGCCCCCGAAAAGAAGGAGATTATCTCACGATAGATGATGCGCTTCACACACAGTCTCTGAAGCGGTATCTGATCAATGAAAAGGTGCCGAAGAAAAAAAGAGATGCGCTCTATGTGCTTGCGGATGGAAGTCATGTGCTCTGGGTTCCGGGGTATCGCACAAGCAGCGGTTTTCATGTGAGCGGGGAGACAAAGCGTGTATTAGAAGTTCATTATGAGGAGAAAAAGAAAGATTGCACGGAGCAGTAAGGCAATCTGACAAAGGAGAAAACGATGGCGGAGAGAATAGAGGTACTGTTGACGGAAGAACAGATTGACAAACGGATCAAGGAGATCGGGGAGCAGATTTCCAAAGATTACGCCGGAAAACAGGTGCATCTGGTATGTGTTCTCAAGGGCGGCAGTTTTTTTATGTGTGAGCTCGCCAAACGGATCACGGTTCCCGTGTCTTTGGATTTTATGTCGGTGTCCAGTTATGGCGGTGACACGAAATCGAGCGGCGTCGTGAGGATCGTGAAGGATCTGGACGAACCCCTGACGGGGAAAAATGTATTGGTGGTGGAGGATATCGTGGATTCGGGGCGGACGTTAAGCTATCTTCTCGACATGCTGCGGGAGAGAGGAGCGGCGGATGTCAGGCTCTGCACGCTTCTGGACAAGCCCGATCGGCGTGTCGTTGATGTGAAGGTAGATTATACGGGATTTCAGATTCCGGATGAGTTTGTGGTGGGGTACGGGCTGGATTATGACCAGAAATACCGTAATCTGCCCTATATTGGCATTGTTAAATTTGACTAAATCAGTCAACAATCAAGTGAAAACAGAGGATATGTTGCATGAACAAGAGTGGTAGAGGTTATTATCTGTATTTTGTGGTCATTGTCTGTCTGTTGTTATTTACAGTCTGGGTGGGAACGCTGCGCGTGTCGGCAAGCAATTATACCAGAGGTCAATTTGAGCGGCAGATCGAAAATAATGAAGTGGCGCTGGTAACGGTTTGTCCCGGAAAGGAAACGCCTACCGGTTCCCTGAAAGTGATTCTAAAGAGCGGTGAGGAAAAGACGCTTTACGTGACGGATGTAACGGAGATGGAAGCGTTGGTCAGAGACCATGGCATCGACTGTACGGTGGAGAGTGTTCCGGAGGAGAGCTGGTTTTTGAACAGTGTCCTGCCCATCCTGATCGTGGTAGTGGTCTGCGTTTTCTTTTTTGTGATGATGAATTCCCAGAATGCGGGCGGCGGCGGTGGTAAGATGATGAACTTCGGCAAGAGCCGCGCCAGACTGACCATGGGAGGCGAAAACCAGATTACCTTGAATGAGGTTGCGGGCTTAAAGGAGGAGAAAGAGGAGTTACAGGAGATCGTGGAGTTTCTGCGCGAGCCCGGGAAGTTTACCAAAGTGGGTGCAAGGATCCCCAAGGGCGTACTCTTAGAAGGCGCGCCGGGTACCGGTAAGACACTCCTTGCCAAGGCGATCGCGGGTGAGGCGAATGTCCCTTTCTTCAGTATTTCCGGTTCCGATTTCGTGGAAATGTTCGTGGGCGTGGGTGCGTCCCGTGTGCGAGATATGTTTGCGGAGGCAAAGAGACACGCTCCCTGTATCATTTTCATTGATGAGATCGATGCTGTGGCAAGGCGTCGCGGCACCGGCATGGGCGGCGGTCATGATGAGAGAGAGCAGACTCTGAACCAGTTATTGGTGGAGATGGACGGTTTCGGTGTAAACGAGGGGATCATCGTGATGGCGGCGACGAACCGTGTGGACATCCTGGATCCCGCGATCCTGCGTCCGGGGCGTTTCGACAGAAAGATCACCGTGGTTTCTCCCGATGTGCGGGGCAGGGAAGATATCTTAAAGGTACATGCCAAAAATAAGCCTTTGGGGGATGATGTCAATCTGGAGCAGATCGCGCAGACCACGGCAGGCTTTACGGGAGCTGATCTGGAAAACCTCCTAAATGAGGCGGCCATCAATGCGGCCATGGATAAGCGCGCCTTTGTGAAGCAGGAGGATATCAAGAGAGCCTTCATCAAGGTAGGGATCGGCGCGGAGAAAAAGAGCCGCATCATTTCGGAGAAAGAAAAGAAGATCACGGCTTATCACGAGGCGGGGCACGCCATTCTTTTTCATGTGCTTCCGGATGTGGGACCTGTCTATACGGTATCCATCATTCCCACAGGTTTGGGAGCGGCAGGCTACACCATGCCCCTTCCCGAAAAGGATGAAATGTTCCTGACAAAGGGCAAGATGCTGGAAGACATCATGGTTTCTTTGGGAGGCCGTATTGCGGAGGAGATCATCTTTGACGATATCACCACCGGCGCCTCCAGCGATATCAAAAAGGCGACCAAGGCAGCCCGCCGGATGGTGACCAGATACGGAATGTCCGACAACATCGGCGTCATCAATTACGACGATGACGATGATGAAGTATTTATCGGTCGGGATCTTGCCCATGCAAAGTCGCATAGCGAGTTGGTTTCCGGTGAGATCGACAGAGAAGTCAAGAGCATTATTGACGAATGCTATCAGAAAGCGAAAGATATTATTATGGAGCATGAGGATGTGCTTCATAAGTGCGCAAAGCTTCTTCTGGAAAAGGAAAAGATAGGCCGTACGGAGTTCGAGGCGCTGTTTGACGTCTATTATCCGCAGCCCGAGGAGCCCGGAGAGAGGGTTGGAGAGCAGGAATAAGCGGCGATTTTGTGAAAAGTGCACAAAATCAAGATGCCGAAATTGTTATATTTGTGAATCCTTGGTATTGTAGACAACAGGGGGGTATGCTAATATACTACTTGTAACCCCCCAATACATTATATAGTTTTTTGCTATACCCCATAAGAAAGAAATACCTTCTCT
>DETS01000003.1 GCA_002361735.1 Lachnospiraceae bacterium UBA3282 | reverse complement strand
GAAACGCCAGAACCCGCATAAATATGGGATTCTTTTTGTTACAAAATAAAACAACTCCTCAATGGTTTATGGTAAAATAGAATTGTCCAGAAACTATCTACCAATCCACCAAAAAGGAGATGTACTTACATGATAACATATAAACAGCTCTCTTTGGCAGATATTTTTACCGATTGCCAAAATAAATTTGATAACGACAAATATCAGTTCCTTGCACTTCTTGAAAATTCCATTAACCTTGATGAAATTGTCCCGGCATCTTTTGTTTCCCATTTCCACGCTGCCACCGGCAGACCCCGCAGGCACCTTCTCTATCCGATGCTCAAGGCCCTGTTATTGCAGCTTGTTTTCTCAATCCCAACAACGTCCCTTCTGATTGTTTTTCTTAAATACTCTCAGGAATTACGGGATTTCTGTGGATTTGACGTTGTCCCCGACGCTTCTAAATTTACCCGTTTCAAACAGGATTTCTTATCGGACTTACAATCCATGTTCGACCAGCTTGTTGACCTGACCGAACCGATATGCCAACGGATTGATGCAGACAAGGCTGCCATGGCCTTGTTTGATACTTCCGGTATTGAAGCATGGGTGACTGAAAATAATCCCAAATATGCCAACCGTATCATCAGACAACTGAAATCCTTTAAAAAAGCGAACGGGCTTAAGGATTCCTTTGACCCTTATAAAGCCGCCTATGGTTCCATGCCGCCTCATGCTTCCGCCAATCCTGCGATTCAGCAGATGTACATTAACGGGCATTTCTGCTATGCCTTTAAATTCGGCATTGTTACAAACGGGCTGGGTATCGTCAGGCATATTTCCTTTTATAACAAAGCTTTCCTCGAATCCCATCCTGAAATCATTATGGAAAAGAAATCCGGTTCGCCGGATGAGGACAAGAGCCTTGCCGATTCCAAAGCGCTGATCCCGACCTTAAAAGACTTTTTTCAAAAGCACCCGCTTATCAACCCCAAAACTTTTCTGGGAGATGCTGCTTTCGATTCCATTGAGATTTATAAATATCTATTACAGGAGACTTCCTTTGAAAAGGCATATATTCCCCTGAAAAACAAACTCAAAATCGAAGGGATTGATTACACCGTCAACGAAGACGGCATTCCCGGCTGCCCCCATGATGCTTCACTTCCCATGAATCGCGAAGGAAGCAGGTCACACTTACGCTGCGGCCTTCCAACCATGAAATTCGTCTGCCCCAAAATGAAATGGGAGTGGAACAGCGTCACAAAGAAATCAAAACGTGTATGCCATTGTGACCACCCATGCACTTCTTCTTCCTGTGGAAGAATGATCTACATCTACCCAGAGCAGAACCTCCGTGCTTATCCCGGAACTGTTCGTGGTACACAAGAGTGGGATTCCACCTATAAAATCCGTGTGAATGTGGAAAAATCCATTCACCACTTTAAGGACAGTTTTTGTGTTGCTGGGCGAAGAACACAGAATGAGAAAACACTTCATGCAGACTTGCTGCTTGCCGGGATTACCCAGCTGATTAGCGTAATGGTTGCAGATAAAATCCATAAGCATCAATATATCCGTAGTTTAAAACCTTTGATTGCATAGATCCGTTTTTTCTATACAGTCTCTCCAGCAGATATTTCCATCTGCTTTATTTTCATGTCTTGAAATCCTGTTTTTACATCAACCCCTTTGAAAATCCATTGATATCCAGCTTTTACCGCATTGGAAGCGAAATTACAAACTTGTTTCGCAATTACCTAATAGTATAACACGCCTTTTCTTAAAAATCAATGTACCGCTTTGATATAGGTACTACAAAAAAGTACAGTACTTGTAAAATCATTGTACGAAAGTATAATTAGTATAGACTACAGAAAACACCCTGCGGGTATCCCTATATGCACAAAAAGAAGCGCAGGAATAAGGAGAGGAGATGTGTTTATGCACTATACAGGAACAATTTGGCGACCGCCGTATGAAGCGGCATCACTTTTGTTAGAGGTAACGGCAGGCTGTACGCATCATAAATGTAAATTTTGTACTTTGTATCATGATTTGCCGTTCAAATTCAGAATGTCCCCTTTGGAGGATATTGAGTGTGATTTGCGGGAGGTTAAAAGAGCAATGAAAGGTTGGAACAGCGGGCGTATTGACCGAGTGTTTCTGACAGGAGCTAACCCATTCGTTTTGTCTTATGATAAATTAGCTGTGATTGCAGAGCTAATCCACAAATATCTCCCGTCCGTTAAGTCTATCGGTTCGTTTGCAAGGATTACTGATGTTGTTGGGCAGCGAATTATAATCGGAACTAACGGCGAATTATTTTAATGTATTTTGAATATTTGACTGCGCAGTGCCATCTTTAACCGCACACTGCCAGCAAACAAACCGCACGCTTCTATAAATGGCCTCAAACATACAGAAAGCCATGGACTTTAAGGATCCATGGCTCTTGACAACTGTTTTTACTTGGCTGCCGTGGCAGCCTCTTCCAGGTGACTGATACCGGCAGCCACTGTTACGGCATCCACTTTCCGTATGGGATGCATGCAAAGCCGTTCGATTGTCCAGCGTATATCAGAAAAGTCTGCAAGTTCGCAGCCAATATCGTGATTAGGTATGCAAAGAAAGTTCCCGTATTTATGCCATCCCGCAATGACGTGGAAATAGGTCCCACGTCCGTTGATTTCTGCCTCATACTGGCCGGATGCTGTCATGCTGAGCGTGTCTATACTGGCTGTCCACGACACCATACGTCCGTCTTCCTCCATCCTGCATTGATAATCGTAACCCATGCCCTACCCCCTTACATCAGATTCTGACCAGCCACAGCCGCCAGGATGACCTCGGCGTCAATGGTTTTTTTATCCATCTGGGAGCCAAGCGTGAGCGCGTCAGACATCAGGTTATCGATCAGGCGCGGGTTGCCGTTGGAATGGCTGTGCACGGCGGAGAGCGCAGCGCTGTCTATTATAGCCTGCGCCCCACCGGCACATGTGATCTTATGCGAGATATACTGGGCAACTTCGGAGTCGCCAAGCCCCACGAAATTATAATGTACGGTAATGCGCTGGCGCAGCGCCTCATGTACCGGGCGGCGCAGGATGCTGTTCAGATACGGTTCCCCGCAAAGTACAAGCGTGAAGCAGTTCAGGGAGTCATATCCGTGGTTCATCAGCATCTTGATATCATTCAGGATGCCCGTGGAGAGGTACTGCGCTTCATCAACCGCAAGAAACAGAGGCTTTCGCTTTTCCTTGTAAAGGCTGTATACCTGTTCCTGGATCGCTTTGAACATGCCGGGTTTGCCACCACGGTCCTCCACGCCGAGCACGGAGCAGAACTGGCGGTAAAATTCCATCACGCTTACGGTGGAAAGGCAGATGTATTCCATATGATAAAGGCCGGGGTTGAGCCCGGAAGCAAAGCAGCGCAGCGCAAAGGATTTGCCCATGCCGGGGCTGGCGGTAAATACGCCAATGCCGCGGGAATCTTTTAAGTAATCCAGCCTCGAAGTCATTTCCTTAAGGTCTGCGGAAAGAAAGCGGTCTTTCTCCCGGACGGCCTGCTTGTCAAAGGGGTTAAACGACAAACCGTAATAAGAAAAAGGCGTCATCACCTCGCACCCCCAATCTTCGAATAATCAATGGCAGGCTGGTTTTTCCGTTTTGCGCGGCAGTTCTCCCCCTTGTCGGTCCTGCGGATCGGGTAATGCCTGCCGTCAGAGAGAATAAATGCGGAATCCATGTCATCCGGGAGATATCGGATCTCCACTTTGGAAGAAATGAACTGCATGGGCGCGTCATAGGATACTTTGTCGATGGACACAGTGGAATCATTTTTCACCTTGCGCCAGACGCGGTTGAGGAAGCATTCCTCCAGCCATTCCCTGGACTTTGGGAGACGGGTATGGGCGCATGTGCCGCGGTAGCGTTCAAAGGGGGCACCGTCAATACCGGTGTGGTACGTGGTGTTATATTCCCGGATGTAATCCGCAAGCAGGCTGTTGAACTGCGCGAGGGAATGTATGGATTCTATGTCAAGCGTGTACAGCCACCTTTCCTTGAGCGTGCGGAAATGCCTCTCGACTTTCCCCTTGCTGGCCCCATCTCTTATTTTTGTATGAAGGAGTACGGTCCCGATGGAACCGCAGATCAGGGAAAGCTGTTCATTCGCGTAGCTGGCCCCATTATCTACATATAGTTTCACCGGGATTCCATAGGTAGAAACGGCAGCTTTTAGCACTTTCTGGAAGTTGTAGGCGTTGTCGTTGTAAAAAAGTTCCCCGCCGACCAGAAGCCTGGAATGGTCATCAATGATCATGATGCAGTAGACGCGCCTGCGGGTCCCGTTTTCTGTAATGTAGGGAAGGTAACAGGTGTCCGCCTGCCACATTTTCCCGAATGCATCTTCCTCAAATGCCCTGCGGTCGCGCATGGACGGATTTTTTGCGGCTTTCAGGTCATTGTGTTTGACAAACCGCTGGACGGCGCAGACGCTGACCGTTGCCGGGATGAATGAGCCTGCCACAAGCTGGCGGTGGATCTGCGTGGCGTTCAGCCTTGGGAATTCCGCCTTCAGGCGGTAGATCTCATCCACCGCGGCATCCGGGAGTGCGCGTGTCCCGCCGCTGTCAGAGCGTTCTTTGGGCATGAGCGCATCGATCCCGCCTTTGCGGTAGAGGGATTCCCACTTGGCCAGAGTCCCCGGCTTATAGTGCGCTGTGCTGCCGTCCGGAAGTGTGAGCGGCTGCTGTGTAACACGCTTATAATAAGCATTTCTTGAGGCATCCGGATAAAGCCCGTGGATGGCAGGGGCTATCATGGCGAGCTTGAACTGTGCGACCGCAGCGGCTCCGGAAAGTTTTTTTGTGTTATGTTCCATAGATATGGATCCTCCTTTGCTTTTTTTCCATCATAGCCCCCAGGTTGCGGGATGGGAATTCCCATGGCGTGTTAAGCCCGCCAGGGATGGTGGGGTCAGAAAAACTCCTGCCGGTAATCTGCGGGGTTTTTGTGTGACTGCAGGAAAGACCGGGCGGACAGGAGGACAAACCGGCAGGCAAAAGAGGCGGAATACAGCGGTAGGAGGCAGAGGTACTTTAGGAACGAAAGTGGAGATGTTTCTGCGGAAACAAGCATGCCGAGCCATTCCTGCTTCTGTGACAGGAAGAGGTCCCGAAAGCGGTACAGCATGGATACGGAGATGCCAAAGCGGGCGCAGAGCTGTTCCACAGTATGCAGATGAAGGAAATATTCTGCCAGAACCCGCAGGAGGAAGAAAAGGCTGTATACAGAGTAGGGGATGATGACATCAGGGAGGATGGCATGGGTATGGCCGCAG
>DETS01000115.1:5050-17570 GCA_002361735.1 Lachnospiraceae bacterium UBA3282 | reverse complement strand
GACTTTTAATAGTTAGTCTTTCTAAAACTCTCCTCAATAGGAATATCGTATTCTTCTCCGATTATGTTTAGCTTCTCATCTATAGTAAGTTCTTTCGACAGCAATGCTCCAAGCAAACGGTGCAGTTCATATCTTTCATCATGCCCCGGAAGTTCCTCCGCCAACCCAATCATTACAATGTTCAGCAGATCCAGTTTCCCCTTCCACTCATAGGCACCAAGCACATTGTCATTCGTAAGATGAATATGGCTCATGGTATTTTCTTCCATATTCATACATACCCATATCGAATAAACACGCTTTATGTCATCATAGTTGGAATTCTCAAA
This sequence comes from Lachnospiraceae bacterium UBA3282, assembly GCA_002361735.1. Taxonomy (GTDB): domain Bacteria; phylum Bacillota; class Clostridia; order Lachnospirales; family Lachnospiraceae; genus UBA3282. The sequence goes on along the minus strand of DETS01000115.1, from coordinate 17,241 downwards.
ATCCCTTTCTTTCTACGAGGAAATTAAGCGACTCACATAAAAGATTGCCCGGTTCAATATCTGATAGCCCTTTGGATCATCTTTCTGTGCCTCCACATTAACAATGATCTGTGACAATCCATCTTTCATCCGAACATAAAAAACAATGTCAAATCTTACCAACCCTTCATTCAGTTCCTCATTCTCAGAATTAAAACCAACAAGCCGCTGACCGTCTTTCTCTCTGCTGATATTGGTAAGTCCCGGCTCTACCGGTACTGTACTGATATAAGGCTGCCCTTCAATATAAGAAACCACTTCTTTGGGATTCATTCCCCTAAATTCATCTACCGTCTTTACCAGTATATGTGCCAGAATGCTCTTCTGTCCTAACAAGCGTTTTGCGCTGGCATCATACTGTGCTTTCGTATTTGTCGCTTTTAGCGCATTTTTCAATTCCGTATCCACGGTCTTCCTCTCTTTTGTATGGAATATAGTCATCTACAAAAAGGTATCTGACCGCATTTATATTATATCTTAGCTTCTCCATTAAAACAACCGAATCTTGTTTTAAGGATTTTACCATCTATAATATTATACGTTACAAAATACTATATCACTCATTCAAAAAAATATGTGAACATGAACCATTCCCCATCACCCATAAATACACCCGCAATCCCCAATTTCTTCCTCCCGATAATTTATTTTTTTCTTATTCCCCTTCTTTTCCCTCACCAGCCGGCACACACTCTCCACATGTCCCGTATGCCCAAACTGATCCACAGCCCTCAGCTTCCTCAGCTCATACCCTCCCTCACACAAAATCTTAAGGTCCCTCGCCAGGGTCGCGGGGTCGCAGCTCACATAAACGATCCTCTCAGGCTGCATCGCCAGCATGGTTTCCAGACATTTCTCATCACAGCCTTTGCGGGGCGGATCTACTACAATAACATCCGGATGCCGCATCTGCTCCCGTGCCGAAGTCTCCCCATCCCACTTCTCCTTATTCGCTTCCGCAATCTCTAAACTGCCGCATCCGTCTTTCTCTGCATAAAACGCCGGCAGCACTTCCTCCGCCTTCCCCACAAAAAACTCCGCGTTGGTAATTCCGTTCCTGCGGGCGTTCTCCTTCGCATCCTCAATCGCCTGCGGAATGACCTCCACGCCGTAAACCTGTTTCGCGCGTTTTGCCATAAAGAGAGATATCGTCCCGATGCCGCAGTAGAGATCCCACACGGTTTCCTTTCCCGTCAATCCCGCATATTCCAGTGCCAAGCCATAGAGTTTTTCGGTCTGCAGAGGATTCACCTGATAAAAAGACAGAGGCGAAATCCGAAATGCAATTTTCTCCTCACTTCCTGCGCTTTCACCGGTCACAACTGCGTCTATTTTGATATCTTCCGAATTTAGCACACGCAGACTGTCTTCAATCCACCCATTCCCCCAAAGCACTCTTATTTCCTGTCCCATAATTACATTCGTCTGTTCTTGGTTTACGCTGACAGAGATGCCGGATATACGGCGGAACATTCCCTCTCTCTTTACGCTTCGATTATCTGCCGTAAGCTGCCTGTCACTATCCACCGAATCCGCTTCGCCGACACTCTCGTTTTCCAACTTTACCCCCGTCAGCTTCTCCACCAGCTTTTCCTCCGCAGGCAGCTTTTTCCCGTTGATGACGAGGCACACCATGATCTCTCCTGTAGCAAATCCCGTGCGGATCAATACATGTCGCACCAATCCCTCCCCTGTGTTCTCACGGTAAGCGCTGACGCCATTCTCCCGCATATAGGAAAGAACCGCCTCCAGAATCGCCTTATTTTCAGGCGGTCCTAAAGGACAGTCCGTATTGGCGATAATGTCATGGGTCCTGCCCGCGTAAAAGCCCACTATCATCTTTCCGTTTTTATCATACCCCACGGGATACTGCGCCTTATTGCGATAATGCCAGGGCTCCTCCATACCGACGATCGGCTCCATTACCGCATCGATCTGCTCCTTTGAAAAACCGCCGATGCGCTGCAAATGATTTTTTACCTTATTCTGTTTATAAGCAAGCTGTCTCTCATATGCCATCGCCTGAATCTGACAGCCGCCGCATTGCCTGTGAAAAGGGCACCCCGGTTCCACACGAAAAGGAGAAGGCGTTATCACCTTCTCCACCCTCGCATAGCCATAATTTCTCTTACATTTCGTGATGCGCGCCTCAATGACATCCCCGATCACGGCATCTTTCACAAACAGGGTATAGCCATCCGCTTTGCCGATTCCCTCACCGTCGTTCCCGATATCCTCTATCGTGATCTGCACCACATCATTCTTTTGATAACTTTTCTGTTCCATTAGGCACCTGCCTTTTCACGTATCTACTCTTGTTCCGCGCAAATTGGACTCAAACAGTCTGTTATAGCCAAGCCAGCCCTGCTCCGTCGTATTTTCCAATATCTCCGCAAACGTCTCCATCTTCGCGTCCACATTGTCGGCAAAGTTTAAAGCTACCGCTTCCACGATCGCGGGTTTCTTGGGTGAGCCAAACTCAAACTCGCCGTGATGGGCAAGGATGCAGTGCTTGAGCTCATTGGCAAGCAGCGGCGGAAATCCTTCTATCTCCTTAACCTTCTCCGCAATCATTTCGCTGCCGATCACGATATGTCCGAGAAACTGTCCGTCGTCCGTGTAATCGTTCACGGGAAAAAGAGCCAGTTCCTTCACCTTTCCGATGTCATGACAGATTGCCGCCGTCACAAGAAGGTCTCTGTTCAGGACGGGGTACTGTGTACAGAAATAATCACAAAGCTTCGTCACCGCCAACGTATGCTGCAACAAACCGCCTACAAATCCGTGGTGTACCGTCTTTGCCGCGGAAGACTGCTGAAATGCCTTGAGAAATGCCGCATCCTTTTTGAAGAAAAGCTCCAGCAGGGTATGCAGGCAATTATTCTGAACGCTGTCAATAAACCCGTATAGCTCGTCCGTCATCTCCTGAATGCCAAACTTGCTGACCGGAAGGTACTCTGCGGGGTCATATTCGCCTTCCCTGCATTTGCGCACACGTTTCACATTGACCTGCAGCGCTCCCTGAAAGCTCGTCACATCGCCGTAAACTTCTATGTAATCCAGACTGTCAAAATCCTCGATACCCGCGCTGTTGGGATCCCAGATCTTCGCGTCGATCGTTCCTGTCTTATCCTGCAAGATCACATTATCATAAGGTTTCCCGTTCTTCGTCACCGCCGACTGCTTGTGCTTGCACAGGTAAATATCCGACATTCTGTCACTTTCCTTGTAGTCCTTGATATACTTCATGCTGTAATATCCTCTCTTTCCATGCAATATTATAATCGTAAAATCATGCGGAGAATGCCCGCACTTTGGGCATTCTCCTACGTGAGACTTAAAAGCTCAAAGCTGCTTTTGCGAAAAATTAATTCCGAAGGAATTTACTTCTGCCATTGCTGCGAGTGATTAGAAGTTCTTCTCACGTTCTCCCCAGCGTCACATCCACTTTCATCTCATGTCCCTGCCGCACCAGGGTAAACGTCAGCACATCCTCCGGCTTAGCGCTGTACAGTATGCTCAGCAGTTCGCTGTAAGTCGTTATCTCCGTATCCCCAACTCTGATAATAATATCACCGCTTTGAATGCCTGCTGCCATGGCAGGAGAATCGATTTCGATCTCCCTGATATAAACGCCCGCCGGCGTATCGATCTGGGCATCTTCTATCACTTCTTTGGGCACATCCGCTCCGTGTATGCCAAGATACGCTCTTTCTTTATCATTGGACATCTGCTCGATCGTGCGTTTGAGTTCGGTAATGCCGTACGCCGTAAGCAGGTTTCCCATGTCATTGCTGGTATTCACATTGTCGATAATACCGACCACATACCCTTGAAAATTGATGAGAACGCCGGTAGCGTTTCTGCTTCCGTAGATATCTGTCGTAATCTTTTTATATGCGGCATCGGGCATATCTAGGACGGTTCCCACAGAAGTCACCACACCGTAACTGAGGGAACCTGCCGTCCCAAGAGGACTTCCCAGCGCTGCCACCGGCATTCCCAAAAGATTTACGCCGCTGGAACTGCCCAGCGTTGCAATGCTGATCTCATCCATGGTCTCCTTGGGAATGGCGGGGAGAGGCACGGAAAGGATCGCCAATCCCGTATTGTCATCTTTTTGTACCAACTCTGCTTCCACCTGCTGTTGATCGCAGAAGGTCACCTCTATGCTGTCCGCCCCGTTGATATTTCCTGCGCTGACTAAGATCAGCAGCGCTTTTTCGTTGTTTGCTACAATCACGCCGGATGCTGAGGCAACATTCTCATACGTATTGTTAAACCAGTCCACATCCGAGGTAACGCCTGCCACCGTGACTACTGCACGGCCGGCCTCCTGTGTCAGTTTGCGCAGCTCATCAAAAACACCCTGATATTCTTTCAGCCCAAATTCTACCTGGGACAACAGCTCCTCAATCTGCTCATCCACCACCGTTTCCAGATCAACGGGTTCCGGAACTTCCTCATCCTCCTCCTTCACCAACATGTCCTCCGGCTTCATTTCCTCCGTCGCCGTCTCTTCGGGAAAGGCAACTTCCTTCGGCTCCTCCTCGGGATAAAGACGGTTACTGATGACAGGTTCCAGAATCAGGAAGGTGACGCACGCCACCAAGCCAAAGACCACCGCCATCACGGCAGTGATCACCGTTCTGCGCAAAAGCTTCTTTTTGTTGACCGGCTTCTGCTTTATTTTTTCCCGCATAAACTCCGCCTGCACGGACGGCGTATACTGCGCCTGCTCTTTGACGGGTTCCTGCTCCGCGGGCCGCTGTTCGTTTTCTATCTCCGACATATATGTTTCCTTTCCTACTGGATCAATTCTCATTTAGTATAACATATCTCCTCCCACTTTCGATAGTATTTTCTCCGCACTTGTGGTAGGATATAAGCATGAATAAAAAAGCCTTACGCATTTTAGAATATGATAAGATCATTGAAAAATTAAAAGACCATGCCACCTCGGAGCCCGGGAAAAAACTGGCTGCCAATTTGGTTCCCATGACGGACTTAGAGGAGATCCGCACGGCACAGACACAAACGGCGGACGCACTGAGCCGACTCTTTGCCAAAGGCTCCACGTCTTTTGGCAGCAATAAGGATCTTGGCATGAGTCTGAAATCTCTGGAAGTGGGAAGTGTTCTCTCCATTTCAGAGCTTATTCACATTGCCTCTTTTTTGGAAAATGTGAACCGCATCAAAACTTACGGCCGCAAGGAAAGAGACGATGCGCCGAGCGACTCGCTGGACGTCTGGTTTACCATGCTCGAGCCCCTCACGCCCCTGGCAAATGAGATCAACCGCTGCATCCTCTCGGAGGAAGAAATCGCTGACGATGCGAGCGCGACGCTTAAGCACATCCGCCGCAGCATGACGATCACCAACGACCGCATCCACTCACAGCTAAACTCCATGATCAACGGTTCTCTGCGCACTTATCTGCAGGACGCTGTGGTGACCATGCGTGACAACCGCTACTGCATTCCCGTAAAAGCGGAGTACAAGGGACAGGTTTCGGGCATGATACACGACCAGTCCTCGACAGGTTCCACCTTTTTTATTGAACCGACCGCAATAGTCAATCTAAACAATGAATTAAAAGAACTTGCTCTCAAAGAAAAAGAGGAGATCGAGGCCATCCTTGCCTCCCTGAGCGCGCAGGCAGCGGATCATACAGAGGCGCTCTCAGCGGATCAGGAAGCCATGACACAGCTTGACTTTATCTTTGCCAAAGCGAATCTGGCGATGGAACAGAATGCCGCCATGCCCCTATTTAATACGGAGCATCGAATCCACATCCGCAAAGGACGGCATCCGCTGATCGATAAAAAAACGGTAGTCCCGGTGGATATCCTTTTGGGAACAGACTTTGACCTGCTCATCATTACAGGTCCCAATACGGGCGGCAAGACAGTTGCGCTAAAAACGGTCGGTCTTTTGACGCTGATGGGACAAGCCGGATTGCACATCCCTTCTCTGGACCGCTCGGAGCTTTCCGTTTTCCGTGAGGTTTACGCGGATATTGGCGACGAGCAGAGCATTGAGCAGAGCCTTTCCACATTCTCATCGCACATGACCAGCATTGTTTCTATCCTAAAAGAAGCAGATACGGATTCTCTCTGCCTTTTTGACGAGCTGGGCGCGGGCACCGACCCTACAGAAGGGGCAGCGCTTGCCATATCGGTGCTGGATCATCTGCACGGACGGGGCATCCGCACGATGGCAACCACCCATTACAGCGAATTGAAGGTCTATGCGCTCTCCACGCCCTTTGTGGAAAACGCCTGCTGTGAATTTGACGTAGAGACATTGCGCCCCACTTACCGTCTGCTGATCGGCATTCCCGGAAAGAGCAACGCCTTTGCCATCTCCTCGAGACTCGGTCTGCCCGATCACATCATCGAAGACGCAAAAAGGCATATTCCGGAGGACAAGGAAAGTTTTGAGGACCTGCTCACGAATCTGGAAAACAGCCGCCTTATCATTGAAAAGGAACAGGCGCAGATTGAGAGCTATAAACGGGAAATCGAGACCTTAAAAGAGCGGCTGACCGCCAAACAGGAAAAAATCGACCGGTCCCGCGACCGCATTCTCAGAGAAGCAAACGAAGAAGCCCGCGAGATTTTACAAAACGCGAAAGATCTTGCGGACGAGACCATTCGCACCTTCCAGAAATCGGGAAAAGCTTCCATTCAGGAACTGGAGAAGTCCCGCAAAAAGGTACATGACAAAATATCCGAAAAGAACGAAAAGCTTGCGCTCAAGCAGGAAAAACCGACTCATAAGATGTTAAAGCCAAACCAGCTGCACCTAGGTGACAGCGTGAAGATCGTCTCCATGGGCTTAAAGGGAAGCGTCAGCTCCCTTCCCGACAAAAACGGAAAACTTTTTGTGCAATGCGGCATCATCCGTTCTCAGGTCTCCCTTGACGATCTGATTTTGCTCGAGGAGGAGACGATCACCACCGGAAAAATGCAGCGCTCATCTTCCGGGAAGCTGAAAATGTCCAAGTCCTACACGGTCTCCACGGAAATCAATCTTCTGGGTAAGACGGTGGACGAAGCGCTATCGGAATTGGACAAATATCTGGACGACGCCTATCTCGCCCATCTGCCGAGTGTCCGTATCGTACACGGCAAAGGCACAGGCGCCCTTAGAAACGCGGTGCAGGGATATCTGCGCAAAAACAAGATCATTAAAAGCTATCGGCTGGGCGAGTTTGGAGAAGGCGATGCCGGTGTGACGATTGCGGAGTTTAAGGAATAAAGGGAGGTTTCTATGGTAAATAAGCAAAAAATCCTCATTGTGGACGACGATAACAACATTGCGGAGTTGATTTCTCTCTATCTGACGAAGGAATGCTTCGAGACGATGATCGTAAATGACGGGGAATCCGCCCTGAAAGCGGTGGACAGCTTTGCGCCGAACCTGATGCTCTTAGATCTGATGCTCCCCGGCATTGACGGCTATCAGGTTTGTCGGGAGGTGCGCTCCCGCTCTACCCTTCCGATTATCATGCTCTCCGCAAAAGGCGAAGTCTTTGACAAAGTACTCGGACTGGAGCTTGGCGCAGACGACTACATGGAGAAGCCTTTCGATTCTAAGGAACTGGTCGCACGTGTGAAGGCGGTTCTTCGCCGATATAAGCCTGCCGCCACAGAGACAAAGAACACAGATGAAAAGTGTGTGGAATACCCGGATCTGATCATTAACCAGACCAATTATTCCGTCATTTACATGGGTCAGACCATAGAGATGCCTCCCAAAGAGCTGGAGCTCCTTTATTTTCTGGCGTCCTCTCCCAATCATGTCTTTTCCAGAGAACAGCTTCTGGATCAGATCTGGGGCTACGAATACATAGGAGACAGCCGCACGGTAGATGTACACGTCAAACGACTCCGCGAAAAAATCAGCGATCACGAACGTTGGCGCATTGCTACGATCTGGGGTGTCGGCTATAAATTTGAGGTAAGATAACAATGCGCAAAACGCTTTATCTAAAGTTAATACTGGCTTATATCATCTTTGGGCTGTTTGGCTTTCTGGTGGTGGCTACCTTCGTGTCCGACATGACTCTCAACCACCTGACAAAAGAAAAAGCGGACGCGCTCTACCGCGAAGCCACCCTGATTGCAAACACCTATGCCACCGACCTCTACAACACCGATGCCGCACTGGAAACGGTGAAAGCACAGCTGGATGCGCTGGACACCTACCTCAACGCTACCATTTGGATCATCAACCCGTCCGGACGTATGATCCTTGATTCCTCTGCTCCCGTGGATGTGGAAAATGAAGTCGTTGTGGAAAATTTTGATCCGACCATCACTGCGGGCTCTTACTACACGGAGGGTAATTTTTTCGAGACGTTCGACGAGGAGATGCTGAGTGTCTTTGCACCCATCACCTCTGATTATAAGGTGAAGGGTTATGTCGTCATACACGCCTCCTTAAGCAGTATTTACACTGAAACCAACCAGCTCTTAAATATTTCCTACATCATGCTGATCATCATTTTTCTGTTGTCCTTGATCATCCTAATCTTCTTTACGGAAATGGTATACATTCCCCTGCGCAAGATTACGGAGGCAACAGAACAGTACGCCAGCGGCAATATGCACTATGAGTTCAGTGTGGAAAGTGAGGATGAAATGGGATATCTGGCGGCGATCCTCTCCTACATGGCAAGCGAGATCGCCCGCTCAGAGGACGACCAGAAAAAATTCGTCGCCAATGTTTCCCACGACTTCCGTTCTCCCTTAACCTCCATCGACGGCTACCTAAAGGCGATGCTGGACGGCACGATTCCGCCGGAAATGTATGAGAAATATCTGACCATCGTTTTGAACGAGACGGAACGTTTGACAAAGCTTACCAACAGCCTCCTGACCTTAAATAATCTGAACACGAAGGGCATCATGCTCAACAAAACGGATTTTGAGATCAATACCATCATCCGCAATGTCGCGGCATCCTTTGAAGGCACCTGCCGCAAAAAGACCATCGGCATCGAGCTGGTGCTCACAGGCGACGAAATGTATGTGGTCGCAGACATGGACAAGATTCAGCAAGTGCTATACAACCTTTTGGACAATGCCATCAAATTCAGTCACCACGATTCTCTCATTAAAATCGAGACCACAGAGAAGCATAATAAGATTTTTGTGAGCGTAAAGGACAGCGGGATCGGCATCCCTAAAGACGATTTGAAACTGATCTGGGACCGCTTTTACAAGTCAGACCTTTCCAGAGGTAAAGATAAGAAGGGCACGGGGCTCGGTCTTTCCATCACCAAGGAGATTATTCAGGCGCATGGGGAGAATATCAATGTGATCAGTACGGAAGGCGTGGGGACGGAGTTTATCTTCTCCCTGCCGAAGTCGGATGTTGAAGATGATGACTAGATTGGTCAGCGTGAATAAGGGGAAGACGATATAAATTCCCTTCGGTTCCTACGCAAACTCGGTCAGTGAATGCCTGCGGCATCACTGCCCTCAAACAGTGCTCCGGAACGTCAGGAAATTTATATCGTCTTCCCCTAGATACTGTGATCTCATGCACATTTTCTGCCCTCGGACAGGGCTTCGGAATGTCAGGGGATTTCTATTGTCTGCCCCCAGGATAATCTATGCAGTTCTCCCTCCCTCTGCATCCCTGCAAACCCCGTCTGCCTGAGTGCTTCATACAGGACGATTGCCACGGCATTGGAAAGATTCAATGATCTGATTTCATCTAACATGGGGATGCGGATACAGGTCTCCTCATTTTCTACCAGAAGCTCCTCGGGTATCCCAGCGCTCTCCTTGCCGAACATGATATAGTCATCGGGCGAAAAAGCTGCCTCGGTGTAGAGACGTTTCGCCTTTGTGGTGGCATACCAGATTTTCGCCCCGGGATTCTTTTCCCGAAACTCCTGCATATTCATATAGCGGGTCACATCCAGTTTATGCCAGTAGTCCATGCCCGCCCGTTTGATCGATTTCTCATCCAAATGAAATCCCAACGGTTCGATCAAATGGAGCGCCGTACCCGTTGCCACACAGGTACGGCCGATATTTCCCGTATTCGCCGGAATTTCCGGCTGGTGCAAAACAATGTGCATGTCAACTCCCGCTCCGCTATGCGTATTAACGTTTCTTTTCTTGTTGACGGATTCTCTCGATAAATTCCCCAATCTTCCCGATCGCAAGCTTCAGATTATCCATGGAATACGCATAGGAAATCCGCAAAAATCCTTCCCCACAGTCGCCAAAGGCTGTGCCGGGTACCACTGCCACTTTTTCTTCCGCAAGAAGCCGCTCCGCAAACTCCTCGCTGGTCATGCCAAACTCCTTGATGCAGGGAAAGATATAGAACGCGCCAAAAGGCTCAAAGCATTCCAGCTTCATCTCGCGGAAGGCATTCATCAGGTAACGCCTTCTCTGATTATAAGCCGTGCGCATCTCTGCTACATCGTCATCCCCATTTTTAAGCGCTTCCACAGCCGCATATTGGCTGGTCGTAGGCGCGCACATAATCGCAAACTGATGAAGCTTTAACATCTGTTCCAAGATCACTCTGGGGCCGCAGGCATAGCCCAAGCGCCAGCCCGTCATCGCAAACGCCTTGGAAAAACCGTTGATGAGGATCGTACGCTCCTGCATCCCCTCGATCTCCGTGATAGAAACGTGCTTCTCTTTATAGGTAAGCTCCGCATAAATCTCGTCAGACATGACAAGTATGTCATGTTTGCGGATCACCGCCGCGATCTCCTCGAGATCCTTTTTCTCCATGATTGCTCCCGTAGGATTATTGGGGAAGGGCAGCACGAGAAGCTTTGTCTTATCGGTGATCGCATTCTCTAACTCCTGCGCCGTCAAACGAAACTCATTCTCCGCCTTCAGTTCAATGATCACAGGCACCCCTCCTGCCATGATCGCGCAGGGCTCGTAGGAAACAAAGCTGGGCTGAGGAATCAATACTTCATCTCCCGGATTCAAGACGGCGCGCATTCCGATGTCGATTGCCTCGGAACCTCCGACCGTTACCAATACTTCATGTGCCGGATCGTATGTAACACCCTGCTTCCTCTCCGTATACTTACAGATTTCCTCCTTCAGCTCTTTCAGACCGGCATTGGAAGTATAGAAGGTGCGTCCTTTTTCCAACGAATAAATACCCTCGTCCCGAATATGCCAGGGTGTGTCAAAATCAGGCTCGCCCACACCCAGAGAAATCGCATCATCCATTTCGCTGACCAGATCAAAAAATTTACGTATGCCCGAAGGCTTCAGGCTGACAGCCTGCTTTGATAACATATCTTTCACGGTGTCACCTTCTCTCTGGTATCTTCATATTTCTTGGTCAAGATCGTCCCATGGTCTTTGTATTTTTTCAAAATAAAGTGTGTCGCCGTGCTGAGAACCGAATCCAGTGTGGAAAGCTTATCGGACACAAAACCCGAAATCTCCTTTAAGGACTTTCCCTCTAAAGAAACGAGCAGGTCATAGCCGCCCGAGATCAGGTAAACAGACGTCACCTCAGGGTACTTGTAAATGCGCTCCGCAATATTATCAAAGCCCTGTCCTCTTTGGGGCGTTACCCGCACCTCGATCAATGCGGATACTTTTTCAATCGAAGTCTTCTCCCAATCGATCATCGTATGATAACCGCAGATGATTCCCTCCTCCTCTAAAGCCTGCAGCTCATTCACCACATCGATTTCTTCCGCTCCCAGGATCACTGCCAGCTCTTTTAAGTCGATACGGCTGTTCCTTTCTATAATCGCTAATAATTCCTCTCGCATTTTCTTTTCCTCCTCTATTTAATTAATACCTTGGTTTATCCAAATACCGCTTCCTTCCTTGATTATAAACCACCCGTTCTTTTCCCCGCGTCGTCCTGCCGATCACCGCAGCCGGGATTCCTTCCCGCAAAAGAGCCGCCGCAAGCTTTGTCCCACTTTCCGCCGTCATCAAAAGACATCCGCCGGATGCAAGTTCATAGGGGTTTTCACCAAAAAATTCGCAAATTTCTATCGTTTCCTGCCTGACAGGAATTTTCCTCAAATCAATTTCCAGTCCGACGCCGGCTTCCTGCGCCATCTCCCAGAGTCCTGCAAAAATACCGCTCTGAGAAAGGCTGCGTACGCCGCAGACGCCGGACTTCATGGCGGT
>DETS01000115.1:3810-4775 GCA_002361735.1 Lachnospiraceae bacterium UBA3282 | reverse complement strand
GCAGACGCCGGACTTCATGGCGGTAGCGGCCTCCGGTACGACTGAAAGATATCTGTCAAAGGAAGTCGCTTCATCTATCATGCGTACAGGCAGGCGCTCTCGCAGCCGTTCTCTGTGCTTCCCTGCCAACTGCGCCGTGCCTTCCAAAGCAATCCATTTACTCGCCACGATATCCTGATCCGCACATGCAGAAACGGCACAGACTTCCCCTAGCCCTGCGCCGCTTTTCATTTCTTCTCTATAGGGTTTCTCGTTTACCTGTCTCATATTTCATGCCTTATTCCCGGTGGTAGATTCATAGACTATTCTGCGGGCGGAGGCGGGGGCGCTGCCTCCTGTGCCGCCGCCTGGGCTGCTGCCTGTGCCGCTGCCGCTTCTGCCGCCGCGCGGAAAGAACCCGCCACCGCTTTGACCTGATCCACACTGTTTGTTGCAATAGCAGCCATAATGGTATTATAGGCGTTAGGATCCTCTGTCGCCACACCCACGGTCGCACTTCTGGGCGCCTTCATGTAACTGCTGCTGTTGACCTGTTCCCGGCTGACTTCCACGCCGTTTTCTTTCACGATTTTCCAAAGTCTCGCCTTATAACCGATATGAGCAGATTGTACGCTGCAAAAACCGACCGGCATCGACTCATCCACGTAAATCACCTCTGCATCCGGCTCGATCCGCTCGAGTACCTCGCTCTCGTAAATCACTTCCCGATTGCTGTCTCTTGTCTCGACACCGTAAATCGTAAAGGTGATCTGTTTCTCCGGTGTCGTATATCCTTCTATATAAACAGGATAGTCCAAATTATTCTTAAACTTAAAGTCCTTGCCGGACGACTCCGCAATCGCCGCGTCTGCGGAAGGATCCACATAAGTAACGATCATGGAATGATTATATCGCTCCACCACCTCGAGCTCCGCCAGCAGCACCGCATTATAAAGTGTCGTAGATACCTGGCAGATACCGCCGCC
>DETS01000115.1:2387-3499 GCA_002361735.1 Lachnospiraceae bacterium UBA3282 | reverse complement strand
CAGATACCGCCGCCCAGACTGTCAACTACCTGACCATTCAAATAGGACGCCGCCATATAGTAACCGTTATCTTCTGAAAACGGCGTGATCGACTCAAGTGCCGAAATCTCATCTCCCGGATACATCGTAATGCCATTGAGCAGCCTGCAGCCGTTTGCTACATTTGCGCTCCTTGCCCCGCCGGAAGTAGAAAAACTGGTGGTGAAGGTTCCTAACACATCTCTCACCTTTGCCAAATCTTCCGCCGTTCCCTGCGGCTCATCCACCTTAACGGTAAGATCGATATCACAGGCTGTGCCGTTCCAGTCTCCCGTCAAATACTCATAAACAGAATCAACAGACGCTTCTGTATCTATTACTCTGCCGGTCTGTCCCTCCGTAACCGAAAAACCTTCTTCCGTCTTTTGCAGGGTGGCGTTTACGGCTTCCTGATTATACTGCCCGGCATTCTCCTCGATCAGAGAACGGATGTCTGCCTTTTCAAAATCAAAGCGCACCCGGTATACTTTATTTTTATATTCCAGATTTTTTAATTCCCGGTAACAACTGAAAATATCCCCGTCCCTGCCAAAATTCGCCGCTTCCTCCAGGATATCGTCATTGCCCCACTTTAAGCCGAGTTCCGCCGCTGTGGTCGAGATCTCTCCGATATCGCTTACGTGAAGTGTGATCTGTGCGCCGCCAAAGCCTGCCACATAGTCTTCGATCTCCTGTCTTGCCTGATCCTTCGTCATCCCCGAGAGATCGATATCCTCCACGTAAATACCTGATTCAATTTTTTCCTCTCTGGCCTGCACCGGCATAACGACAAATGCTGTCGCCAGAAACGCTGCAGAGACCAACATCATACCCTTTTTCATAATTCCCTCGATACCGGAGTCTTTTTCAATCTTTCCCTCATGTCAAGTTTGCCTGCCTGATAAATCTATGCTAGAATGTATACAGTGCAGAGGCAAACATCGGAATGAGCATAGCCAGAATCACGATAATGATAATAATAGATGAAATAATCTTTCTGGTCCTTTTGTTAAACCTCATACGAATACCCCTGTAATCTCTTTCTATGTATCCGAAAACTGATTTTTTGACATAAAGGAATTATATATGAATTT
>DETS01000115.1:1683-2098 GCA_002361735.1 Lachnospiraceae bacterium UBA3282 | reverse complement strand
CATAAAGGAATTATATATGAATTTACTACTTTTTGCAAGCACCTTCGCACTGGGGATTGCCATCATAATCGCCTCCAAAAGAAGCGTTAAAAACAAAGAATCCATTGAACAGGAATTTTGGGAACGGGAGCGGGCTGCCAACAATACCCGCAGACAGCCTTTAGACGATCTGCCCTACATCAAACTGCCCATGGAAATTTTCCCTATGGATCTTTTGCCTGATGACCCCAAGGTAGAGGACTGCCGCCAGACCATCCTCTCGCTCAACGATCTCCCGATCGTAAATTTCACCGGTTTTACCAACACGGATCTCAAACTCCGCTATGGTGCACCGAATATTACCCTCCTGACATCCTACGATCAGAGTTACACCCTGCTCGTACGTACCTTGCAGCAATGGGCGCAGGCGCTCTAT
>DETS01000115.1:1123-1408 GCA_002361735.1 Lachnospiraceae bacterium UBA3282 | reverse complement strand
GCAATGGGCGCAGGCGCTCTATGACGGCGGTTATCCGAGCGAAGCTTGTCAGCTTCTGGAATTTTCTGTTTCCACGGGCACGGATGTCAGCGCAACCTACCGCCTGTTATGCAAGATTTATCAGGAACAGGGTACGCCTGAAAAAATCTCAGCTCTCTATCCCATGGCGGAGACCCTCAATTCCGCCAGTCAAAAAACTATCGTCGGTATTCTGCAAGAATCTGATGGATCTTCTTCGTAGCTTCACTGCGGGTCAGACTTTCAATCTCATAGTCTACTACCAGT
>DETS01000115.1:0-820 GCA_002361735.1 Lachnospiraceae bacterium UBA3282 | reverse complement strand
GTCCAGCAATTTATATAACTGTTCTTTTTGCGGAATCGTGATGGGACCGTCGCGCTTGATGGGATGATGAAGTTGTCTCGGCACAAAGAGATTTTTTTCACCCTCCGCAGCCTCCTTCTCGTAAAATTCTTCCACAAGCTTTTGATACAAGGCTGTCGTTGCTCTGGCGTCGTCGAGCGCTCTATGCGCTCTATGAGGGATTTCATAATGTCTGCAAAGCGCGCCAAGACTTCTGCTCTCCAATTCTTGTAAGTATTTTCTGGCAATCTTTAAGGTATCGATCCCCTGCCTCTCGAAGGAAATCTTTTCTCCCGCCGCTGCCCGTTTCAAAAAAGCAAAATCAAAATTTACGCTATGCCCCAATAACGGTCGTTCCCCCAAAAAAGCCAAAAGATCAGGAAATAATTCCGATATCTTCTTCGCGTCCGCAAGCTGCTCATCCCGAATCCCCGTCAGCTCCACGATCCTCTCCTCCAGTTTTCTTTCGGGATTCACGAGACTCTCCCACTCTCCGGTGATTACGCCCTCATCCACCCGAATCGCACCGATCTCTATGATCTTATCGGTCTTTGGCTGCAGCCCTGTTGTTTCCAAATCTATACATACAAACGTATTTGTCATCATACTCTCCCAACTGTTATTTTTCCCCAACCGGGCAAAATCAACGCATTCTAAAACAGATTCTCATTTATGAAAAAATAATTTACACATCCCATATTTTCAATATATATGACTATATAGCTAACAATACACCACATCTTGTAGTTTTCATACTATTATTACAAAAATTTCTACATTTTTCTATAAAATATTCTGTATG
>DETS01000005.1:28071-29760 GCA_002361735.1 Lachnospiraceae bacterium UBA3282 | reverse complement strand
AAACCACAATTTTCATTGTATTTTTCTCCTTCTATATTTTATTTATTATTTACTTAAGCAGAGCCCCGGAGATGACCATTCTCTGCACTTCGCTCGTGCCCTCGTAGATCTCCGTGATCTTTGCGTCACGCATCATGCGCTCAACGTCGTACTCTCTGATGTAGCCGTAACCGCCGTGCAGCTGTACTGCCTTGGTGGTTACTTCCATAGCTACCTCCGCCGCGTAAAGCTTCGCCTTTGCAGCCTCTACGGAATATACCTTCTGAGTCGCCTTCGCCATAGCCGCCTTGTAGACGAGGAGCTGCGCCGCCTCAACCTTAGTCGCCATATCAGCAAGCTGGAACTGCGTGTTCTGGAAAGCACCGATTGCTCTGCCGAACTGCTTTCTCTCCTTTACATAAGCGATGGTATTTTCCAATGCGCCCTCAGCAAGACCCAGCGCCTGGGAAGCGATACCGATACGGCCGCCGTCCAGTGTGTGCATCGCGATGTTAAAGCCCTTGCCCTGCTGCCCCAGCATATTGTCCTTCGGGATACGGCAGTCCGTAAAGATCAGCTCGTAAGTGGAAGAACCGCGGATACCCATCTTCTTCTCCTTCGTACCGAAGGTAAAGCCGGGTGTTCCCTTCTCCACGATAAATGCGGAGATTTCCTTCTGCATACGGCCGCGCTTCTCTACCGTGCCCGTGATTGCAAAAATGACATATACGTCAGCTTCTTTACCGTTGGTGATAAAGCACTTGGAACCGTTCAGCACCCACTCGTCGCCCTCAAGCACCGCCTTGGTCTGCTGACCCTGCGCATCGGTACCTGCACCGGGCTCGGTCAAACCGAACGCGCCCAGCTTTTCGCCCTTTGCCAGGGGAAGCAGATATTTCTGTTTCTGTTCTTCCGTGCCGTAGGTCATGATTGGATCGCAGCACAGAGAAGTATGAGCGGAAACGATAACGCCTGTTGTTCCGCAAACTTTGGAGAGCTCCTCCACGCACATAGCGTATGTAAGAGGATCACAGCCCTGCCCGCCATACTCCTTGGGAACCGGAATACCGAGGAAACCTAATTTCGCCATCTTTTCAACGGTAGCCCTCGGAAAAGCCTCGGTCTCGTCCACTTCCTGCGCGAGAGGCTTCACTTCTTTTTCCGCGAACTCTTTGAACAGAGCTCTCGCCATTTCATGTTCTTTGCTTAACGTAAAATCCATGATATTTTATTCCTCCATGTTTTATTTTTTACTTAGAATAGTCAAAGAAGCCAACACCGGTCTTTCTGCCGAGCTTCTTCTCCTCCACCATCTTTTTAAGAAGCGGCTGAGGCGCATACTTCTCGTCCTTCGTCTCGTTGTAAAGCACTTCCATGATCGCCAGGCAGATATCCAGACCGATCAGATCTCCAAGGTGCAGCGGACCCATGGGATGGGATGCGCCAAGCTGCATCGCCACGTCGATATCCTCTGCGGAAGCGGTACCCGCGTCGAGAACGCCGATTGCCTCGTTGATCATGGGGATCAGGATTCTGTTTACCACAAAACCGGGAGCCTCTTTTACCTGTACAGGCGTCTTGCCGATCTCCTCAGCGATCTTGGTAATCTTATCTACCATATCCTGCGGGGTGTTCTCGCCTCTGATGACCTCTACCAGCTTCATTCTGTCAGCCGGATTGAAGAAGTGCATACCGATCATCGGTCTGTCA
>DETS01000005.1:3216-27875 GCA_002361735.1 Lachnospiraceae bacterium UBA3282 | reverse complement strand
CATAACCTCGTCGGCCTTTGCCTGCGTAATCTTCTCCTTGCCCACAAGGAAATTCATATTTTTCTGGATCTTCGCCTTACCGCCTTCAGCGTACTCCTCCTTGATATCGCAGAGGCAAACCTCGTAGCCGTCTGTCATAGCAAATGCCTGNNTGCATACCGATCATCGGTCTGTCAAGCCCTTCACCGATCTTGGTGATGGAAAGGGAGGAAGTATTGGATGCGAACATGCAGTCTTTCTTTACGATACCCTGCAGTTCCTTAAAGATTGCCTGCTTGATTTCCATCTTCTCCAGTGCAACCTCTACGATCAGATCACAGTCACCGCAGATATTGTTAAGACCTGTGGTAATCTTGCCCATCACTTCGTCTGCCTTCTCCTGCGTGATTTTCTCCTTGCCGACAAGGAAATTCATGTTTTTCTGAATCTTCGCCTTACCGCCGTCTGCGAACTCCTGTTTGATATCACAAAGGCACACCTCGTAACCGTCTGTCATGGCAAATGCCTGTGCAATACCGGAACCCATGGTTCCCGCGCCGATAATACCTACTTTCATTGTAAGTCCTCCTTTTTTATAGATGAAATATGTGTGTTACTTTTCCTTACAACACTTAATGCCGGGCTATGCGTTCTTAAACGGCTCCTTCACCTTCTCCTTGTTCTTGTCAAGGAAGAACGCCATACCGTACTTCTGATCCTCAGTCTCGAAACAGTCGCCAAAAAGCTTCTCCTCGATCACGATCGCCTCGTCCATGCCGACCTCTAAGCCGTCATTGATGGCTTTCTTGCAGTTACGAACCGCAATGGGCGCGTTCTTTGCAATGCCTGCCGCCATCTTCTCTGCTGCCGCCATCAGCTCCGCCTGCGGATAGACCGCGTTCACCAGACCGATGCGCAGCGCCTCGTCCGCCTTAATATTTCTCGCCGTATAAATCATCTGTTTCGCCATGCCGGGACCGACGATTCTTGCCAGTCTCTGCGTGCCGCCGAAACCGGGCGTGATGCCAAGACCGACCTCAGGCTGCCCGAACACCGCGTTGTCGGAACAGATTCTGATATCGCAGCTCATGGAAATCTCACAGCCGCCGCCAAGCGCAAAGCCGTTGACTGCCGCGATCACCGGAATCGGGAAGGTCTCCAACTTGCGGAATACATCGTTACCCTTCTTGCCAAAAGCCTCTCCTTCCGCCTTCGTGAGTGTGCTCATCTCACCGATATCCGCGCCTGCCACGAAAGATTT
Source organism: Lachnospiraceae bacterium UBA3282 (assembly GCA_002361735.1). Classification (GTDB taxonomy): domain Bacteria; phylum Bacillota; class Clostridia; order Lachnospirales; family Lachnospiraceae; genus UBA3282. Next base: position 26,635 of record DETS01000005.1, on the reverse strand, counting down.
CTCGCCGGCACCCGTTAAGATCAGGCATCTCACTTCATCCAGATTCACACCGTCTAACGTCGCGTTCAGCTCGTCCAATACGGTGGAGTTGAGAGCGTTCAGCGCCTTCTCGCGGTTGATCGTGATAATACCGACCTGCCCTTTCACTTCATATAATACAAATTCCATTGTATGGTCTCCTTTTCTCGTTTTTACATTTCAACTATTGTTGCACATCCCATACCGCCGCCGATACACAGCGTCGCCAGACCCTTCTTCGCACCCTTCGCCTGCATCTCATGCAGCAGCGTAACCAGAATACGCGCACCGGAAGCGCCTACGGGATGACCGAGCGCGATTGCGCCGCCGTTGGGGTTTAACTGCTTCTTGACATCAATGCCAAGTTCCTTACCGACTGCTACGGACTGTGCCGCAAATGCCTCGTTCGCTTCGATGATATCGAAGTCCTCGATCTTATAGCCGGCCTTTGCCATCGCCTTCTTGGTTGCGGGAACAGGACCGATACCCATGATCTCGGGTCTGCAGCCGGCAAGCGCCCCTGCCACGAAGGTAGCCATCGGTTTCACACCAAGCTCCTGTGCCTTCTCCTCGCTCATCACCACGATCGCTGCCGCACCGTCGTTGATGCCGGAAGCATTACCTGCGGTCACGAAGCCGTCGGGATTGATGGTGCGAAGTTTTGCCAGACCTTCCATGGTAGAACCGGGTCTGGGACCCTCGTCCACCTTGAACTCGACCATCTCTTTTTTCTTCTTTACCATGACAGGAACGATTTCCTTATCAAATGCACCGCTCTTCTGCGCCGCCTCAGCCTTCAACTGGCTGTTTAACGCAAACTCGTCCAGCTCCTCGCGGGTCAGACCCCACTCTCTGCAGATATTGTCCGCCGTCATAATCATGTGATAATTATTGAAAGCATCCCACAACGCGTCATTCACCATGGTATCCACCAGGGTGCCGTTGTTCATCCTGTAACCGTAACGTCCCTGCATCACAGCGTAGGGAGCCATGGACATGTTCTCCATACCGCCTGCCACTACGATATCAGCGTCGCCCGCCTGGATCATCTGCGCCGCCATGTTCACACAGTTAAGACCGGAGCCGCAGACCACGTTGATGGTGACCGCGGGAACCTCGTTGGGAAGACCTGCCTTGATGGAGGCCTGGCGCGCCACATTCTGACCCTGTCCTGCCTGGATGACACAACCCATGTATACCTGATCTACCTTGTCAGGAGCCACGCCTGCTCTGCTTAACGCCTCCTTGATCACAATTGCTCCCAGCTCTGCCGCCGGTGTGGTGCTTAAGCCCCCGCCCATCGTGCCGATTGCAGTACGGCAGGCGCCTGCCAAAACTACTTTTTTTGCCATTTTTTTCTCCTCCATCTTTGAAATTTTAGTGAAAGTTTATCGAAAGCCTTTGAGCAAGGCTTATGAACGACTGCTCTTTTCCGTTATTGTCCATCGTTTTTATTGTATCATAGCGACTGCGGTTTTGCAATCCACTTTCATGCTGCCGCTTTGTCCCGAGTTCTCCCACCCGTCCCGTCAAAACCTTATGGCAGCATGTCCATTTCATGAACCATCTCCTGTGTATAAGTATCAAACACGCCTGTGCTTTCATTTCTCGCAAACAGCTTGGCGAAAGGATCCGTGTAAGACAACGCACAAACAAGGATCACTGCCGCGGCACATAGGATCAAATTCCTCCTGAGCAGCTTTCCTTCCTCAGAATTCCAGCCCGCCGTCACGATCTGCTCCTTTTTCATAAGCAGATACGACCGCCATTCTCCGTAGCCGCACACCGCAAGGGGCAAAAGCACCGGAAAATATAAAATAGCGTAAAGCCCTTCCGCCTCCCAGAAAAGATGGAACAAAAAGCCGCCCAAAAACGTAATGGGCAGAATACTTTCCTCTACGGTACCCTTCTTAAAGCGCAGAACGGAATATAAGAACACGCCCGCTAAAATCCATGTGTGTAAAATATTTACCCAAAAGATATAGGCATAACGTCCGCCCCCGCTCAAAAGCCAGTCCAACCCGCCCCTTCCCGGCCGTTCCTCAAGAATCCACAATGATTGGAACGTGGGATTGTTCCACTGGGATGACACCTTTTTGACAAAAAAACTCACAGAAGTATTGATGTCCTTCGGATACCCCCGGACAATCCGTTTCATCTCTTCCATGACCGCCGCCGACGTTCTTTCATAGTCATAATCATTCTCAATATAGACACCATTGTTATAACCGTTATACCATCCCGGCGCCCCTTTGCCGTCCTGCAGCCCCATCGCGATCCAGGCTGTCATCGGAATCCCCTTAACCGCTTCTCCTCCGTTCAGGCTTCTGATATACGCATCCACGCCCAGCCGTCCCAAAAGGAAACCTCCTATCAGCATTCCCATCAGGAGCAGCCTTGGCACCGCATTACGAAGCCCGCTGTTTCTCTCCTGCATCAATTTCAAAACAAGATAGATCACCGCGGCAATCATAAAAATCACATAGTTTGATTTAATCACAATGGCAACCGCCATGCTCAATCCGCCAATCAAAAGGTAACGTACTTTAGAATCCCTCTCATAGCGCAGCATCATATAAAAAGTCAGCATTGCGAATGCCATCCCCACCACTGTTCCGTACAGGAATGTTGCATACAGCAGATAGGGCAAAAACAGAATACACAGCACAGCCGTCCACGCCTGACGAGCGGGGTGCTCCTCCCACAGGATACCGGCGATCTTCATAAAGAAATAATACGTCAGCGCTATCCACAGGCAGTTGACGATCTGAAACGCCACATGATTTCCATTCCCGAACAAAAACGATAAGATTTGAAAATAGAGTACGACCCCTGTCTGAAACGGAAAAACAAAAAGATAATCCCCCTGTTCAAAGTCCGTGTAAATATGCTGATTGAGTCTTGCCGCAGCTTCTATGACATGTCTCTGATCATATTTGGGGTAATACTGCCCCGCAAGAACCAACAATACCGCTGCAATACCTGCCGCCGCACACACTGCCGCGCCAAAATATCTGCTTAAAACAATCTTCTTTATTTTTTCTGTCCTGCTCACGATCAGCCAAAAAGAAAAGCCTATAAACACAACAAAATGTTGTACAAAAAAATCCCGCATATAGAAGGTATGTTCCCTATTGACCTCTGTTGCGCCGGATGCGGTTTGATAGCTATATGCACCCAGATAACAGGTGCTGAAAATACTCGCAATCAACAGATAGCCTATGATAATCGCGAAAAGGATCCATGCTGTCCTTTTGAGATACTCTACCGGCGATAATTTCCTGTTTTCGTCACTCATCATAAATCTTCCTCCAGCTGTACTTAACTGCTTGCGCAGATATATCAATTTATTTTACCATAAATATTCCCTAATTGTATCACGCTTTTCTGTTTTCATTCTTTTAAGAGCATTGTTTCCGTATCTTTTCCAAACTTAAGCCTATCGCTTCTCCTCCCGATACGCCTCCGCCGCCGGATCCGTCATCTGCGTGGTGCGCCGCCACTCCTTGGTTTCTCCCACCTTCGTCACCTCGCTGCGGTTCTTGTAAAGGAATTTAGTGAGTTCGTAGCAGTCTATCCAGATCTCGTTGTTTCCCTCTTTTTGGGACTCATCGAAGATGAGCTGTAGTCCCCAGTGCAGATGCACGGTCTTGATGTTATTGACATTCTCCTTTGCACTGTAGCCGGTGTGTCCCATGTAGCCGATCACATCCCCCGCCGTCACCACATCTCCCTCTGCAAGATCCTCCGCGTAAGGGTAATTCTGCCGCAGATGCGCATAATAATAGTATCGTTTGCCATCAAAACTGCGGATGCCGATGCGCCAGCCGCCGTACTGATTCCAGCCGAGGGCTTCCACATAGCCGGATTCGACCGCGATGATGGGTGTGCCGATCTGCCCCATCATATCATGCCCCAAATGCGGTCTCGAATACCCATAACTCCTGGAGGAACCAAAGTCATCATAATGGCTGTAATCAAAGCCTTTCGCAATCGGGGAATAGGCTTTCAGTCCGTAATAATGCTTCCCGTCTAAGGTAAACTCTCCCACCATGCCGCCAAGCACCGCCGTATATGCTTCCAGATAATAGTCGTAATATTTCATATCCTTTGTCAGCTTCGCCATGGTCGTCTCACCGCTTTTGATTTTTTCTCCCGTCTCCCGGATTTTTTTCACGCTGTTCCTGTCAAAGCTGCCGCCCGTCCTTGCTCCCTCATAGGCGAGGAGTTCGATCCAGTGCAGCCGTCTCTTGTCCCGATAGGTCTCCACATCCAATTCATAAGCCGCATTCAGGGCTTCGCAGGGTGCGTGAAACTCCACCCACTTGATATAGCCGCCCTCAGCCGTCACTTCGACAGCCTGCTCCCTTCCTGTCCTCACCGCATCATAAACGCCCTGCCACACGCTCTCCTTCCAGTCTTTCGTCAACTCTTTTACCGTATAGACACAGACCAGTGCCAGAAGGAAGATGAGTCCCACCCTGACGACAATCCTTCCCTGTTCCCGTCCGCCGCGCGTTCTTCCGTGATATCCTCCGCCGTATTCCTTTTTTCGGTTCATTCCCACCTCTGCCATTTTGTCCTGCATCGGCGCCTCCATACAAAGACTGCCGTGCCACACTTGTTTTAAATGTATGTATGGCAAAATACCGTTATGTCAGTGCATATAACGGCAAAAAAACGGCGGAAGATTATCTCTCCCGCCGCCATTTCTTTCGACTTATGCCTACGCCTCCGGCTCGATCAGCCCGTAGGTATTTCCCTTTCTCTTATAAACAACATTCACCTGATCTGTCTCCGCATTGCAGAATACGAAGAAATTATGTCCCAGAAGCTCCATCTGCACACAGGCATCCTCGGGATACATGGGCTTAATGTCAAACTTCTTTGAGCGGATGATCTTAACCTCCTCCTCATCCATATAGTCCTTTTCAATAAATTCCTGACGGAAGTAATCGGTCCCCTGCTTCTTATCCACCAGCTTATGTTTGTACTTTTTCAGCTGTCTCTCGATAATCTCCTCCACCAGATCGATGGATACATACATATCGCTGCTGACCTGCTCGGAACGGATGATATTTCCCTTCACAGGAATCGTGACCTCGATTTTCTGACGATCCTTCTCCACGCTGAGCGTGACATGTACCTCCGTATCCTCGGTAAAAAACTTTTCCAATTTACCGATCTTATCCTCCACCGCGGATCGCAGTCCCGGTGTCACTTCGATATTTTTGCCTACAATGATAAATTTCATCGCACTCATTCCTTTCATTGGATATGACTTGTCTGTATTATAGCATATCCGACTTCTCTATTGCAAGAAAATCGCGCTTTATTTCATCATAAGCAAAGGCAGCCCGTTTGGGGCTGCCTCCTGATTTTCTATTTTTCTTTTTTAGAAGATTCTCCTGTGTTAGAAGATTCTCCTGATGGAGAGAATGGAGCGATAGGTCGCGCTGGATACGATGATGCCGGTTCTGGATGTGGATGCGTGCACGATCTGACCGTTGCCCGCGTAGATGCCCACATGACCCGAATAGCAGATGATATCGCCGGGCTGTGCATTCTCCAGTCCATTCACCGCCGCGCCGACACTTCTGTCAGCCGCAGACGAGTGAGGCAGGTTCACACCAAAGTTTTTGTATACGCTCATCACAAATCCGGAGCAGTCCGCACCGTTCGTCAGACTGGTGCCGCCGTACACATAGGGGTTGCCCACGAACTGCTTCGCAAACTGTACCACATCGGCGCCCGTGCTGCCTGTCGGGCTCGCATAGGTCTTGCCGCCGTCCTCGGTCTTGCCGCCGGAGGCTGCATTTTCCGCGGTTTTCTTCTTCGCCGCTTCCTTCGCCGCCCTTCTGGCTTCTTCTTCCTTTGCCAGTCTCGCCTGTTCCTCGGCAATGGACTCGGCTTTTACAAACTCGGTAGAAAGTGTCACATAATCAAGAGAAACGTAACCGTCACCTTCCTCGATATTGACCTTTACCCAACCGTCCAACTCCTCCGTGACGATCAGCTCATCCTCGATCGGCACCAGACCCAAAACCGTCTCGTCCAGTCCGGGCTGCTCACGCACCTTAAGGGTCGTCGTCGTAACGGTAGCGATACGGGTTCCCACTTCCTTTGCGTAATCTACAGCTTCTTCACCCGTAACACAAAATTCACCTTTGACATAACCTTCCACGGAGCCGGAACTGATCTTATACCAGCCGTCCTCCTCCTCGATAAAACTTCCGACGGATTTATTGTAGAGTTTACCGACGATCTCGCCCTCCTCGCTGGGAATGCTGCGCACGTTCACATAGTCATTCACCCTGGCGATGACCAGATTCTTAAAACTCTCCTCCTCCTCGGAAAGACCGCTTCCTGCTGCCTCACGCAAATCTCTCGTGTATCCTTCACTGACCACTACGGTATCTAAGATTTTCTTCTCCTGTGCTTTGCTGATACTGTCAGTCGTACTGACCAGATCGGAAAACCCGCCAACCTGTAAGCTGCCGACGCTGATTCCCTCCGCATCGGGCATCTCTGTCTGCTCTCCTGACTGTTCTGCCGCTTCCTTGTCAGATTCTTCCTTCAAATTCGATAAAGAAGTCGACTTTTCTCCGTCCTGCAGGGAGAACTCTATACCGGCCGACGGCAGAACGCTTCCCACGTTTCCTGTCGCCTGCGCCTCCAGCCCTGTCCCTGTAAAAGTAAGGACGGCGGTCAAAGCACATACTGTTAATTTCAGTCCGTTTTTTCTCATCAAAATTACCTCATTTGTTACAGAATTGTTACATCTGGCTATAATATAGCATTGCACTTACGTTTTGTCAACCACATCATCTACCATCATTTCGCACATATAAACGCAAGTTCTTGTGTCTTTTCACCAAAAAGTCAGATTCTTCGCCGTTGGGTTACAAAAAAGTTATGTCAAGTCTTGTCAATTTGGCGGCAAAATTGTTTGTAACATTTCTGTAATGATTCGAGGTATTTTTCTTAATAATCTCTACAGCAACCCTCCCTTTTTTTGCATCCGCAGCTGTTCCTTCTTTACCGTAGGGAGAGATAATGTTCCGCAGAAGCCACCGCACAGGCGCCGTCAGACACCGCTGTTACGATTTGTCTCAGCCTCTTTGTGCGGATATCTCCCGCCGCAAAAATACCGGGCACATTCGTTTTACAGTCCTCTCCCGCAATCAGCCAGCCGTTCTCATCGCAGGCAACCACTTCTTTGTAAGCTTCCGTATCCGGGTGCATCCCCACCGCAATGAAAACGCCCTCCACGGGAATTTCCCGCTCTGCTTCGTCCTTTGTATGACGGATTTTGATCTTCTCCACCAGATCACTTCCCTCGACCGCAAGGAGTACGCTGTCCCAGACCACCTCCGCATTTTCGCAGGCAAAGAGCTTCTCCTGTAAACTTTTCGCTGCCCGCAGGCTGTCCCGTCTGTGGACCAGCCACACCTTGCGGCAGAATCTGGACAAATAAATTGCATCCTCGACCGCTACATCGCCGCCGCCGATCACGGCAACATCCCGCTTCTTAAAGAAAGCACCGTCACAGGTAGCGCAGTAGGAGACACCCTGCCCACGAAACGCCTCCTCTCCGGGAACCCCCAGCTTCGCATGTTCCGCACCGCCCGCAAGAATCAGCGTCCGCGCCTCGAAAACCGTACCGTCCGCCAGCGTCACACTCTTTTTGTCACCACCGTCACTGATCTTTGTGACCTTCCCCATATGAAAGACCGCTCCCTGTTCTTCCGCATGCTGTCTGAATTTCTGCCCCAGATTGAAACCATTGATTCCCGGAAGCCCCAGATAATTATCCACTTCATAGGTATTAACGACCTGCCCTCCTCCCATGGGCAGCTGCTCGATCACCAGAAGGTCAAACCCCGCTCTCCTCCCGTAAACGGCTGCGGACAGTCCCGCCGGACCTGCCCCGATAATAATAAGATCGTACATAATCCACCTCATTTCATTTTCTTTCCGCAGATGACTTTCTCTGCTGTCTGTAGTATAATCTTTGCAGTTAAGAGATTTTGATTCTTTAGATTGTACAATTTGTACAATAATATCACGCTGAAAAGGAACAAAATATTATGACTATGACACCACATCAAAATCCACCCACACACAAAACCGCCCTGGTGACGGGCGCCTCCCGCGGGATCGGGCGCGCCATCGCGGAGGCTCTTGCGGCGGAAGGATACCGCCTCTACCTCACCTGTCGGTACTCCGAAGCAGAACTGACACAACTGTCACATCGTCTGTCAGAAACCTTTTCCGTCCCCTGTACGCCTATTTTAGCGGATATGGGCAATCCGCAGGATGTGGAACGGGTCTTTGCGGAAATCAGTGAGTTGACTGTTTTAGTCAACAACGCCGGCATCTCCCATGTCGGGCTGCTGCACGAGATGAGCACGGAACAATGGCAGTCTCTGATGAATGTGAATCTGAACGCCCTGTTCTACAGCTGCCGCCTCGCCATCCCTCTGATGTTACAGCGCCATGCCGGAAAGATCCTCAACATCTCCTCCGTCTGGGGAAATGTGGGCGCCTCCATGGAAGTAGCCTACTCCGCCTCGAAAGGCGGCGTGAACGCTTTTACCAAAGCCCTCGCCAAGGAACTTGCTCCCAGCGGCATCCAGGTCAACGCCATTGCCTGCGGTCTGATCGACACGGATATGAACCGCGGCTTCTCGCCGGAAGATCTGGAAGCGTTACGGGTGGATATCCCCGCTGACCGAATCGGTCGACCAGAGGAAGCTGCCCGCCTGGCTCTCGCCCTTTTGAATGCACCCGACTATCTGACCGGGCAGATCGTCACGCTGGACGGTGGGTGGACATAAGACTCCGCCGTCTTTCTTTTTTTACAGCTGCTCTTCTTTTGTCCCGGTTTCTTTGTTGACTACTATAGTCAATTTCTTTTCCAGCTTCCCTGTTACCACAAAGTAGCTGCCAACCAGCACCACATCCGCTCCCAACCATGCCAGGATCTCGGCAAAAAAGATCCCCGTCTCCCCAAACAACATTGGCAGAAAGATTACCGAGAGGGTACGCATGACAAACTCCGCCACACCGGACAGCATAGGGAGAACCGTATTGCCCATCCCCTGCAAAGCGGAGCGGGTCACGTGGAGCACATAGAGAATGGGCAGACAGACACTCATCACCGCCAGATAAAAGTACGCGATCCGCATGGTCTGTTCCACGACTTCGGGACTCCCTGAAATAAAGAGTCCCAAAATCCCCTTTCCGAATACCAGCATACAGACGGCAATCACAACGGAAGTTACCATGGCAATTCCCATGGCTGACCGCATCCCGCTGCGGATACGGTCCATTCTGCCCGCGCCCAGATTCTGTCCGACATAAGTCACCATGGCGTACCCGTAGGAAGTGCCCGCAATTTCCAAAAGCCCGTAAAGTTTATTGGTCGCCGTAAAGCCTGCGATAAAAAGAACCCCGTAAGTATTTACCACAAACTGCACGATCATGCCTCCCACCGCAATGATCCCGTTCTGAAAAGCCATGGGCAGTCCCAGAAAAAACAGCTTCCTTGTCAGGTCTTCCCGCAAACGGAAATCATCCTTCTCAAGCTTCAGAATCGTAAGCCTTTTAATATAGAAGAAACAGAATCCGCTCGATACCGCCTGCGCGATCAATGTGGCCGCCGCCGCGCCTGCGATCCCCCAATGAAACCCCAATACAAAAAGGCAGTCCAGCGCAATATTGGTCAGCGAAGCTACGATCATCGCATTTAGAGGCGTCCTACTGTCCCCCAGCGAGCGCAGAATACAGGCCAACAGGTTATAGAGCATGACGATCGGCACACCCGCAAACATGATCCGCAGATACAGAAGGGTAAATTCTATGATCTCCGGAGGCGTTTGTAACAGCATGAGCACCGGTCTTGCCGCCAACTGCCCCGCCGCCGTCAAAAGCACCGCCGAGAATAGGGAAAGTACCACTGCGCTTCCCACACACTCTCTCAGTTTATCTTCTCTGCCGGCACCAAATTCCTGCGCCATGCGGATGCCAAACCCCTGCGTCAATCCCTGGATCACGCCCAGCATCAGCCAGTTGAGCCAGTCCGAAGCACCCAGCGCCGCCAATGCGGTAACGCCCAATACTTTCCCAACCACCATGGTATCCACCACGGTATATAACTGTTGGAAGACATTTCCCGCCATCAGGGAAAAGGAAAAGGCAAGCAAGAGTTTCGCAGGCTTTCCCGTCGTCATATTTTTTACACGCACTGCCATCGTCAATTATCCTCCCGCATAAACCGTCGTTGTCGTTTCCCATTCTCCCTAAACGGCTTACCCTGTCGCAATTTCTAACGATTGAAAAAGAAGCCGGGAATGCCGACTTCTTTTCCGATGGATTCATGGAAGCAATGGGGCTCGAACCCATGACCTCTCGCGTGTGAGGCGAACGCTCATCCCAGCTGAGCTATGCTTCCAGAGTGGAGATAGGGGGACTCGAACCCCTGACCTATACGTTGCGAACGTATCGCTCTCCCAGCTGAGCTATATCCCCATAACCAAAATTATAGCATAAGAGAGAGAAAAAGCAAGAAAAATTTCCCTTTGACGTTGCGCACATGCACGCCCGGCTGTACCTCGTCGGGAACATTGTCAAAATACAGTCCTGAATCACAGGAAAAGACAGGCATTCCAAACGCTTTGTAATAAGCTTCCGCCTTTTGCCTTGCATTTTCAAGCGGCGTACTGCCGTCTTCCGGCACCTTGGGTATGTCTTTTCCTTCTGCCCTAAGATCCTGCAGCCCGAGCAGTTCCATATCCAATTGTGCGAGACGGCTTCTCATTGATTCCAATTTTGCGGGATTACCTGTACCGTACAATAATTTCATGTTTACCTCCATGCCAGAGCATCTTTTCGCGATGGCACGCGCAGACAATGTCATGTGATATCCCGTTTCTGATATACTCTTATCGCCACTTGATAGGATAAGAAAAACCATACCGCTGAAATGGCAAGAACGATACCAAAAGCCAAAAGGACATTCTCTTTTACCGGGATAAACACATTCGTAAGCAGGACGATCCCCGCTATCATTCCTGTTGATGCCATGAACGACATCATAAATACAATTTGTGATTTTTCCGGATCAAACAGGTATGCGCACGGTAAACTGATCCCTCCCGCCAATAACGTGGCGCTTATCCCAATAGCCCCATACAGGCATAAAGAGTAAGCAGTTATATCGACACCAAAAAGTGCAAAAACGATACACGGAATAAGCGCAGCAACGATTCCCAACAGTGCAAGCACCATATAAAAGAGATATTTTTCTCCGATAATCTGGTTTCGTGATACCGGCATGACAATCACATTTTTGTTCCATTTTGAAGCAGCGTCACCGGTAATACTGATAAACACCGCCGTTGTGGAAGCAACCGGAGCTAGTACCAAAAGCGCGCTTGTTTCAAGCAGAAACGACAAACCGAAACCCAAAACAACTAAACTAACAACCGTAACAAGGATATTGCTTTTTGCAATATAGAGGTCTTTTACGAAAACGCCTTTCATCCCTTTTCCCCCTTTACATAGAGCAGCATCATTTCATCGATCGTTGCCGGAACGATCATTGCCTTCGGATATTTTTTCTGCATTTTTTCGCGGTCAGAAATCAAAACCTGCCATTCATAGTCCATTTTGCGGTACACGATAATATCCGCTCGTTCCAATGCGTCAAACTGCGCCGCGCCACACTTCATAATGCCGTATTGCTCGATCAGTTCATCCTTGGGCTTGGAAAATACCACTTTTCCCTCATGAATGAAGACGATATAATCTGCAATTTTTTCCAAATCGCTGGTAATGTGTGAAGATACCAGTATGGAGCATTCTTCATTCTGAACGAACTCCAAAAGCATATCTAAAATATCATCTCGAATAACAGGATCAAGACCACTGGTCGCTTCGTCTAAAATCAATAGCTTGGAGTCCTGACCGGATTCTTTTTGGATAAGTCCCAAAGCCGCATTGATTGTCGTGCTTTTGCCTGCGCCATTTTTCCCGATCAGTCCGACAATCGATCCGCTTGGAACGGTAAACGAAACATGATCCAAAACAAAATCGTTATAGCTTTTCGTAAGCCCTGATATTGTCAAAGCATTCGTCATCATCCATCCTCCTCATATAACAGTGTCAATAAATCAATCAGCTTATCAAGCGATATTCCGCTTGTGCGGGCTATCTCGATGGCTTCATTAAAATGTTCCTCTATCTTTTTCTGCTGTTCCTCCAAATAGAAATCCTGATTTTGTGCCGAAACATAACAGCCTTTCCCTGCCGTTGTTTCAATAAAACCGTCCGCCTGCAAGAGGTCATATGCCTTCTGCACTGTTAAAACGCTGATCTGCAGCGACTTTGCAAGAGAGCGGATAGAGGGGACCGCATCCCCCGCTTTCAGTTCGCCACTCATAATCTGCGCTTTCATTTGTGCCAAAATCTGCTCATACAAAGGGCGATTTGACTTATTGCTCACAAAGATCTCCAAGCTTTCACCGCCTTCCGGTCTTAACTGTATTATATATACAAGTACAGTATAATACACCGCACAACAGTTGTCAATAAATAATCGTCGCTCAGCAGCGACGATCAAGAGAATGCTTCGCATTCTCCTTAAATGGTTTACGTTATCGCACTTTCCTATAAAGCAAAAGCGACACAGACGCAAGAAAACTTGCTCTGTGTCCTTTCGTGAAAACATCCGAAAATTTCTATGAGACATTTACTCCATATCTGCTACATATCTTTCATACCAACTCGGTACACTATGCGAAATTTTGACCGGCTTTCCATTTTTATAAATTGCAAATCTGCGAAACTCTATGGTATTATCATAAAATGCTACCAAATCACATTCCGGCAGAACAATTTTCAAATGATCAAATGTCTCGATATATCTTCTTTCTATATCCTGTTCCGCAATACCATGACCGCCTCGTTTCATACGTCCGGTTACTCTTTCTTTTGCAATCTCTGCACTCTCAACCCCGATATAATGTAGTTCAATAAAATATCCTCTATTCTTCGCTTTTGTTATATTATTTATGATTGACTTTCCGCACAATGTAGTTTCCTGATTAAAAGTAATGCCTTCATCAAAATACTTAGCAATTTTCTTTACCGCAATCTTTCCGGCAGTCATAATATCTGTCGAATTTCTCCAATCACCAAATCCCCTCAATATTTCATCTGCATTCACTCTCGGCATATCATGCAAGCTTTGTAATAATTGATACAGAGTCGATTTACCCACCCCATTAACGCCTGCTATTAAAATATATTTCTTCACTAAAAGAGATTCCTTTCTATCACCTGCCGCTGTTTCTGTTGCAGAAGAAAATCACCAATCATTTCATAAAAATTCCTTTGTTCCTCCGTTTCCGCTTCCAACACAAGCTGTAAAGTATCTTCCGGTTGCAACACTTTTATGTCCTCATAAATTTTCTCGTACTTTTTAACATCACACATAGCACCACCTCCATAATCTGTACTTCTTAGCTCCCAAAGAAACTGGAATATATAAAAGGGCACAGACGCAAGAAAACTTGCTCTGTGTCCTTTTCCATATCTGCCTTTCGCAGACAGCACTTATCTCTTGGAGAACTGCGGTGCGCGTCTCGCTGCTTTGAGACCGTATTTCTTTCTCTCCTTCATACGAGGATCTCTGGTCAGGAAACCTGCCTTTTTCAGAGTAGGTCTGTAGTCGGGATCCGCCTGGAGCAGCGCTCTGGCGATACCGTGTCTCACCGCACCCGCCTGTCCTGTATAACCGCCGCCCTTTACGGTGATGACCGCATCGAACTTATCCACCGTATCGGTTGCCGCAAGAGGCTGACGCACGATCACTTTCAGGGTCTCAAGACCGAAGTAATCGTCAATGTTTCTCTTGTTGATGGTAATCTGACCCTTACCGGGCATTAAAAATACTCTGGCAATGGATTTCTTTCTTCTGCCGGTTCCATAATACTTTGCTGATTTATCTGCTTTCGCCATGATTCCTTATCCCTTTCTTAAAATGTTAACACTTCCGGTTTCTGTGCCGCCTGCTTGTGCTCAGGTCCCACGTACACGAAAAGCTTCTTGTACATCTGTCTGCCGAGGGGACCCTTGGGAAGCATTCCCTTGACCGCATGCTCCACAACTCTCTCAGGGTGTCTCTGCAACATCTCTTTCAGGGTGGTTTCTTTCATACCGCCCACATAATCGGAGTGATGATAGTAAATCTTCTGATCTAACTTCTTTCCTGTTACCTTTACCTTCTCCGCATTGACTACGATTACATAGTCACCCGTATCAATATGCGGGGTGAAGATCGGCTTATTTTTGCCTCTGAGCACCTTGGCAACTTCAGAGGACAGACGACCAAGCGTCATATCTGTCGCATCAACTACATACCACTTTCTCTCGATTGTAGCCGGGCTTGCCATAAAAGTTTTCATGATATTCCTCCGTTAATCTTTCTGCGCCGCTTCCAAAGACCCTCATGCGGATGTCCGGCCACACTCGGCATCTCTCCACGGCAGTTTGTATTTCTCTATGCGGACAATTGGTTTTAAGCCCGCCGCACAACCGACAGCAAAGCTGCTGTCCCTGTGCCTTTCAAATGCCTTACCGGGGCTATGGCAAGACATTGATAAACAATTCGTCACAGTTACCTATTATATTATACGCCTCCGCGTGTGTCAACAGGTTTTTCCAAAAATTCGTATCCAATGAGCGTCAAACCGCAAGCCGGTGCAGTCGGTCCCGCCTTCTGCCTGTCACGGGCAAGAAGAATCTCTTTCATCTGCCCGGGCGGCAGCTGTCCCCTGCCGACTTCCATCAATGTGCCTGCAATAATTCTTACCATATTATATAAGAAACCTCGCCCTCGCACGCGGATTATGATCTCCCGTTCTTCCAAAGCCGAGTCTTCCCTTCGGTCTCTCTCCTCTGCATAAGCTGCCCCAAAGGCCCCGTCAGCCGCGGTTCTTTCACCCGCAAATCCGACTCCGATAAGGGGAACCTCCCGCACTGTGATTTCTTCGATTCTGCGCACGGTGGTCTTCGCCTGGGTATCCACACTGCAAAAACTCTTGAAGTCATGCTCTCCCACCAGATAAACCGCCGCCTGTTTCATCAGGCTGACATCTAACGGCACATAAGTAAAATGTTCGTAAAGGCGCTTTGTCGGCAGGGGAAACTCTGCGTTGCAGATCCGATATTCATAGGTTTTGATGCTCGCGAGGTGTCTGGGATGAAAATCCGCCGCCACTTCCCGCGAGCCGCGGATCCTGATATCTTCCGGCAGTCTCTGGTTCAAAGCGTAAGAAAACTTTTCCGGCGGAATCGGGCTTCGCGTGTCAAACACCGCCACATTACCCAAGGCGTGCACTCCCGAATCGGTGCGGCTTGCACCGATCACTTCCACCGTTTCGCCTGTCAGCTCCGACAGGCAGCGGTTCAGGACACTCTCTATGGTTTCCCCATTCGGCTGCAGCTGCCAACCGCTGTAAGCCGTTCCGTCATACGCAACAGTTAACATAACTCGTTTCATCTCGTCGCACTTCCCATCACGGGCAGCTCCTCATAAAACCGCTTTCACAGTCTGCCCACCACACTTCCGCTTACTCATGTAATAGCTTTTTATAAATATATCCGCAGCGCCACACAGCCCGAGAAATATGCAAGCAGCACCAGATACGCGATCCGGTCCGCCGCATGATACTGTAAGGGCTTCATCTTTGTACGATGCTCTCCGCCCCGATAGCACCTGGCCTCCATCGCCATCGCCAGATCATTTGCACGACGAAAGGCGGAAATAAACAGCGGCACCAAAAGCGGCACCATCGCTTTTGCCTTTTTGATCAGGTTTCCACTCTCAAAATCCGCTCCACGGGCAATCTGCGCTTTCATGATCTTATCCGTCTCCTCCAGCAGGATCGGGATAAAGCGCAGGGCGATAGACATCATCATCGCCACCTCATGCACCGGCACCTTCATAAGCTTCAAAGGTCCCATCAACTTTTCCATGCCGTCCGTCAAACTGTTCGGTGTGGTGGTCAGCGTCATCAGAGAGGAGCCGACGATGAGAAATGACAGCCTGACTGCCATCATCACGGCGATCCGCGCGCCTTCCTTTGTGATCGTCAGCTTCCAGAACGTGACAAGCGGCTCCCCCGGTGTCAAAAAGAGATTAAAGACCACCGTGATCATCAAAATCATCACGATCGCCTTCATCCCTTTTACCATAAAGCGGAAAGGAACCCTCGACAATTTGATCATCACCGCCAAAAAGACAGCCGCAACGACATACCCCACCCAACTGTCCACCACAAAAAGCGAGATGATAAAGCCCATAGTCGCCACCAGTTTAACGCGCGGGTCCAGTTTATGAATGACGGATTCCGTCTGATAATACTGGCCCAATGTAATATCTCGTATCATGTTTACCTCTTATCTGCCGAACGGCTTGTCTTAAAAAGGCGGCACGATTCTTATCTTTGCGTCCGCCATCACCGACTTTTGCCGCTTCTTTGCTGCTACAGCGCTTTCAGAATTTCCTCCACGGCCTCTGTGATCGTTGTCGCCGTCGTATCCACCTTCATGCCCTTCTTTGCCAGCGCCTGCATAATGTAAGTCACCTGAGGCGCCGCCAGGCCCACCTGCTCAAGCTCCTGATAATGCTGAAAAACCTCTCGCGGTGCATCGTCGTAAAGAACGCTTCCCTTGTTCATCACAATGATCCGCTCCACATATTTGGCAACATCCTCCATACTGTGAGAAACCAGAATCACCGTGATCCCCGTCTCCTCCTTTAGCTTTGCGATCTGATCCAGGATCTCATCCCGTCCCTTGGGGTCAAGCCCCGCAGTCGGCTCATCCAGCACCAATATCTCCGGCTTCATGGCAAGCACACCCGCGATCGCCACCCGACGCTTCTGCCCTCCGGAAAGGTCAAAAGGCGACTGGTAAAAATACTCGTCCGCAATGCCTACCTGCTTCAAGGCCGCATAAGCGCGAAGCTCCGTCTCTTTTTGGGACAGTCCCAGATTCTTCGGTCCAAAGCAGACATCCTTAAACACATCGATTTCAAACAGCTGATGCTCCGGATACTGAAAGACCAGCCCGACCTTGCTGCGCAGCTTCTTCTTATCAAAATCAGGGTCGTGAATGTCCTCGCCATTATAGTAAATAGCGCCGCTCGTAGGCTTAAGCAGCCCATTCAAATGCTGTACCAGCGTCGATTTTCCGGAACCCGTATGCCCGATCAGCCCGATAAACTGCCCGTCGGGAATCACCAGACTCACATCTTTCAAGGCGTGCACGGAAAGCGCCGTGTCATCGCCATAGCTGTAATTTACATGATCTAAAATAAGAGACATCGTTACCTCCATGCCCGGGCACCCTATATGCCCTTGCGATCCACCAGCGCCGCCACGAGCTCCTCAATCGTCAAAATGCCGTCCGGCAGCTGCACGCCCCTTTGCTTCAACTCA
This sequence comes from Lachnospiraceae bacterium UBA3282, assembly GCA_002361735.1. GTDB lineage: Bacteria > Bacillota > Clostridia > Lachnospirales > Lachnospiraceae > UBA3282. Next base: position 9,107 of record DETS01000005.1, on the reverse strand, counting down.
TGAGCCAGAAGCGTTACCTGCGGCACGTCGAGGCGCAATTCCTGTAACTCCTCCACACGGGAAAAGATTTCCCGCGGCGTTCCTTCCATGGCAATCTGCCCTTTGTCCATCACGTAGACCATGTCCGCGTGAATGATTTCTTCCATATAATGTGTGATCAGCACCACCGTGATGCCTTCCACATCATTCAGGGCCCGCACCGCCCGTATCACTTCTTTACGGCCGTTCGGATCGAGCATCGCCGTCGGTTCATCCAGAATGATACATTTCGGGTGCATGGCAATGACGCCCGCAATGGAAACACGCTGTTTCTGCCCGCCCGAGAGTTTGTTGGGGGAGTGCTTGCGATACTCGTACATTCCCACCGCTTTCAGACTCTCCTCCACGCGTTCCCAAATCTCCTTCGTGGGCACGCCCATATTCTCGGGACCAAATCCCACATCCTCCTCCACAACCTGACCGATGATCTGATTGTCCGGATTCTGAAAGACCATCCCTGCCTCCCTGCGGATGTCCCAGAGATGCTTCTCATCCTGCGTGTCCATACCGTCCACCCGGATCGTGCCCTCCGTGGGATAGAGAATGGCGTTGATGTGCTTGGCAAGAGTCGACTTTCCGGAACCGTTGTGCCCCAGAATGGCAATAAACTCACCCTGCTTTACGTCAAGATCCACCTCGTCCACTGCGCGGGTGATACCCTCCACATTGCCTTCCTCATCACGCCTGATATATTCAAATGAAAGTTTGTCTGTTTTTATGATTCCCATGATTTTATCAAATTGATCCTGTTTTTCTTATGACTTGAAACCGGCCTCGCCGCTTTTTGATCTCATCCTGTATTCGACATGCAATTCCGCTTTCCTTTTGCCGCCAGATCCGTCACCGCCTATTTTACTAGATTTCCCAATAAAATACAAGAATTTCTGCTTTACCCTTACAGTTTATATGCTATACTATTCACGAAACCAATGAGAAAGGACTCCCTTATGAATCACAACCATATAAAAGCTCTGCTGCGGCAGGCGGCAGGTCCCATCCTCTTTCTCCTCACCCTCATTATGATCTGCGCTTTTCTGGCGCGGTATCTGACAGGAGCGGAAACATTATCAGACTATGCCAGAGAACACCCGGAACTGGCATACGGCACCGGCAGCCCTGATGCAGAAAGCAATTCTGCCTCACAAAATACGGCTCCTGACGTCGCACCAAAAGTAGTGGAACATGCAGAAAACGAATCGACTGAACAAGTCAAAAGTTCCATTTCAAAAACGACACCCTTGTCAGATGGTGAAAAAAAGAGCACTTCAGTACCGACTGAAACACTGACAAACATTGACACCTTTGATACCCCCTCCGCATATCCTGATAGTAAGAGCGATATCCCTGAGCAGGACGCGGAGGCAGAAGACATGGACATTCACCCGGATCGTATGATATATCAGGAAGGATTTTATCACGAGTCACTGACCGAAACAGTCAAAGAAAGAATTACCGGCATCTCCTATCCCGAAAACGGCTGCACCGTCCCCTACGAAGACCTGAAATATGTGGGATTGAAATATATTGACTTTGATGGTCAAGAACAAATCGGCGAATTGATCTGCAACAAAGCCGTCGCGCAGGACATGGTAGAAATTTTCTATGAACTGTATCGAAACGATTACCGCCTTGAACGTGTCCGTCTGATTGACGAGTATGACGGCGACGATACGGCTTCCATGGCGGACAACAATACTTCCTGTTTCAACTATCGGGTAGTGGACGGCACGACCAACCTCTCCAAACATGCTTACGGCCTCGCCATCGATGTGAACCCCTACTACAACCCCTATGTTGTCTTTGGCAGAAACAACGACGGGAGCGACTATATCTCCCCGCCCGGCAGTGAGGTCTACGCTGACCGCAGCCAAAGCTTCCCCTACAAGATCGACGAAAACGACCTCTGTTACCGCCTCTTTACCGAACACGGTTTCACCTGGGGCGGAAACTGGAACTCCACCAAAGATTATCAGCATTTTCAGAAAAAGATTGACTAAGACCAACAAAAAAGGGAGCCTAAGCTCCCTTTTTTCAGGCATATCCCTTCACATACTCCTCAAGATATCTTTTTTAGTATTTGACTGTGTTTAATTACCGTCTGATTCAAGAGTTTTATGTTCTCATATACGCTGTCCATTTGATCCGCATGATCCTGATACCGTTGATAGGTGCTCGTGTAACAAGCCTCTATCGTATTCAGTCTGGGAACCACATTGTTTTCCAGCAAATCGACTTCAATCTTCACAACCTTATTTTCTACCCGTTTGACTTTTCCCTCTACCTTGTTGAGTCTTTCCTCTACCTTGTCGAGTCTTTCCTCTACCTTGTCGAGTCTCTCCTCCACATGATCGAGTCTCTCCTCTACCTTGTCGAGTCTCTTCTCAACTTTGTCGAGTTTCTCCTCCACGCGGTCGAGGCATTCCTCTACCCGGTCGAGTCGGACTTCAATCCGTTCCAGACGATTCTCAATTGGCTTCAAATTCGCAGCCAATTTCGTGTCCATCATTTCCGATAGTGCCAACAGTAATTCTTCATTCATCATTTGTATGCCTCCTCCGTTAATGGTTGCAGCATAACACTCTCTCTTGGCTTAGTATATCATAGGCATATGTCGCTTTGCAACAAACGTTTTATCGTTTATAACAAGAAACAACCGCACCCTTTCGGGTGCGGCTGTTCCAAACACAACATTACATATTGAGCAAATGTTCTTACATCAGGCGATCTTAGCCAAGTAAGGACAGTGCCAGCTGATTGCCCTGGTTCGCCTGAGACAGCATGGATGTACCCGCCTGCTGCAGGATATTGTTGTTGGAGTACTGCACCATCTCCGTAGCGATATCCGTATCGCGGATCGCAGCCTCTGCGGACTGGGTGTTCTCCACGATGTTGTTCAGGTTGTTGATCGTGTGCTCCAGACGGTTCTGGATTGCACCGAGGTCGGATCTCTGAGAAGATACGATCTGCAGAGCGCCCTTGATGAATGCGTTCAGGGAGTTGAAGTCCCGCGTGGTAGCAACAGTCGTCGCCTTACCACCAATCAGGTTCTGGAAAGTAGTAACCAGTCTGTTTGCCATCTCTGTGGTCATATTCTTCAAATTGTATTTTTTGTCTGTTCCGATTGTAGAATAAGATTTAACATCATCCTTAGAAACAGAACCCTGAATAGTGCCAGCACCAGGCTTACCGTTAGCTGCTGTGGTAGAATAAGTGGTGGTCGGAATCTTTGAAGTTCCATCTGCTAATGCATTGAAAGTAATCGCTGCATATAACTTACTGCTGCTGCCCGTCTTCAACGCGCCTTTTTCCCAATCACCAATATAGCTTGCTAAGCCCGAAATACTCATATTTTTGATGGAAATGTCGATGTGCTGACCTGCCTCTGCGCCTACCTGCAGACCCTTGATGAATCTGCCGTCCAACAGGTTCATCTCGTTGAAGGTCGTGGTGCTCTGTACACGGTCAACTTCGCTCATCAACTGACCGATCTCAGCCTGGATGGAAGCGCGATCGGAAGTGGTCAGGGTGCCGTTCTCGCCCTTAACCGCCAGCTCGTTCATTCTCTGGAGCATATCCTCAACTTCGTTGAGTGCGCCCTCAGCGGTCTGTACGACACTGATACCGTCCTGCGCGTTAGCGGAAGCCTGGGTAAGACCTCTTACCTGTCTGCGCATCTTCTCGGAAATGGACAGCCCTGCCGCGTCATCCGCCGCACGGTTAATCTTATAACCGGAAGAAAGCTTCTCGGTAGACTTTGCCTGAGATGACGTGGTCAGACCAAGCATTCTGTTAGAGTTCATTGCTGTGATATTGTGTTTAACGATCATAATGTTACCTCCTTGTGGTTGCCGACGATAAATCCGTTTACCGCCGTTTGTTGGTTGATTGTTACTGTATCCATAATAATCCCCAAGCCCCTAGGATAGCCCGGGGTTATTACCTTTTACCTTGATGCCGCCTTCGCTGTGTCGTTTATGACAATCTTCTTTTTTCGGTACTTCTCTTCCAGTTCCGGCGCCGCGTGGTAACGGGCGATCTGCTCGCGATCCGCTTCCGATGCCGCATGGTTTTCCAGCGCGCGGCTTCTTACAATGTTGATCTCCTTCGGAACATCCAGCATCACCTTTGTGTGATTCCTGCTGCCGCCCAGAAAAACGATCCTGATATCATCGCCGATCTGGATGTACTCCTCTGTGTTGACTGTCATTCTAAGCATCTGAGACCTCCCTGCCTTCTCCTCCTATGCGGGTACTTCCTTGTCTGCCCTTTTCCCATGCAACACTTTGTAATAAAATGTTGCATGTCGGACGCTTATGGAATCCTAAATTGGGACACAGGAAAAGGAGGTAGTGCTATGAGTACCACATATCCAATCAAAGACAGAAAAAAATTAGAAGCATTTCGGGATTATTACCGAGACAGACAGCCAAGTCCCCGCAACTATACCATGATCGTCATGGGTTTGAACACGGCGTTTCGCATCGGTGATATACTGCGGCTGAAATGGCAGGATGTATGTCATCCGGACGGAAACCTCTGCGCTCACATTTATATCAAAGAACAAAAGACGGGAAAGATCCGTACCGTCCCCATCAACGACGCCCTGCGTCAGGCTTTGGAGGCTTATCGGGAATCATTTTCAACACCGGCCTTACCAAACTGGCTTTTCCCCAGCCCGCGCAGACAGACACAGCCACTCTCCCGCCATCAGGCATATCGGATCGTGCGCAGCGCCGCTGCTGCCTGTGGGCTGTCCGAACACATCAGCTGCCACTCCCTGCGTAAGACCTTCGGATACTATGCCTGGAAGAACGGGACGCCGCCCGCCATGCTGATGGATCTGTACAATCACTCGTCCTACCAGATTACCAAGCGGTATCTCGGCATCGAACAGGAGGAGCGGGATCAGGTATATCTGCAGATCAACCTATAATGAGATTTTTTCAAAATTTTTAAAAAAGAGGGTTAAGGATTCCGAAGATGTACCGATATATATAATGAAACGAAAAGAGATGCAACATTTTATTACAAAATGTTGTGTCTTTTATTTTACCCTAAAATGAAGGCGCTATGCTTCTGACTCTGCTTATGCGCGCATAAGAAAATCGAGTGCTTTCACACTCGATTTTCGTAACTTTCTCTTATTATACCAACTCCAGAACGACTTCCATCGCTGCGTCTCCTTTACGGGGACCGATCTTGATGATTCTGGTGTAACCGCCGTTACGGTTCGCGTACTTAGGACCGTACTCGTCAAACAGCTTATCCACAAGATTGACCTCTTTGGTATTTTTCTTGCGGCCTGCAGGTGCATCCGGCACTTCCTTTACCGGATAAAGGACCTTCAGCATCTGTCTTCTCGCGTGCAGTCTGGAAGGCAGATCCTTTTTGATTTCCTTCTCCACCTCATCATATACGGTAACGGTCACGCCGTTCTCGATCCGCAGGATCTTCCCGTCCTTATCGCGATGCGTTTCGGAAAGTACAGCCTTCGTGTTCTTGTCCACGATCTGCTTCACTCTCTTACCGTCCTTATCCTTGCGGGCAACCTTCGCAGTTACCTTGACGGTCTCATAGTTATCTTTTTCTTTCACGGCAAGTGTGATCAGGGGCTCCACAAACTTGCGGATTTCCTTTGCTCTCGCCTCCGTGGTCACGATCTTTCCATGATATAAAAGAGCGGTAACCTGATTTCTGAGTAATGCTTTTCTCTGGTCAGATGTTCTGCCAAGTTTTCTATATTTTGCCATGATTGGCTCCTTTCCGAGTGCTCTTCGGGCTTACCTCTATGTTACGCCTCATCGCTGGGATTCAGCTGTAATCCTAATTCTTTTAATTTTGCAAGCACTTCC
>DETS01000005.1:924-3085 GCA_002361735.1 Lachnospiraceae bacterium UBA3282 | reverse complement strand
GAGTAATGCTTTTCTCTGGTCAGACGTTCTGCCCAGCTTTCTGTATTTTGCCATGATCGGCTCCTTTCTGAGTGCACTTCGGGCTTACCTCGGGTTCTAACTCAATACTGCGTTACGCCTCGTCACTGGGATTCAGCTGTAACCCTAATTCTTTTAACTTAGCAAGCACTTCCTCTAAGGACTTACGCCCCAGGTTTCTGACCTTCATCATATCCTCGGAAGTCTTGTTTGTCAGCTCCTCAACGGTATTGATGCCTGCTCTCTTTAAGCAGTTGTAGGAACGGACGGAGAGCTCGAGCTCGTCGATGCTCATCTCCAGCACCTTCTCCTTCTCGTCATCCTCCTTCTCCACCATGACTTCTGCAGTCTTGGCATTCTCGGACAGATCGATAAAGAGACTTAAGTGCTCGCTCAGCACCTTCGCCGCAAGGCTGACCGCCTCGTCGGGCACCAGCGTGCCGTTCGTATACACATCGAGCGTCAGCTTATCAAAATCCGTGATCTGACCCACACGGGTATTCTCTACGGTCACATTGACTCTCTCCACAGGCGTGTAGATGGAATCAACCGCGATCACACCGATGGGAAGATCCTCTGTCTTATTCTTGTCAGCCCCTACATAGCCCCTGCCTCTTGTGATGGTCAGTTCCATGTAAAGCTTCGTATCCTTACCGCTCAGGGTCGCAATCACCAAATCAGGATTCAGGATCTCGATATCCTGATCTACCTGAATATCAGAGGCACGCACGACACCCTCGCCCTCGTACTCGATGTAGGCAGTCTTTACCTCATTGGAATCGCTGTTGTTCTTGATGGCAAGACTCTTGACGTTCATAATGATTTCGGTCACGTCCTCCTTGATACCGGGAACGGAGCTGAACTCGTGAAGAACGCCCTCGATCTTAACCTGACTCACCGCAACACCGGGCAGGGAGGACAACATGATCCTCCTGAGCGAATTGCCGAGGGTAATGCCGTAACCTCTCTCTAACGGTTCCACCACAAATCTGCCATACTTTTTATCTTCGGAGATCTCTACTACTTCAATATTCGGCCTTTCAAATTCAAACACCCGGACACCCCCTTATTTTTACTTGGAGTACAACTCGACGATAAGCATCTCATTCACAGGTACATCGATCATCTCCCTGGTGGGAAGATACTTCACAGTTCCCTTCATTGCCTCCTGATCCATGTCGATCCACTCGGGAACAAGTCTGCCGCCCGTCACCTCGAGGATATCCTTATAACGCTGCAGGGATCTCGCTTTCTCTCTCACTTCAATCACATCGCCTGCCTTCACCAGATAAGAAGGAATCTGCACCGGCTTGCCATTTACCAGAAAATGCTTGTGCCCCACTACCTGTCTTGCCTCGCGTCTCGTGCGCGCAAGCCCCATACGGAACACTACACTGTCCAGTCTGCTCTCCAGCATCGTCATCAGGTTTTCACCCGTCTGACCCTTCATTCTGTCAGCCTTTTCATAGTAATTTCTGAAAGGCTTCTCCAAAACGCCGTAGATGAATTTTGCTTTCTGTTTTTCTCTCAGCTGTAAACCATACTCGCTGATCTTCTTACCCGCTCTTGCGGAAGTTCTGTTGGATTTCTTATCATATCCCAAAAAAGTGGGATCAAGATCTAAGGATCTGCATCTCTTTAATACCGGAACTCTGTTTACTGCCATGATTGGCTCCTTTCTGTTTTTGTTTACAGTACCGTGGTACCTTCTTCCAAATACTTTCAAGCTCTTTTTGTACTAGACTCTACGTCTCTTAGGCGGACGGCAGCCGTTATGAGGTACGGGCGTCACGTCGCGGATACTGGTCACTTCCAGTCCGCAAGCCTGCAGGGCACGAATCGCTGCCTCACGACCCGAACCGGGTCCTTTTACCATAACATCCACAGTCTTTAAGCCATGGATGAGAGCAGCCTTTGTTGCCGTCTCCGCGGCCATCTGCGCTGCATAGGGAGTAGATTTCCTTGAACCTCTAAAGCCAAGACCGCCTGCACTTGCCCAGCTCAACGCATTGCCTTCGTTATCCGTCAGGGTCACGATGGTATTGTTAAAAGAGGACTGGATGTGCGCCTGTCCATGTTCAACGTTTTTCTTGACACGTTTCTTTGTCACTTTCTTGGTAACTTTCTTTGCCATAATAAACTA
>DETS01000005.1:451-627 GCA_002361735.1 Lachnospiraceae bacterium UBA3282 | reverse complement strand
CATAATAAACTAACCTACTTTCTCCAATTCTAAGTTTCCTGTTATCTGATTACTTTTTCTTGTTTGCCACGGTTCTCTTGGGACCTTTTCTCGTTCTGGCATTCGTCTTTGTCTTCTGACCACGAACGGGAAGCCCCTTCCTGTGACGAATCCCTCTGTAGCAGCCGATTTCCTGA
>DETS01000005.1:0-142 GCA_002361735.1 Lachnospiraceae bacterium UBA3282 | reverse complement strand
TCTGTAGCAGCCGATTTCCTGAAGGCGCTTGATGTTAAGCGCAACTTCTCGTCTGAGATCACCTTCTACCATGTAATCCTTCTCGATGACTTCCGCCAGCCTTTTCACCTCATCGTCAGTCAATTCTCTGACACGAGTGTCA
>DETS01000103.1:4504-97851 GCA_002361735.1 Lachnospiraceae bacterium UBA3282 | reverse complement strand
TGAGTATTAGAATTTCTTCTTGTGCCGTCAACTTCGTATCTTCACCTTCCTCGGCGGCATATGGGTGGAGATGATCTCGATCACCTTCATCTTCCCGTCCCCCAAATCCTTTTTCGGAAAAATGCAGGCATTCACCGCCGTGGTATAGACCACAATACTCTTCGGTGTAGAGATCGCCTTTACCATATTTTCCCAGCCCATTTTCTCCTCCGTGCCGTCCTGGGAGACCTCGATTCCCTCCTCCGTCAGCTTATAATGCAGAGGTTTTTGAAACGCGGGGTTCCCCTTTGCCTGCTGCGCCGCTTTCAGAAAAAGCGTCCACGGCAGATAGAGCAGCACCACCAGAGCAATGATCAAAATAAGCGGCTGTCTGTTATTCATAAAAAGAAACAGCATCAGCACACCCACAAGCGTCCCCATAAGACCGGGCAGACGCGAGTAGGTGTGCTGCAGCATATAATCATATAAAATATTAGGTGTTATTTTAACGTCAAATTCGATTTCCATACTGAAATCTATTATACTAAAAATTGGGCAAAGTGCAAGCGAAATATGCCTCCATCTCTACATTGCGGAGAATGCCCGCCTTTTGGCATTCTCCTGTACGAAACTTAGTGCTTCTTGGCGTTCCGTCCAATGGCGGAACGTCTTTAGAAGCACTTTTCGTACTACTCATGCCGCAGCGCCTCGATCGGGCTTAACTTCGCCGCCTTCCTCGCGGGATAGATACCGAAGAAGATTCCCACTCCCGAGGAAAAGGCTGCCGCCAGGATCACCGTGGCTGTGTCGATCCTGGCCACATACCCCAGCGCGCCGCAGACCACGGTGCCGCCAAGCACGCCCAGCACAATCCCGATCAGGCCGCCGATGAGGGTGATGATGCCCGCCTCCGCCAAAAACTGTAAGAGGATCGACTTCGTTCTGGCTCCCAGAGACTTTCTGATACCGATCTCCCGCGTGCGCTCCGTCACGGACACCAGCATGATGTTCATCACGCCGATGCCGCCCACCAACAGCGAGATGGCTGCCACAAAGGAGATAAAGAGCGTCAGCATACCGAGGATCTGGTCGAACTGCGCCGAGACATCCTGAAAGCTCTCCATCATGATCTTATTTTCGCCCCGCACGTTATGGCGGTTTTCCATCAGCCGGATGGTATCCGCCGCTACCTGTGACACATACTCGGAGCTCTCCGCCACCACATAAAGGTAATCGGAGTCTTCGATCCAAAAGCCAAACCCGGCTGCCATGGCATTCAACGGCATCTCCACTTCCAGATAACCGCTGCCGTTCAAGGCTGCGATCAGTCCCGCCGGCGAATCCTGCCTGATGCCTACGATACGGATATCCTGACTCACACCCCAAAGATTCACCTCAAAGGTCATCCCCACCACATCCGTGGTGCCAAACAGCATTCTTGCGTTGCTCTCCTTCAAAACACAGACCATACTTCCCGCATCGCACTCGCTTTGCGAAAAATATCTGCCCCTAACGATCGGTTCGTTGCCGACCACATACTGTAACGCCGTATTGCCGCCTTGAAGCATCGCATCAAAGTCGCCCTTGCGTCCCTTGGCCGTAGCACCGTAATAGCTGTACTGTGTCGTTGCGCCCTTGGCATGTTCTACCTTTTCCGTAACCAGCGCAAAATCCTCCTCCGTGAATCTTACCTCATTGCCCTCCACGTTGCCGTTGGCAAAAATGGCGATCAGCCCGCCGCCCATATTTTCCAGCTCGTCATTGACCGAACCGCGCACCCCGTTACCGATGGAGATGATCATGATCACGGACGAGATGCCGATGATGATGCCCAGCATGGTGAGGATGGAGCGCCCTTTATTGCTCTTGATATTCATCAAGGCGATTTTTATATATTCCCATATTTGTGCCATTGCTACCTCCATGTCGGAGCTTTTTGCAGAGTTTTTCGCAGGAATCCTCTGGACGCATGAGCCAAATTACAAATTTAGCTCTGCGATTCCGAGTTTGTGGCTCCGACGCAAACTCGAGTTGAAAAATCAGCACATCAGTGTGATTTTTTTCATTTGTCCTTTATTGTGGCTGCGGTACTGCCGTCACTGCCGTGCCCTCCTCAAACTCCATGCCGTTCGCCATGATGACATTCTCGCCCTCTGAAAGGCCCTCTTTCACCTCGCTCATGCTGTCAGAAGCGATGCCAGCCGTGATGCGGCGTTTCTCCACCACACCGTTTTTTTCTACATATACAAAATCGCCTTCCCTGTCACTGTTGATCACCTCAAGCGGAACCGTGACCACGCCCTCCGCCTTTGCCATATGGACATAGACTCTGGCATCCACGCCCAGAAAGATATTTTCATCCGGATTTTCGATATTCACATTGACGCCCACTACCATGGCGCCGCTGTTATTCTGGGTCGCCATGCCGTCGATCTTTGCCACTGTCCCTTCATAAGTCTTGCCCGCGATATCAACGTCCGCCTTCTGGTTCAGGGCAATCTTTTCCAAATCGTATTTGGAGACATTGAGCCGCACATATACCTTTTCCAGACTCTCGATGGTTACTAACTTCCCGCTCTCTGCGGGCGGCTGTCCGGACACAGCCTCCAGTTCCGTGACCACGCCCGCAAAATCGGCTTTCAGCCCGTTTTCCACTTCGGCGATGGCATCCAGCTGCTCCTGGTTTGTCAGTTTTTCCAAGGCGGTATCCGCCTCCAGTTTCGCCTTTCCGCCCTCATCCAAAACACCTGCTTCGGAAGTGGATTTCTGAGACTTCATCTCTACTTGGTACTCTTTATAGGAAGCGATCAATTCTTCTACTTCCTTCGCCTGCCTCTGCAGATCTCTGATCTCTTTATTATTGGATTCCTCATAGCCGTTATACTGCGTCTGGATCTGCAGGTTCAAAAGCGTTTCTCTGTCGTTTGCCAGCTTGATCTCCGCCGAATTGCGCATTTCCTTGATTTCGTCTTCCGTGTAATCTCTCAGTTCCCCTTTGGCTTCCCGCTCGCTGAAATCCGCCAGCGCCTGTTCATCCTGGGCAACAATACTCTGCCACTCCATCACGGAGACGTTGAGATTCGTACCGTTATAGCTCCAACCTGCCCTCTTTTCCTCAATCTTTTGGTTGAGTTCATCCAGCAGGTTTTCATTGTCCGCAATCTGTTGATCCAGCACGGGAAGGTTTCTGTTCGCCTCGGCCAGATCGGTTATGTACTCGTTATTCTTATGCACGGAACTCTCATAGCCACCCTTGTTGGAAGCCAGCCTGTACTCCGCCTCCTGCTTTTTCTCCGCCAGTGCCTCCGCATCGAAGGTAAGGAGTACATCTCCCTTCTTTACCGTATCGCCGGCACTGACCTTCACCTCGCCCACTTCCACGGACAGGGGCGCAAAGTAAGTTCTCGTCTCGTCGCTTTTCACCGTCCCGCCGGTGCTTAAGACCTGTTCCACGTCCCCCGTCGCGGCAGCAACCGTAGTCACCATCGGCGCACCGTTCTTTGCTTTCATGGAATTACTGACAAAGAATATAATGACCAATACAGTCAACGCGCCCGCAATCACCCTGCGGCGCACTTTTTTCTTTTTTGCCGGATCCCACGGCTTCTTTTCCTTTTTCGCTTTTGGCATCATTTCCGTGATATCCGGGCTGCCCGTTTCATTCTTCGTTTTCCGAAACATTTTCATAGTCCTCCTCTATTTTTCCGTCCATGATCTTAATCACCCGCTTTGCGCGGGCCGCGATATCATTGTCATGTGTGATCAGGATCACCGTCCTGCCCTCCTCATGCAGTCCCCGCAGGATATCCATGATCTCTTTCGTGGAACCGGAATCCAAATTACCCGTGGGTTCATCCGCCAAAATAATAGGAGGCGCCTGGGCGATGGCTCTGGCGATCGCCACTCTCTGCTGCTGCCCGCCCGACATCTCGGACGGCTTATGCGTCATTCGTTTTGCCAGCCCTACCTTTTCCAGCGCCTTTTCCGAAAGCTCCTGCCGCTCTCTTTTCCCCACGCCGCGATAAATCAGAGGCAGCTCCACATTCTCCACCGCCGTCAGGCTGGGAATCAGATTAAAGCCCTGAAACACAAACCCGATCTCCTGATTGCGGATATCGGAAAGTTCGTCGTCCGACATGCTGCCTACATCGTGCCCGTGCAGGAAATAGCTGCCGCTTGTGGGTACGTCCAGACAGCCGAGCATATTCATGAGGGTCGATTTCCCCGATCCGGAATGCCCGATGATTGCCACGAACTCGCCTTTTCCGATCGTCAGACTCACATGATCCAGCGCCTTCACTTCATTTTCTCCGGGATTGTAGACCTTGCAGATATCCCGGATCTCCACCAATGTCTCCATTCTGTCATTTTCCTTTCTGTCATTTTCCTTTCCGTCATTTTCCTTTCCGTCATATTCCTTCTATCTAAAACGGGGTTTCCCCCGTCTTGTCTTCATTTTTTTACCATTTCGTTTTCAATCGTCATGTTATCAGCCCTTTCTTAAAAGAAGCGCAGAAAAGTCTTAAGACAATCTTAAAATAGAATTCTTTCCCCGCGTCCTCCTATATCTTACGACAAGAATCTTACAGAAATCTTACGCCAACCTTACAATTAAAAAAACTACTTTTTCCGTTACTCTCCGAAAAAAGTAGTATTTTCACATTTTTATGGCTATCTCCTGATTTTTATGGTACTGTGAAAATATAGAAAGCATATAAAAATGAGGAGGTGGGGCGATATGCTGACAAATGAAAAAGAAATAAATTGCAATCTTTTTGACCAGCTTTCCATTCTGGAGAGAATCGAAGCCGTTACGGATGATGAAAAAGCGCTGAAGCAGATTGCCATTGAGCGACGGCAAATCATGCGAAAGCTTTATCAGGATCCCCCTAAAACAGAATAACGGCTATACAGGAAAACAGCCCTGTTACACATAATAACTTCTCGGAATCTCAATGAATGAGATTCCGAGAAGTTATTTTTCACACATTTCCCGAATCAGAAAGCTTCCCTCCCCGTCTCTCCAATGAAGGGTTCGCATATTTTAGAATCGGGCTCAAAGGCTTATAGATCAGCATGGTGACGCCGCAGGCCGCCACGCTTTTGACAATATTCATGGGCGCCACCGCAAAGATCACAAAGGTGGTCACGTTGCTGATGCCGCCGTTGATCGCCGCTCCAGCCGCAATGATCGCATCCATGGGCATCCCGAAAAGCTTGGCAAAAGCGGGAAGCAGGTAGATGCCGTTAAAAGCTGAGCCAAACACCGTCATGATCACGGAACCCGCCACGCAGGATATAACCGCTCCCTTTTTCGTCTTTTTGAACATGTACAGGATCGAAGCCGGCAAAATCAGGCTGCATCCGATCACAAAGTTTGCCAGATCGCCCACAAAAGCCGTGCTGGTGCCTTTGACCACAAGCTTCAAAAGGATCTTGCAAAACTCGATCATCACGCCCGCCACAGGGCCGAAGGCGAAAGCGCCCACCAGTGCGGGGATCTCCGAAAAGTCCATCTGATAAAAGCCCGGTGCCAAAAACGGAATCGGGAAGTCCAGCATATGCAGGATTACTGCCAGCGCGGAAAACAGACCGATCATCGTAATCTTTCTGGTGGCGAGGATGCGCTCCTTCACACCGCTTTTCTTCTGCACCGCCTTTTCCGTGCCGTAGGCGATCAGGAATAATGCCGCCGCCACGCTCACGCAGACAATGACGAAGATCACATTGTCCGCAATGCTCTGTAATAAACCGTTACCCATTTTCTTTTCCTCCTTTTGCTGTTGGAAAAGTTCTTCCGCCTCTGCTCATACGCGCATAAAGAAGCCCCCGTAACCTAGGTCTCGGGGGCTGATACACACTGAGCAGACACTGTATCGCATACGCAATACAGGCTCTTATCTGATAAGTGACACGCATGTCATCTTATCTGCTTCTTCTACCATCCAGACTATACTGTCGGTCATGGAATTTCACCACATCAGCCGCCTGCTCCTCCCGCGGGTAAACGGTAGGATCAAAGCGGGTCGCGGACTGTAACCGCCGGTCGGGAATTGCACCCTGCCCCGAAGAACTTTTCTGTTATGTTGTTTACGCGTTTTAGGATACCACGAAAATACACGAAAAGCAAGCCGTATTTTACTCTTTTATCTCATCGATATCCGTAAGGTTTACGCCCAAAACATTTAATAATGCCTTCAGCGAAGTGTACTTCTTTTTTAATTTCGCATAGGTTTCCGTTGCGTTTTCTTTCCTTGCCAACAGCATATAATCCTGTATTTCTCTGAAATCCTCTATCGTAGTTTTTACAATTTCCGCATTATTCGGCATATGATCACCTACCTTTTCCCACGCCGCTTATATTCCTGTTACAAGATAAGCATATCACATCCGAACCGCAAAGTCTATGCCGTAACAGCCGCTAATAATCTACGGATTTCCTCCTCCCCCGGCATCACCCGCAGCGCGCCTTTTCTGGTGGTAATGATGGATGCCGCTGCATTGGCAAACGTCAGCATTTCCCGCAGCTGCTCCTCATTTAAGCTGTTGATATCATGTTCCAGCAGATCATGCAGGACACAACCGCAGAAGGTGTCGCCCGCACCCGTCGTCTCCACGGTATCCTCCCGCCACCGTAATTGCCTTTTTTGTCGCCTCGCGCACACCCTCATGCGTCATGGAGAGCGTCCCGAAATGAAAGAGTTTTGTGTCACGCAGCAGGTCTTCGGGAATCTCGTCCGTCGTCAGCATCATATCCGCTCCCGGATTCCGATAAAAGGAAAAATCTCTGTCGCCGTCGGCAAACGTATGCACCAGTGCAAGCGTTGTGTGCACTTTTTTGTCCATCCGCAGATAATCGCCGCAGATACCGACCTCCTCGATGGCATCCTTTAATTGTCTGCCAAAAAAATCGTCTCCCACTTTTCCCACAAAAGCCGTTTTATGCCCTAGTTTGGAAAGCATCGCCAAGACATTGCAGGGCGCGCCGCCGGGATTCGCCTCGTAAATGGGATTTCCCTGCCCACTGACGCCATTCTCCGTAAAGTCGATCAGCAGTTCTCCCAAAGCCACCACATCATACTTTTTCACCTCATTCTCTCCTTTCGACATCCCACATTCTCCCCGCAGGACCGATCCGCCTGTCACTTCTTGGCGCTTACATTTCGTGGTCTTTCGCCCGTCTTATTTCAACTCATATTTGACCACATCCATCGTCACTTCCCCATCCGCATAAAAGGAAATGCCGTCCGCCGCAGGATCGGTATACATGGTCGCGGTCAGCACATACTCCCCGTCGTTCACGAAGACTTCGACGCTGAACCGGTCCAACACCAGCCGCAGTTTGATCTCTCCGTCCTGATGGTTCACCAGGCAGCGGCGCTGATGAATGATCGCCCTTCTGGAACCGGAAAACTTTCTGTCTACCTTTACGATCGACTCATGCGGTCTGAAACTGACAGAGGTCTGGTACGTATCGTCCTGCGCAAACCGGACCGCAAATTTATGATACATATTCGCCATATCCGCAGGGCGGATCGTCAGCTCCATATCCATTTTGCGACCTTCCACGCCTTTTAATCTGATCACATCCGTAAAGGTCACGTTCTCATGCCGCACTTCCTCTCCGTGCAGCGTCTCGATCTCCCGGATCGGCGTCTGATACAGACGGCCGTTTTTCACGGACAATTCTCTGGGCAGCGTCATCTGTCCCAGCCACGGCTGCGCGGGTGTGTGCAGATTGCAGGTGTCCCAGTTCTGCATCCAGGCGATCAGGATTCTCCTGCCGTCCGGCGCAAGAATGGTCTGCGTCGCATAAAAGTCGATGCCGTAATCTACCGCCTGATCCTTTTCCTCCACAAAGGTATCCGTCTTCTCATCATAGGAACCGATCAGACACAGCGTACCGTTGCCGTTGTGATATTCAAATTCATAAGGCAGCATATCCATGGGACTGGTAAGCAGTACTGCCTTGCCGTCTAAAAGGAAGAAATCAGGGCACTCCCACATTTTCCCGAAGCGGCCTTGGTTCTTCGCCAATACTTTTTCAAAGTTCCAGTCGATTCCGTTTTCACTGGCAAACAAAAGCACCTGCCCATCTCCATCCTCCGTACAGTTTCCAACGACACAGCGATAGGAGCCGTCAGGTTTCTGCCACATCTTCGGATCGCGGAAATCAAATTTGCTGCTGCCGTCCGGCTGCGTCTCCCCGGAGACACCTGTATACAAAAGCAGATGCCTGCCGTCAGGCAGTACAACCGCGCTTCCCGAAAAGCAGCCGTCCCTGTCATATCCGCTATCCGGCGCAAGCGCCGCCGGGAGATAGCGCCAATGCAGCAGATCCTTACTGACCGCATGCCCCCAGTGCATCGGTCCCCAATGGGAATCGTAGGGGTGATACTGATAAAACAGGTGATACTCTCCTTTATAATAGGAGAAACCGTTGGGGTCGTTCATCCATCCCACCCGCGTACAGAGATGGAAGTCCGGTCTCTGCTCTTTCGTGATCGTCTGCTCCATTTCTTCTTCATATTTTCTTGCGTCTCGTAATATCTGGCTGATCATTTCTTTTCCTCCATGCCGCACTTCTTCGTCAAATGTTCGATATAGGCATTCCATTCCTCGTCCGTAGGGCCGCCGTTTTTGATCCACAGCCCTTCCTGCTCGGACACGGCGCTCTCAAAGTTCGCCTTATACCAGTCAATATCGTCAAGCTCCCGCCCCGTGAACACGCAGTCCACCGGATAGGTCGAAGCATCGTCCACATAAGGCATCCAAAAATCGTACAGATCCGTCAGTCTCTCGATCGCGCGGTCTTCCATCTTAAAAGTCGTCTGATAGTAATCGCTGAGGATCAGCTTCGGACCGAATACCTCGCTCTCACCCTTCAGCTCCCCGGAACCCTTTCCGTATTTTTCGCGGCTTTCCTCATCGGAGATGCTCAGCCATACGCCGTTCTCATCCTGTTTTGTAAAATAGGTGCCGATGGGTCCGTACTGAAGCTGCATCACGATTTCGGGATCATACCATTTATCAAAAAATTTTAAAAAATTCGCCGGACTTTTGCAAGCTTTTGTAATATTGAGCTGACCGCTGTTGATGCCGCCGCCCGTGCGGATCGTCACGTTATGCGTACCGTCCGGTCCGTCAAGGATGGGCAAAAACACATAGTCCTTTGCATAATCGCCCATCAGCCCTTCCGCATACCAGTCATGGAAATAGGTGACCGCCTGACGGTACTGATCGGTGACGCACATAAATTCCACCGTGCCGTCGCTTTTCAGCACCAGATTGTTGCAGACGTCGTTGGGCCAGTTCGTGAAACCGAAGCCTGCATAGAAAATATTCTGTCCCCAACACCACTGGTCAAAGCCCGTGCTCATGGGAATCGTACTCCCCGGCGCACCGATGCCGCCCGTCCCCATGCGCTCTCCCGCTGGCAGACCGTAGATATAACCGTCGTCCATGGTGATGGCGCTTTTGATGTCCGGATTTTCCTCCAGGATCTTAGTCAAATTCGGCATATATTCTTCCGTCAGGTAAGGTGTCAGATCGATGAACGTACCGTCGTCTCCGTAGCGCGAAATATCGTAATTGCTGAAGCCCACACCCATGAAAGCGTCGGGAAGCTCATTGCCCGCGATACGGATATTGACCTGCTCTCCCAAAGACTCGCTCATGGTGGTCCAGTCAATATCGATCCCCGTCTCCTACGCATACGGCGGCTCCACAAAAGAGGGCGCGGAAACCTGATTTCAGGTCTTCCACGCCCTCTTTCTCTGATATCTGTTTCTCTTTTATGATCTTATATGACTGCTTTATGTCTTCGTTCCAATTCTTGCCTTGTTTCTCATTGTACCGGCTTCAATTTCATGGTCAGCCCGATCCGTTTCTTCGCCACATCCACGGTGAGCACCTGCACGTCCACGACATCGCCCACGCTGACCGCTTCCAGCGGATGCTTGATATAACGGTCCGTGATCTGAGAGATATGCACCAGACCGTCCTGATGCACGCCGATATCTACAAATGCCCCGAAGTCGATGACGTTTCTGACCGTTCCTTTTAAGATCATACCGGGCTTTAGATCCTTCATATCAAGTACATCGCTTCTAAGGATGGGTGCCGGCATATCGTCTCTGGGATCTCTGGCGGGCTTTTCCAGCTCCGTGAGGATATCCACAAGGGTAATCTCTCCGATGCCGAGTTCTTCAGCCAGTTTCTTTTTATCTTTTACGCGCTTTGCAAGGCTGCCCGTTCCGCCTGTCTGTCCTCCGCCGGCCTGCGGGCCGTTCCCCGCATTCTTATCGTTTTCTCCGCCGTCAAATGTCATCTGGCCCATGGCTGCTGCCAGCGCCTTGCCCATGGCGGTATCCGTGTTGCGGATCACCAACTGCTTTTTGGGCGGACGTTTTTCCTTTGCGGGAGCTGCCGCCGGCTTTTTGACCGCCGCCTGCTTCTGCGCCTTTCGCACATCCTCCATGGTAAGCCCCAGCCTCTCCATCAGCTTTTCGGCTGCCTCATAGGACTCGGGATGCACGCTGGTGGCGTCAAGGGGATTATCCCCGTCCGTGATGCGCAGGAAACCCGCGCACTGCTCGTAAGCTTTCGGTCCCAGCTTCGCCACCTTTAAAAGCTGTTTGCGGTTGACAAAGCGCCCGTTCGTCTCTCTGTAGTCTACAATATTACGTGCGATTACTTTTGTTACGCCGGACACATATTCCAAGAGCGACGCGGAAGCTGTATTCAGATCCACACCCACGCGGTTTACGCTGTCCTCCACCACGCCGCCCAAAGCCTCGCTTAATTTTTTCTGATTCATGTCATGCTGGTACTGCCCTACGCCGATGGACTTGGGATCGATCTTCACCAGCTCCGCCAGCGGATCCTGTAATCGTCTGGCAATGGAAGCCGCGCTTCGCTGCCCCACGTCGAACTCCGGGAACTCCTCTGTGGCAAGCTTGCTCGCCGAGTAGACCGAAGCCCCCGCCTCGTTTACGATCACATACTGCACGGGCACATCCAGCTCCTTGATCAGCTCCACGATCACCTGCTCGGACTCTCTGGAAGCCGTGCCGTTGCCCACGGAAATGAGGTTGACATTATATTTTTTGATGAGTTTCTTTAGGTCCGCCTTCGCCTGCTCTACCTTATTCTGCGGCGCGGTAGGATAAATCACCTTCGTGTCAAGGACCTTGCCCGTCTCGTCCACCACCGCCAGTTTACAGCCCGTGCGGAAAGCGGGATCCCAGCCCAGAACGACCTTGCCGCGGATGGGCGGCTGCAGCAAAAGCTGCTCCAGATTCTTTCCAAAGACGGAGATTGCCCCGTCCTCCGCCTTTTCGGTCAGATCGTTCCTGATCTCCCGCTCGATTGCGGGCGCGATCAGCCTGTTATAGCTGTCAGCGATCACTTCCTCCAGGATCGGAGATGTGACAGGATTGTCATTTACAATCGTCTTCGTCCGCAAAAATTGTAAGATACGCTCCTCGGGCGCTTCCACTTTCACTGTCAGGAATTTCTCATTCTCGCCCCGGTTGATGGCGAGCACGCGGTGCCCTGCCACTTTGCCGATGGGCTCCTCGTAATCGTAGTAGGTCTCGTAGACGCTCTCCGCCTTCTCGTCCTTCGCCGCACTCACCAGTTTCCCTTCTCTGGTGGTGATATCGCGGATGTAGCTGCGGTAGTCCGCCTCGTCGGAAATCTGCTCGGCAAGGATGTCCTTCGCCCCCTGAACGGCTTCCTCCGCCGTCTTTACGGATTTTCCTTCGTCCTCGTCCTCGTGTATGTATTTTACCGCTTCCTCCTCGATGGGCGCCGTCGTCTCCTGCGCGAGGATAAACGCCGCCAGCGGTTCTAAGCCCTTCTCCTTCGCCACACTCGCACGGGTCTTGCGCTTCGGCTTATACGGGCGATAGAGATCCTCCACCATCACCAGCGTCTGCGCCGCTTCAATGCGCTCCTTCAGCTCATCGGTCAGCATCCCCTGTTCCTCAATGCTGCTTAAAACCTGCTGTTTTCTTTCTTCCAGCCCCCGCAGATAAGTCAGACGCTCATACAGATCGCGCAGCGTCTCGTCATTCAAAGAACCTGTCTTCTCCTTGCGGTAGCGGGCGATAAAGGGGATGGTGTTTCCCTCGTCGATGAGGGCGACCGCCGCTTCCACCTGCCATTTTTCTACTTTCAGTTCTTCTTTGAGTTGTAAGATAATATCCATGATTTCCTCCCTGTCAGAGCAGTTTACCAAAATTACCGATTACTCTTTCCTCCCTCTCAAGTCGTTTCCGATTTCTGAAAGACAAAAATCTTTCCCAAAAAATAATTCAACACCGTGGTGACACCTATCATAATCATCTTTCCCAAACGATCGTCCGGCAGAATGGTCTCCGTCAGCAGGATCAGTCCAAAGAAATCGACCACCCCGGTCAACCCGCGGCTTACGAGATAACGGGCAATCTCTTTCACCTGATCGAACTTCCCGCTTGTGGACCGAAAAACAAATTTCCTGTTCGTGCAGTAGGCAAATACCTTTGTTGCCACGATGCTTAACAGATTGGCAATCTGATAAGCCATCACCGCCTGCAGCAAAAGATAGCTGAGATAGTTGAATGCCACCGTCACGACGCCCCAAAACAGATACCGCGTCGCCTCTTTTTTTTCAAATAAATCCTGCTTTTTCAATGGATTTCCTTTCTTTTCAAACGCGCACTGATCCGCGCCATACTTTTCAGGGGAAGCAGGCGCGCCGCCATGCGCCCGAACGCCGTATGAAAGAAGCACAGAATCAGGTAGAGCATACAGCCGAACCGCCGCTCTTTTCCGCGGCTTTGCGGCAGTTTCACCCCGTAATCCGGAAAGGTGCTCATCCTTGCGGCACGAATATCAATGGTCTTCTTTTTGTAGACCGTTACCATCTTCTGCGTCTTTTGAATCTGCTCTGCGCTGCTCTCCTTTCCGATGAGCGTTCCCCGCTGCAGCGAGCTTTCCAAAACCTGTCCGCCGATTTTCGTCCGCACGATTACACGGGAGCAGCCCCCCGGTTCCTCCCAGGCGTCCCCCACCGACAAATCCGCAAACTCACCGCTGTAATCGAAACACTTCCAGCACCGTTTCGGCGCGTAGATCAGATTTAGAAACGTATAGCCGTGTTTGGGAAGAAAAAAAGATTTCCCGTCCTTCCCCGCAAGAAAAAAGCCCGTTTCATCCGCCCTCTTTTGGCGGTAACTCAGCCTTTTGATATTTTCCCCTGCAATCCCGCTCTTTTTGATCAGATAGCGGGTCGCCGCTTCCTCCATATTAAAACCGCAAAACAGGGATATCACCACCTGAATCCTGTCCCGCAGCACACTATCCTGCGTCATCGCCTTTCTAAGCCCCTGTACCTGACAGGGCAGCCCCACAAAGGCAATTTTCTTATCCGCTTCCCGAATCTTTACCAAGATCTCATTGACCGGCAGGATGACATATTTAGACTGCGCCGCCTCCAAAATCTCCTGCCTGTTTCCGGCAATGAACGACTCAAAACCGCAGGGATTCCCTGCCTTTGCCCGCACTGCCACAACACCGTCCACCGCTCCCGTCTCTAACAGGTCGATGCAAAGCTGTGTCACCGCGCCGCCCGATGCACTGCCGTCTTTGACATTCCCGTCCGCCGCCCACACATTCAGAATGCGCCGATAATTTCCCAGTATATCTCCCGCCGCGTAAGGTTCTGAAAAAAGTTCCTTCGCATAAAGGTCCATGGGAAAGCTTTCGCCCGGGCAGGCTCTGTAGCACTTACCGCACTGAATACAGCGTTCGTGATCCACGCGGACCGCGCCTTTTTCCCAGGAAAGGGCGCCTGTCGGGCACACACCGATACAGGTTCCGCAGCCCGTGCACAGCTCCCTTCCTATGACTTTCCGTTCCAGTTCGATCGCCGCCATATCACTCCAATACCTTCTCGCTCAATTTCCGGGAGTCAAAACCATATTTTCTGCCGATACGTATCTTCTGCACCTGCGGATAGCGGTTCCTGCTGTGCGTTCCCAGATCCGCCGTGGCAAAAAACCTGCCGGAAGCCACATGACGCAGCGAAAAGGGGTCCGCGCACTCTAAATCGATTGACCGCGGGCTGGTGATCTCGTCCGTCATCCGTATGCCGTCATCCGTAATCTCGATCCGCCTCTCATAGGCAATATCCGTTTCCTGATCCACCAAAATGATCATGCGCTTAAGCATTCCGATGATACGGTTTCCCACCACAGCGGATACGCCCCGAAGTCCCATCAACATGATCGGTGTCGCCACCTTCTGTTTGACCAGATTCATATGTCCTTTGATGCGCAGCCTGTGCTCCTCATATTCCACTTTGGTATTCGCGCTCTGCCAACTGGTCGCCGCAACCTTTCCCTCCTCAAGTCTGGTACGGTATCCATAATCCTCAAAACAGGCACTGCCTCCCGCAAAAGCGCGCACCACCCCGCCTTTCTTTGCCCCGACGATCACATAGCGGTCTCCCCGCGTACAACAAAGAATCCCCGCCTGTGCAAAGTATCTCTCCTGATCCCGTTCACAGGGCAGCTTCTCCTGCACATAGGTGCCCTGATACGCGGTCCGCTTTTCCAGCGCCCGCAAAAAGGAATGCAGGATATAATGGGAAAAGTAGCGGTCGTCCACGCCGTCCATAAAGTAAAACGCTCTGTCCGTATCGCGATACAGCTTTTGCAGCATCGCCTCCGCCGTTCCATTCCCCTGACAAGCCATGGTCTGTAACCCGCCCGGCAGAAAATAAATGGTATTTCGGGAAGCGTACTCTCCGCCTGCCGTCCCGTCCGGGTGGATAAAATACTGTAAAAAATCTATCATTTTTTCAAGCGGCTTTTTCACCCTCTCATCCCCGCTCATGACGTAATACTCCGCCAGCATATCGAGGGAGACGCTCATATAACCGATATCCGCGCCGCCGTACTCCGAAAACCAACCCTCGTCGGACTGCAGACTCAAAATCCGCACAAGCTTCTTTTCCATGCCCTCCAGAATCCAGGGCTCCCGCAGGATCTGATAAGCCGCATAAAGCGCCGCAATAGAGGCGATTTCCTGATTATACGCCTTCTCCTCAATGTGACGGACCAGATACCGCGCCGTCTTGCGAAAAGCCTCTTTTATGCCCTCGTCTTCCATTTCCAGACGTCTGTACACCTCGCACATCGCATAGAGGGAAAATGCCGTGGGCGGAAATCCATGCTCGTTGGGATAATACTCGTTAAAGCTCCCGTCCTTCAACTGAATTTTACGCCAGTAGCAGACCGTTGCCTGCGCCCACTCCCTGACTTCCTGCCTTCCGTAAAAGAGATTCCCCTCAAAATCAAGCTGATACAACAGCGCAAGGGCAAGCCCCGTCTGCTGCAAAATGGCGGAAGAAAAATCCCGCACTTTCAAATGCCAGTGGTTCCTGTCACAGTCCCCGTAATTTTTAGAATGCCTGTCCCTGTCCACCTGGGAGAGCACGCGGGGCGCCAGCTTTAAGATATACTCCGAAAACATCACTCTTTCTCTCCGTCTTTCTCTTTCTCATACTCCATTTTTTTGACATGATACTTGACTTCCTCAAGCATCTTGCGGTTTGCCGCGATCAGATCCGCATGCAGCCCTACCACAAAAGTCTGCACACCCGTCAGCAAAAAGACTGCCGCCAGGATCAAAGACTGGATATGCCCCGCATTCGGATCCATCGCCAGATAGATCAGATAGCGGACGCCCAAAAGCACGCCGAGCACAAACGGAATGCTGCCCAGAATCCCGAAAAACTTAAGCGGCTTGTACATCATAAAAGCGCGAATGATGGTCAATCCCGACTTTTTAATATAAGAAGTCATGCTGTGAAACAATCTGGAAGGGCGAAGCTCCGCATTGGTCCTGATCGGCACCGAAGTGATCGCCATCTTTTCCCTGCCCGCCTGAATGATCATCTCCAACGTATAAGTGTACTCGTTAATCACGTGAAGGCGCATGGCGGCATCCCGGGAAATTGCGCGAAATCCGCTGGGCGCATCCGGGATATCCGTATGGGACGCCACCCGGACAAACCAGGAACCGAGATGCTGCAGCTTCTTTTTCAGAAACGAAAAATGACTAATCGAGTCAATCGGTCTCTCTCCGATCACGATATCCGCCTTTTCCTCCAGGATGGGCTGCACCAGCTTGCCGATGTCCTCCCCGCAATACTGGTTATCCGCATCCGTGTTGACGATGATATCCGCGCCCTGCTTCAGCGCCTCGTTGATGCCCTCGCTAAATCCCATCGCCAAGCCCTTGTTGCACCGGAAATTGACGACGTGATGCACGCCCCATTCCTTTGCCACAGCCACGGTGTCGTCGCTGCTGCCGTCGTTGATGATGAGATACTCGATGACATCGATTCCCGGAAGCTCTTTGGGAAGCGCATCCAAAGCAATCTTTAACGTCTCGGCTTCATTGTAACATGGTATCTGAATGATCAGCTTCATCTTCTATTTCCTCTCCTCACTGTGCCGCCTGCCCCGTCCTTTGGACAACCGTATAATCCGCCGTCTCTGCGCACGGCTCCCAGCCGTTTTCCTCCAACAATGCGATATCCTCCGCGGCAAGGAACAGGTAACTGCCGCTCGGAATCTGCGCTGCCGCGGAAGCTTTGACCGGGATTACCTGCTTGTCCACCAGGCGGCTCTGCAGATCATACGACGGCTTATCCTCCGTCAGGGTATAAACCTTTTCGCCCCTGTCCGTATGCGCATTCAGGTATTCATACAGGGGAGCGTGTACCGCGATGTAATCAGTTTCCCCGCGTATCACCGTCCTCATGCAGAAAAAAGCCGTCGCCGCAAAGAGCAGACTCACTCCCAGACAAAGTGCCCCGTACCCTGCTTCCGCAAACCGCTTATCTTTCAGAAACACCGCAGCCGCCGTCAGTAAAACGCCCACACCTGCCGCGATCAGCACACATTTCCAAACCGCAAATCCTCCCAGCCAGTGAAAGATGTAAATACTGGCTGCGGACACCGTATTCAGGAAAAAATCTTCTATCGATCCCACCTGTGCCCAGACGCAGACGGAAGCCGCCAGATAGACGCAGCCGCAGATTATCAGACCGATGCACCGGCTTTTGGTCCGGGTCAGCCTTGCCAGAAAACACAGCCCTGCCGCCACAAAAAACGGCAGAAGAACATCATTGTATCTTCCGTAAAAGTAAGTATCTATCCTCACACTGCCGCTGCCTGCCGCCCGCTCCTCAAAAAACAGCGCCGTCATTGCCATGGTCGCGCCGATCATAAAAAGCGGCAGCAGCCAAAGACTGACCGCCCCTTCCTCCTGTTTCCGAAAGAGCGCCGCCAATTTGCCGATGCAGTAGAGCACGCCGAAACCCGTGATCAGATATGCCGCCGATAGAAAATGCCATATCTGCCCTGCAAAATTACTGATAAAGTTAAGAAAGCCCGCTGCCGTAAACAGGTGCGTAATCTTTTCAATCTGCCCCGCAAACGTATTTGCCCTGCTGATGGCGGTCTCCACCCCAAGCTCCCGCAGCGCTGCATCCTCCAAAATCAGGGACCGCAGCCCCCGCTTAAGCATCGTATACGCTAAAAATGCGGCGGCAAATGCCAAAAGAAAGCCTGCCAGATGCTTGATCCGTATTTTTTTCATGATAAGCAATACGATCAGCGTCAGAAAAACCGCGCCGACCACCGCCAGCATCCGATTGTGCACCATATAGGCATACCCGGAAAGAATCCCGACAAACAAACTTTTCCCAAAAGAAGGATCCTCCTCCAGACGCAGAAAACCGTAAAGGATCAGCCACGCCAAAAACGTAAGCAGCGTCTCTCCCCAGGTAATGTACGATTGAAAGATTGCCGCGGAGAATGACGTCGCCGCGAAAGCCGTCGAGCCGATCACGATCGCCTTTTTGGTGTCAATCATCCTGCGGACTACCTGAACCGCCAGGAAAAAGGATGCCACGGAAAAAACGGCATTCAGCAAAACCGCCAGCCTGCCCATGAGCGCGATATCATTCGTCAGCAAGAAGATCGGCGCCAGAAAAAGACTGTATCCAAAAGCGTACCAGGGCATCCCGTTCATCACGCCTGCCCAGCTGTTCCCCGTCAGGTTGGCGGCATGTCCCCAATACCCCAGCTCGTCCGTCCATACAAAGGGTCCCTGCACTCTGCCGATATAGAACACCCTCAAAAATAGCACGCCCAGAGCAAGCGTGAGATAAATGATCCTGTCTCTGGTCCTCTCCTGCATAAATACGCCTCCGGCTTTCCATCCTTTCACAATATGAGACCATTATGGCATAAATTGCAAAAAAAGTCTATCCGCCTGTGTCCGCTATGGATTTTTTTTTAAGAATATGCTACAATAAGTATAATTATCGGCAGCAAAAGATAACGATCATGTTTTAGAAACGAGGCAGCATATATGGACTATCAACCACAAAACCCCCAAGGCGGCTATAACGGCGGCTGCAATCCCTATCCTTACGGCATGCCGGCACAGCCGATACCGACTAAGCCAAAGGGGTTCGGTATGGCGACCGCATCCATGGTGCTCGGCATCATCACGCTGTCAAGCCTCCTGCTTTTACGCATATCCATCCCCTTCCTGCTCAGCGGTATCGGCATCATCCTTGCGATCCTCTCCAGAGGCGGCGAAAAGAAGATGCTCGGCAGAGCAAAGGCAGGCATCATCTGCTGCATTACGGGACTGTGCGTGGATGTTGTGCTATGCGTTTTTTCCGTTTGGCTCGTGTTTGCGCTTCCTAAGGTCGCGCCGTCATTAGTCGATGAAGTGAATAAGGTATGCGAGGAACAGTACGGCATCTCCTACGATGAGATGATGGAAGAAATCTACGATTTGTGGAATATGGACGAAACGAGTTTTGAATAAAGATCGGTCGATCTAACGGGAAACAATATAAAGAGATAGAAATGATAACAGAAAGGCAGGGATATCTTATGGCAATATCTCCGATTATGGGAACATCCTATTACAACAACTATAATCCCGTCGCGGCATATACCGGTCCATCGACAGCCGCTGCGCCTGAACGCGGGCAGACCCCCGACGCTGAGCAGGCTGCCGCACAGACCGCACCCGCTCCCACTAAAACGGCAAACGACACCCCCGCCGTCATCCGCAATCCCGGTGAATCCACCCGGAAACAGGCAGGCAAAAAATCTTCACCTGCCGAATGCGAGACCTGTAAAAACCGCAAGTATCAGGATGGTTCCGACGAGGGAGACGTCTCCTTTAAGGCAGCCGCCCACATTGATCCGAAGGCGTCTGCTGCCCGCGTGATGGGTCACGAGCGCGAGCACGTCAGCAACGCTTATCAAAAGGCAGCCGAACATAACGGCAAGGTCATGTCCTGCAACGTCACCTTAAAGACCGCAGTCTGTCCGGAATGCGGGCGCACTTACGTAGCAGGCGGCACCACCGCTACCCAGATCAAGTATTTTAATGAAGAAAATCCTTATCAGAAAGATAAAAAAGAATCGGATGCGGTAAATAAATACCGTGGTATGAACTTTGACGAGGCGGTCTAGCTCCTGCCCGCAGTATGGAAAGATTTTCAAGAAAGGTTAACATCATATTGTCATGAATCAATTTAAGTCTTCCGCGGAATTAAAAGCCAGCGCCAGAGAGCGTCTGCTCGGTCATTACGGCACCGTCATCGGCGCCGAACTGATCACGCTTGCGCTCTCCGGCACCGCTTCTTTCGCCGTCAGTCTCCTCGTGGATATTTCGACCGTGCTCGGCACCGTCATCTACTATGCGATCCTGTTTTTCATTTCCATCCTGATGGGGCTGTTCACTTCCGGTACCTGTTACCTCTACCTGAAACTGATCTGCGGCCGCCCTGTCAGTGTCAGCGACCTGTTTTACGGTTTCCAGCTTTCGCCCGATAAGGCGATTACCGTGCAGGCATGGTTCACGCTGCTCACTTATGTCTCCAGTCTGCCGGAGTTCATCCTGACCTACAAGATTTCGACCGTGGGCTATCAAGCGGAGAAAATACTTCCCCTCCTTTTGCCCTACGCCCTTTCTCTGATCTTCTCGGGCGTGGTTTCCGTTGTGTTGGGACTGCTTTACTCGCAGACATTTTATCTGCTCCACGATTTTCCGCAGTACACGGCAAAGGAGCTTTTAAAAAAGAGCCGACGCCTTATGGTGCACCACAAGGGCAGACTCTTTTATCTCTACGTCAGTTTTCTTCCCCTGATGCTGCTGGGGTTGTTTTCTTTCGGTCTCGCCCTCCTGTGGGTGACGCCTTATATGACCGCCACGCAGACAGTGTTCTTCTTAGATCTGATCCGACATAATACAGAGGCTGCCGAATAGGCAGCCTCATATTTCTATCCGTTGATCCACTTCAGATAGGCGTTGATAAAAGGATCGATCGCCCCGTCCATCACCGCGTCCACGTTCCCGGACTCCTCATTCGTACGATGATCTTTTACCATGGTGTAGGGCTGCATCACATAGGAACGGATCTGGTTGCCCCAGCCGATCTCCTTCACATCGCCGCGGATATCCGACAGCTTCTCCGCATTCTCCTCCTGTTTGAGCATGTAGAGCTTTGCTTTCAGCATCTGCATCGCCTTATCCTTATTCTGGAACTGGCTGCGCTCGTTCTGACAGGTCACCACGATTCCCGTGGGAAAATGCGTGATACGGATTGCCGAGGAAGTCTTGTTGATATGCTGACCGCCCGCACCGCTGCTTCGGTAGGTATCGATGCGGATGTCCTCGTCCTTGACCTCTACATCCACGTCCTCCTCAATGTCCGGCATCACATCCAAGGACACAAAGGAAGTCTGCCGCTTGCCCTGCGCATTGAAAGGCGAGATCCGCACCAGCCTGTGCACGCCTTTCTCCGATTTCAGATAACCGTAAGCGTTCTCGCCGTTGATCTGGAAGGTCACAGACTTGATTCCCGCCTCATCACCGTCCAGATAGTCGATCACTTCCAGTGAAAAGCCCTTGCGCTCCGCCCAACGCGTATACATACGGTAGAGCATACTGCACCAATCACAGCTCTCCGTGCCACCCGCGCCCGCATTCAATTTCAAAATCGCATTGTTTCTGTCATACTCTCCCGAGAGCAGGGTACTGATCCTGATATTCTCAAACGTCTCTTTGAAGGAAGTAAGTTCCTCCTCAATATCCGGAATGATCGCCGGATCGTTGTCCTCGTAGCCCATTTCGATCAGTTCCAGAATATCGTTGTACTGACCGGAAAGAGCGTCCATCGTCTCCACAATGTCCTTTAAGCCCTTGGACTCCCGCATCTTCTGGTTGGATTTCTCCGGGTCGTCCCAGAAGTCCGGCGCCTGCATCTCCATATCAAGTTCTTCGATCCGCTTTACCTTATCCGCTAAGTTAAAGTGAATCCCTCACTTCCGCTAAGGGGCTCTCGTATGCGAGGAGTTCTGTTTTCATATTATCCAATTCTACCACCTAACGTCACCACCCTTCTAATCTTAGTGCTTCTTCATCTCTTTGCAGAGGATGCGTCTTTTGCATCCTCTTGGAGATAACATAGCTGTTCTTGGGTCATGTACTTTATGACCCTAGTACAGCTTTATCTCCTGCCACAGCATTGTTTGTACTTTTTCCCGCTCCCGCAAGGACAGGGATCGTTCGGATACACCTTATCCTCCGTGCGCTTCACAGGTCCTTTCTGGACCGTATCGTCTTTGTTGGTGCCGGTGACTTTCGCCACCTGCTCCCTCTCCACCTTCTGTTCAATCCGTACGCGGAAAAGATTCCGCACGGTTTCTTCCTTGATATTCTGCGTCATCTCGTCGAACATATCATAACCGTTCAACTTATACTCCACCAGCGGATCCTTCTGTCCGTAAGCCTGTAAACCCGCACCCTGACGAAGCTGGTCCATATCGTCGATGTGGTCCATCCACTTTCTGTCGATCACCTTTAAGAGGATTACGCGCTCAATCTCGCGGATTGCCTCAGGCTCGGGGAACTCCGCCTCCTTGCTCTCGTAGAGTTTCACCGCTTCCTCTTTCAACTGCTGTTTCAGGCTGTTTTTCTTAGGCTTCAACACCCTTCCCGCATCCACGGGCTTTAGGGGCACAGTCGGCAAAAGAAGGGTATTTAATTCATTGTAATCCCATTCCTCGAAATCCGAATCATCACCGATACAAATATCCACGCAGTTCTCCGTGATATCCGTGATCATCTTGTAGATTGCGTCCCGCATGCTCTCGCCGTCCAAAACGCGGCGTCTCTCCTCGTATATGATCTCTCTTTGCTCATTCATCACCTGATCGTATTCAAGCAGGCTCTTTCTGATGCCAAAGTTGTTGTTCTCGATCTTTTTCTGCGCAGTCTCGATTGCCTTGGTGAGGGCGCTGTGCTGAATCTCCTGTCCTTCCGGAATCCCCAGCGCATTAAACATGCTGATCATGCGGTCGGAACCAAACAGGCGCATCAGATCATCTTCCAGAGAAATGAAGAACTTCGATTCACCGGGATCGCCCTGACGTCCGCTTCGACCACGCAGCTGGTTATCGATACGTCTGGACTCATGGCGCTCCGTACCGATGATCATCAGACCGCCTGCCGCTCTCGCTTCCTCGTCCAGCTTGATATCCGTACCACGACCCGCCATATTGGTGGCGATGGTGACCGCGCCGTGGATACCGGCATCCGCCACGATCTCCGCCTCCAGCTCATGAAACTTTGCATTCAGCACCTTATGCTCCAAGCCGTTTTTCTTAAAGAGGGCAGAAAGCTCCTCCGAAGCGTCGATATTGATCGTACCTACCAACACGGGCTGCCCCTTGGCATGCGCCTCCTGCACCGCCTCTAAGATCGCCCTCAGTTTTTCCTTTTTCGTCTTATAGACGGCATCCTGATGGTCAACACGCGCAATCGGCTTATTCGTGGGAATCGACACCACATCCATGCCGTAGATTTCCCGGAACTCTTTTTCCTCGGTGAGCGCCGTACCCGTCATGCCTGCCTTCTTTTCAAATTTATTAAAGAAATTCTGGAAAGTGATGGTCGCAAGGGTCTTGCTCTCCCGCTTTACCTTCACATGCTCTTTCGCCTCGATCGCCTGATGCAGACCGTCGGAATAGCGGCGTCCCGGCATGATACGCCCGGTAAACTCATCTACGATCATGACCTGATCGTCCGTCACCACGTAATCCTGATCGCGGAACATCAGGTTGTGGGCACGCAGAGCCAGAATAATATTGTGCTGAATCTCCAGATTCTCCGGATCCGCCAGATTCTCGATCTGGAAGAAGCGCTCCACCTTGGAGACACCCTGCGCCGTGAGGTTCACCACCTTATCTTTCTCATTAACGATAAAGTCTCCGGTCTCCTCCTGCTCAATGCCCATGATGGCGTCCATCTTGGACAATTCCGCCATATCTTCGCCTCTGGTGAGCTGCTTTGCCAGAATATCGCATGCCTCGTAGAGTTTCGTGGATTTACCGCTCTGTCCGGAAATGATCAGCGGTGTTCTGGCTTCGTCGATCAGCACCGAATCCACCTCGTCGATGATCGCATAATGAAGACTCCGCAGCACCAGCTGTTCTTTATAGATGACCATATTGTCGCGCAGATAGTCAAAGCCAAGCTCGTTGTTGGTCACGTAAGTAATATCGCAGTTGTAAGCTTCCCTGCGCTCCTCCGGCTTCATATCGTTTAAGACACAACCGACCTTGAGGCCCAGGAACTCATGCACCTGCCCCATCCACTCGGCGTCACGCTTCGCCAGATAGTCGTTGACCGTGACTACATGCACGCCCTTGCCTTCCAGAGCATTCAGATAAGCGGGCAGAAGGCAGGTCTGGGTCTTTCCTTCACCGGTACGCATCTCCGCGATGCGCCCCTGATGCAGGATAATGCCGCCGATGAGCTGCACTCTGTAGTGCTCCGTATGCAGGACTCTCCGCGCCGCCTCCCTGACAAGGGCATAAGCCTCCGGAAGAATATCATCCAAAGTCTCCCCCTCGGAGAGCCTTTTCTTGAAGTCCTTTGTCTTTTCACGCATTTGCTCGTCCGAAAGTTCCATCATCTCCGGACGCATGCCTTCGATCTTATCAACCAGACCGTTAATGCGTTTGATTTCCCGCTCACTGTGAGTTCCGAATATTTTCTGTACTACGCTCATAGTTTTTCCAATCTCTGTGCGCTCCTTTTTCCGTCAGCGCACAGCTTTCCCTTCAAAGTCTCCCCTCACGACAATGTTTTTAGTACACCATTGCCTTCTCTTGACCATTTAAGACACGCAGACCGCCTTTTACGAGAGCTCCCAGCTCATCCTCGCCGGCATATATGGTCATGGGCGCAATCCACTCCGCCTTCTCCTTTAAGCCGGCAATTACCACTTTGTCATAGGCAATACCGCCGGTCACGATGATCTGATCCACCTTACCCTGCAGGACGCATGCCATGGAGCCGATATCTTTTGCCACCTGCGTGATAAATGCTTCTCTGACCTCCGCCGCCTTCTGATCGCCGTCCTGCACCATCTTTTCTACATCGCGCATATCGTTGGTGCCGCAGTAAGCATTGAAACCGCCCTTTCCAATGAGCTTGGAATAGATTTCTTTTTCCGTATACTTTCCGGAGAAGCAAAGTTTCACAAGCGCACCGCAGGGAACCCCTCCCGCGCGCTCCGGCGAGAAAGCGCCGTCGCCGTCAAATGCGCTGAAGACATCGACAACTTTGCCGTCCTCATGCGCGCCCACGGACACACCGCCGCCCATATGCACAACGATCAGTCTCAACGACTCGTAAGGTTTCCCGATCTCAGCCGCATATCTTTTCGCCACCGCTTTCTGATTCAGCGCATGGAAGATACTGCCGCGGGGAATCTCCGCCATACCGGAATATCTCGCTGCAGGAGCAAGCTCATCCACCACCACAGGATCTACGATATAGGAAGGGACACCGATCGAATCACCGATTTCTCTGGCAAGAATGCCGCCGAGATTCGAAGCATGCTGCCCCTGTACGCCGACCTTAAGGTCTTCCAGCAGGTCGTCGGTCACGGCATAAGTACCTCCCGGAATCGGTTTTAACATACCGCCCCTGCCAACGATCATATTCAGGGAATTGATATCAAAATTCTTCTCTTTGAGCAGATCCGTAATGATTTTTTTACGGAAGTCTTTCTGGTCAAAGATGGTCGCATACTGTGAAATTTCTTCTGTAGAGTGTCTCAAAGTCTCCTCAAACAAGAGAGTTTCATCCTCAAATACGCCAATTTTTGTCGATGTAGAACCGGGATTGATGATCAAACTTTTTACTGACATAATCTTAATCCTCCATATTTTAATAATTCTTCTCGTGTTGTCAATTCATGCGTGCCATTGCGCCTGCCATGACTGCGCCAAGCGCCAGGGAATTTACCTTCGTCTCAAAATCATCGGAACGGGAAGTCAGGATTACCGGCGCCTTCGTGCCCGTCAGAATGTTTCCGTTCTTTACCTTCGCCGTGTGTACCAGACACTTATAGACTAAATTTCCTGCATGGATGTCAGGGAAAAGCAGTACATCCGCATCACCCACGATCTTTCTGCCTTCCGCTCCTTTATGCTTCGCCGCTTCAGGGTCGATTGCCAGATCCAGCGAAAGAGGGCCGTCCACCACACAGCCTGTAATCTTGCCTTCTTCGCACATCTTCGTCAGTTCCTCCGCTTCCACCGTGACAGGCATCTTCGGATTTACCACTTCTACTGCCGCCAAAGGAGCCACCTTCGGATTCGGAATGCCGCAGGCGTGGCAGACATCCACGGTATTCTCAATGATATGTACCTTATCTTCCAATGTAGGATAGGTCATGAAAGCAACGTCTGTCAGGAACAGAAGGTGATCGACACCCTCGACCTCAAATACACACACATGCGAAAGCGCCTTACCGGTTCTTAAGCCCACCTCTTTATCAAGTACGCTCTTTAAGAAGGACTTCGTGTCAATCAGTCCTTTCATATACATATCCGCTCTGCCCTCGTGCACCAGATTGACTGCCTTTAAGGCTGCCTCGTAGTTGTCCTTCTCGTCGATGATCTCAAAGCCGCTGATATCTACTTTGTCAGCTTCCGCAACTGCCTTGATCTTATCCGCGTCACCCACAAGGATCGCCTCCGCGATGCCGCGCTCCTTCGCCGCTGCCACAGCCTCCAATACCGCGCTGTCCTGCGCCACTGCAACAGCTACTTTCTTCATCTCACACTCGGATACCTTCGATAACAGATCCTCAAAACTCTTACTCATCGTTCCCTTTCACTCCTTATCTTAAATATTATATTATGTAAACCTTACATTGTTTTTATGCCTTATCAATAATACCACTTATTCCCATAAAATGCAATTAGTGATGGAACAGCCGTATCCCCGTAAAGCACATGGTCATTCCATACTTATCGCAGACCTCGATCACGTTGTCATCCCGCACGGAACCGCCCGGCTGCGCCACATACTGCACACCGCTCCTGTGCGCACGTTCAATATTGTCTCCAAAGGGGAAGAAAGCGTCAGATCCCAGCGCCACGCCGCTCATCCGATCCAGCCACGCGCGTTTCGCCTCCGCCGTAAAGATCTCCGGCTTCACCTTAAATATCTTCTGCCATGCGCCGTCCGCCAACACATCCATGTAATCTTCGCCGATATAAAGGTCGATAGAATTATCTCTGTCCGCCCTGCCGATGCCGTCCACGAACTGTAAGTCTAACACCGTGGGAGACTGTCTGAGAAACCAGTTGTCCGCCTTAGAGCCCGCCAGTCTCGTACAGTGGATTCTCGACTGCTGCCCCGCACCGATACCGATCGCCTGACCGTCTTTCACATAGCAGACGGAATTGGACTGTGTATATTTCAGCGTTATCATGGCGATCGCCAGATCGATCTTCGCCTGCTTCGGCAAATCTTTTGCTTTCGTCACAATATTGTCAAAGAACGCGTCGTCAATCTTCAGCTCATTTCTGCCCTGCTCGAAGCTGATGCCGTACACCTGCTTAACCTCAATCGGCGCCGGCACATAGGAAGCGTCAATCTGAATCACATTGTAGGCGCCTTTCTTCTTTGCTTTCAACATCTCCAGCGCCTCCGGTTCATACCCCGGCGCGATCACACCGTCCGAAACCTCGCGCTTGATCAGCCTCGCCGTGTCCACATCGCATACATCGGAAAGGGCGATAAAATCGCCGAATGAGCTCATTCGGTCCGCCCCTCTCGCTCTCGCATAAGCACAGGCAAGCGGAGAGAGTTCTCCGAGATCGTCCACCCAGTAAATCTTTGCCAAAGTCTCCTCTAAGGGTAGACCTACTGCCGCTCCTGCGGGAGATACATGCTTAAAGGAGGTCGCCGCCGGAAGCCCCGTTGCCTTCTTTAATTCGCTCACCAGCTGCCAGCCGTTAAAGGCATCCAAAAAGTTGATATAACCCGGTCTGCCGTTCAATACCTGAATGGGCAGCTTGCTCCCATCCGCCATAAAAATGCGGGAAGGTTTCTGGTTCGGGTTACAGCCATATTTTAATTCCAATTCGTTCATCGTTTCTGTCATTCTCCTATCGTTTCTGTTTTTCTGCTATCCCTTCGATTCAGCCGCCGTTATTGGTTCTTATTCACAATTCTGGTCTCATATTTTCCCGTGGCAATTTCAATATACCGCACAAACAGCGATACCTTGTTCTCCTCGTTCAGATTCTCCCATATCATGTTCGTAAACGCATCGATACCGCCCTCAATCCCTACCAAAGTAGGCTCACCCTCAAAACTGGGAAGCGGATTGCCGTCGCCCATATAGGTATGGATGAATCTGCCCTCTCCCGCTTTGGGATTCTCGTAAGCAAACGTATAGCGATTACAAGAAGACGGATCGCCGTTATTGCTTTTCAAAATAGACATGGCATAATTATACGCGCCGCCCTCCAAGTGCATGATGCCCGAAATGCGCGGGGTGTAATTGGGCGCGTCCGGCTCAAACTCCCTCGTGCGCAGCGCCTGTTCAAAGGTCTGCTGCCTGTCCATCCGCTCATAGATCGTATCCGTCTGGTCGCCGTTGGTAACGATCGTCTTATTGCCAAGCACCCGTACCGGCGCATAGATGATCAGACTCGGATCCTCCAACTTGGAAGGATCGAAAGCCTGCGTGCGGATTCCCTCGCCCTCCGCCACAAACACCCGGTTTCTGCTGTTGCTGCTGCGTCCCATAATGAAGTAGGCTGTCACCGCATATGCGCCGTCCGCCGACTTCCCGATCACAATGCCGCGCCCCGGGTACACATTCCCCGCAAGCTCCGCCGCCAAATTCTTTATTTTCATCCCAGCCTCTCCTTTTCTGCCATTCAGTACACCGCAGAGAATGCCGCACTTCAGGCATTCTCTAAGTGCAAACATAGAACTTCTTGGCGTCCCGTCCAATGGCGGGACGTCTTTAGAAGTTCTTTTGCACTACTCATCTACACTGTAGTTTGGCGCCTCCTTTGTGATATGGATATCATGCGGGTGACTCTCCTTCAACGACGCCGCCGATATCTTCACAAACTGCCCGTTCTGCTTCAGTTCCTCGATCGTCCTGGTTCCGCAGTACCCCATACCGGAACGTAAGCCGCCCATCAGCTGGAAGACCGTGTCCTCCACGCTTCCCTTGTAAGCCACGCGCCCTTCTACGCCCTCCGGCACCAGCTTCTTGGCATCGGTCTGGAAATAGCGGTCCTTGCTGCCGTTCTCCATTGCCGCAATGGAGCCCATGCCACGGTACACCTTATATTTTCTGCCCTGATAAAGTTCGTAAGTACCCGGGCTCTCCTCACAGCCCGCAAACATGCTGCCCATCATGCAGACATCGCCGCCTGCCGCGATCGCCTTTGTCATATCGCCTGAATACTTGATACCGCCGTCCGCGATGATCGGCACACCCGACTCCCTCGCCGCCTCATAAGCGTGCATGATCGCTGTGATCTGCGGCACACCGATACCTGCCACCACGCGGGTGGTACAGATGGAACCGGGACCGATACCCACTTTGACTGCATCCGCGCCCGCCTCGATCAGCGCCTTCGTGCCCTTTCCCGTGGCAACGTTACCCGCGATCACCTGCAGATCCGGATAGGTTTCCTTGATCATCCGCAGGCATTTTAATACGTTCTCCGAATGTCCGTGTGCGGAATCGAGCACCACCACATCTACCTTTGCCGAAATCAGCTCCTTCACCCGGTCAAGGACGTTTGCCGTAATGCCCACGCCCGCACCGCACAACAACCTGCCCTGGCTGTCTTTTGCCGCCAGCGGATACTTGATGGTTTTTTCAATATCCTTGATGGTGATCAGTCCCACCAGATTATAATCGTCGTCCACAATGGGCAGTTTTTCTTTCCTGGCTCTGGCGAGGATCTCCTTTGCCTGATCCAGCGTAATGCCTGCCTTGGCGGTAATCAGGTTCTCGGATGTCATGGACTCCTTGATTTTTTTCTTAAAATCTGTCTCGAATTTTAAGTCACGATTCGTGATGATACCGACAAGCTTTCTGCCCTCGGTAATAGGTACTCCGGAAATGCGGAATTTTGCCATCAAGGCATCTGCGTCAGCCAGCGTGTGCTCCGGCGTCAAGGAAAAAGGATCCGTGATAACGCCATTCTCGGAACGTTTGACCTTATCTACCTCCTCAGCCTGCGCTTCAATGGACATGTTCTTGTGAATGATGCCGATGCCGCCCTGTCTTGCCATGGCAATCGCCATCCTGTGTTCCGTCACCGTATCCATTCCCGCACTCATCATGGGAATGTTCAGTCTGATTTTTTTCGTAAGATTCGTTGTCAAGTCCACCTGATTCGGAATCACCTGCGAATAGCTCGGCACTAAGAGCACGTCGTCAAAAGTAATTCCCTCGCCAATAATCTGACCCATCTTCTCTCCTCCTGTGTTGTGTGATTGCCTGTTGCGCGCCGCTTGTTTCTCTTGCACGGCTGTTATATGAAGAATACTGCCAGCCCTTCAACTGACAGTATCATTCAACCATAAAAGTATGTTAATCCGTAAATACCTTACGAGGCGAAACGCTCTGAATCGCCTTAACCATTTCCGCATTGGGTTCAAAAATAATTTTTACGGTGCCTTCTTTGTCACCGTTCCAAATCATCATATAACGCTTCTCCGGCTGCGCAGCAATACCCGAGCTGTAATCAAGCGTCTTCACCTGACGGTTTCTGTAAGAATCCAGCCTGTGGGAATTGAGGGGCGCAAAAATCTCCATCTTTTCAAGCTCATACTTGCCCACCTTTTTCCGGCGGCTTTTCGCCATCACCTTATCCACGTGGATTTCCTTGTCCAGATACAGGTACTCATACTCAATTTCCGCATTCATATAGGAAAAGTATGCGACAATGCCCGTCGCGATCGCCACCAGCAGTCCCGGTATAAAGACGACACCAATCACTACAAACACCACAGTCAACATGATGAACAGCGTTTTCAAAAAACGCATCAGCGCAGAACTGCTTCTCGCCACCAGACATTCCACATACGTTTCACTCATACAGCAACCTCCGTCATGAAAGCAAACGCTATCTGTCGTTTGGAAAGGCTTTTTTCGCCTGTCCCATGAAAATATAGAAATATCATATAACAAATTCGGGAAAGTTGCAAGCTCAAACGTACCATATCGGAATCCTTCCATAATTCTTCCTCAGCAAAAAGACCGTAGAATTTGTCAATCCTACGGTCTTTCTTTTCCAACACAGCGTCGTTTACTTTAACAACTGCAGAGCAAGCTGCGTGTTTCTCAGAAGCTGCGCCATCATGGACGCGCCCGCCTGCTCCGAAATGCTGGCAAGGGCGTTATCCACCGTCTCTTTGCTAAAATCCGCATCTCTGAGCCGGGTTTCCGCCGCCAGCGTATTCTCCGCCTTATTCTCGTTATTGCGAATCGTGCTCTCCAGACTGTTCTGTTTCGCGCCAAAATAAGATCTCACATCCGACGCCTTTGTGACCGCTTCTTTCAAACGACCGATTGCTTTCTGCGCATACTTGACTTTAGAGACCGTCAACGAATTGATTCCCAGAGAAACGGTATTCATCCATGGCCTGTCTATATGCGTCCAATCGCCGGAGCTGCTGCTCAGTCGAAGATGTATCGGATCCTCCGTCTCCTTCGCTCCCTTTTCCGTAAAGAACAGCTGGTTTTTTATCGAACCGTTCAAATTGCTGATCTTGTGCTTGCCAAACTGGTTATGCATCAGTTTGATGTGACCGTCGTCCACCATTGCGGTCAGCGGACAAGGATCAGGCAGCTGCTGAAATTTCTCTGTGATATGCTTCGCCAAATCTTCCGGCGTGTACTTTCCCGCATCCAGAGTAATCCGGTATGTCTTCCCGTCTACATCCACAGAAAAATCGTTTGCACCCGGTTTGATCTCAACACCCTTCGATACATCCTTACCGCCCTTAATATATGCTTTTGTGATATCGCCATCCGTCTGATAGAAGACGCTGTACGCCGCTGTACCGCCAATCGCGTCAATGCCATATCGACCTTCCACCGGTCCCTGCACCTTGTCAGAAATCTTAAACGTCAAAGCCCTGTCATTGAGGGAGCCGACGATCGATGTCGCCGTTTTTATGATGTCGATTCCAGCCTCGACCAGTCCCGCCGGAAGTCCGTTCTTAACCAATGCTTTATCAAGCTGTTTCTGAACCTGCTGTACGAGCGAATCTCCCTGATAATAACCCGGATCCAACTTCATTTCCAGCTTAAACGGAATATAATCATCATTCGGATCCTCCGGTTTCTGCGCTGGATTCCGTCTCCCCGGCAAGGGCACGCTGAGCTCCAGACTCAGTTCATCGTTTCCGTCCTTCTGAATCTTTACCTCCTGATTCTTGATATCCTGTCTGCCAACCGCATACACGCCTTCCTCCGATTTATAACCCGGTTTCTCCTTCGCGTTAAAAATTGAAGAATCTGTCTTTGCCTGACACATAACTTTATCATAAAAACTGCCGGAAGGTCCCACCGGTGTCCATCTGTAATTCTGATATACGCTGTCTGAACTTGTGTAAATCCTGTACTGACCGCCGGATTTCGCCGACTGGATGCGAACGCCTTTTCCGTCAACCGTCACCTCCAGCTTCCGTTTATTATCTGTCTGTTTGTCAATCTCTGCCTGCAGCGTTTTTTGCAGCAGAGCCAGATCCCATTCTCCCGGATTCATTGTTACATGAATCTTTCTCGGGTTCGTCGGCGGATTCGCCGGACTGCGATCGTTGACATACTGATCCGTATAATAAAAATCAAGCACATTGTTATACTCGTCAAGTTCCAACTTACCGTTTTCATTCAGCACAAGGTCAACGCCGTCCACGTACGAGAAATTCCCCGGATCGTTGCCTGAAACTCCCATCGGCGGCACATCCTCTATTTCCGGCATCACAAACGCGCCGCCCTGATACGCCCCATTGGTCCCCACATGAGAAACCACATAGAGAGCCTTATAGCCTGGATAAGAGGAATCCGGAACCTTGGGATCCTGCACTCTTGTGAGCTGCAGTTTTTTATCTCCGTTCGCATCCTGAATAAATTCCGCCTTTGCGCCCGCTATCGCCTCGTCTCCGAAAATTTTCCGCATCGCGCTCTTTTCATCATAGACAGCCTCGATCTTGGAATCCGCCCCATTCTTTGCTTCCGTCTTCAGGTAAATATATCCGTCTTTATTCACCACACAGTCGTCGCTCAAAACCTGCTTTCCCGCCATCGCGTTGACTTTATCCTTAATCGCCTTCGCAATATCCGTTGTTCCGTTCTTACCGTTGCCGTATTTGACGCCAGCGTCCAGCGTGATTACATATGGCTGGTCATCCACCGTAATCTTCATTGTAAGGTTATCCGAAGCGTCATATGTAAATTCATCCTGTACTTTCTTCAGAATTGTTCCGGAAGCCTCATTTTTTAATTCTTTCCCATAGGAACCTCCGCCCTGATTATATCCAAACAGAATACCCAGCGCCGGGCTGTTCCCCTCATCTACCGTGACATCATAGTCATCGCCCTTCCCTACGGTGGTAAATTTCAACCGTCCGCCTGATGTATCAACTGTGATTTTACCTGCACCGAACGCATTATTCACCGCAGTCTGCAGATTACTGCAGGTGCCGTTCAAAGGCACATCAATCGTAACCTCTCCGCCGTCGCTTGCAGGCTGCTTTAACGTAATTTTGATGGTTTCTCCGTTTGCCGTCGCAGAGGTATTTAAGTTCTTGTTGTAAGGACCCGAAGTGCCCTTATTGTTTCCCGATTCCGTCTCCCACGCCCCCACTGTATAGGACGCCTCGGATGTTACGCCATGCAAATCATAGAGAAAACCGCCTTCCGCCGTGTCCATGACAATCTTAACCTTCGCCGCATCCACTTCGGAATTAGGGTCAACGACATTCTTCAGACCGCCTGTCAGCGTTACCCGGTTACCGTCTGGCTCCACCTTAACGCCGCCATAACTATCCGCCGACACCCCGAGCTGCGCGTTCACCGCACCCTGCACCGCCGTACAAAAAGCGTCGATATCGGCAAATTTATCCTGTCCGGACGGCAGCAGATTCTTTAAATTTATTTTAACTTCTTTTGTTGTCTCCGAACCCTCCTTACCGAGAAGCAGATTAAAGTTTAAGTCTTTATTCTTATCCGTAATTTTTATCTCACCGTCAAGATCCGCGCCAAATGTAATCACCGGTGCATCATTCGCGTCACGCGTCCCGGTTTCGCCTTCCGGTCCGGTCCTATGCGTGTATCCCCGCTTTGTATATGTAAAGAACCCGACGTTCGAAGATGTATTCCCCTCCTTATGATCAACTTGCCTGGGCGCAACGCTTTTCGTCGTCCCCTGCACCGAGTATGTATTAAAGGAAATCGGCTCTCCGGTGGGGGCAAGCTCATTTGTAATATGCTCCGCCAGCTTTTCATAAGAGTCCCATGTTCCGGCGATGTCCACTTCCCGCCAGTCCTCGTCTCCGTCCACCCGCACCTTTAATTTATTATAAGCACCGTCAATTGTCACCTTACCGGTTACCGGATCCACCTTTGCCATATTATCGGGTAACACGATCTGGGTTGCCCTGCCGGTTTCCGGCACTCCTACCGGTATCCTCTTTTCGCCCTCAAAAATATCGTCATAGCCGGTATTTGTGCTCGAAAAAGCGTTCACCGAAATATTGGTGACAAATGCTGTCGCGCCCTCCAACACAATATGACCGCTCTGGTTCGAATCAAGATTACTAAGCCCCGGCTCCGAAGATTTTCCCAATCTCACTTTAAAGACTTTCCCGTCATCGTCTTTATACTTATCATCAACATCAGCCGCCCCGGTAAAATGCGCATTCAGCTGCCTCTCAATTTCCGCTGCCAGCTCCGTTCCGGAATAATTCTTCTCCGCCAGAACGACGTCAAAAGTCTCTGTTTTACCATCCATCGTATAAGTGAAGGTAAAGGCATCGTTCTGCATATTTTTCACATTCAGCCCGCCGCTTACAGTCTCCTTTCCAAACAGGCGGAAATTCGTTGACGGTCCTCCGTTGTTTCCTCCAAATTCAGCCTTATCCCCATAAATGGTCTTGCTTTCGGAAGTGAAGAGAAGATCATAAGCAGTGCTCTTCGTCTTATTGATCCCGATAGTGCTTTCCATCTCCTTGCCCTTTGCTGTAGAAACGATCCGCAGCGCATCGCGGTACTCATATTTCCCGTTTCCCACATTCTGCCGCTCGCTCAGATGCACCACTTCCGCCCTCAATTCCGCACTATTCTTTGCAAACTCCCGGTTCAGGAAGGAAACCACGTTTTGCATATCCTTTTTCTGATTCGGATCCATCTGCATAAAATCAATGGTAATCTCCGAGCCGCCGTTTGGATTTAACACCAAAAGGCTGTTTTGATCATTGAAATGAAACTCCTGATTTTTGGGATCGCTGCCGGTAGATTTATAAACATTACCATATGGATCCCTATAGGAAGGTGCCGACAGAACGCCGCCTCCCTGAAGCTCTGCCGGCTCATAAGTCACCATCGCATGATGGATATTGTCATAAAAGACGGATGTGTAATAGGGCATCTTTCCGTCAATTTCGAACATATTGCCCTTGAATTCCGTAATAATATAGTCCGGGCTGGAAAGCATGATCCCGGTGCCGTATTCCTCCGCAGTCACGTTTGTGCCCGCGCCCTGAGGCTGCGGATCCTGCAGCTTCTGATTCAGAATTGTGATCAGCGCTGCTTTTGAATAATCTCCCGGATCCAACGTGATCTCTATATCTCTTTCTTTACTTGGATCTCCATCGGCGGGAATCACCTTAAAATACAGTTTATCATTTTCATTTCTCACAATTTCCAGCGGCGAAGAATACTTCGTCGTTCCGATCAATGCGCCCAGCGTGCCGCCGTCATATTTATCAAACAGCAGGTAGGTAAGCCCGCCGGAAACATCATCGATCTTCTCCCCGCCTTCCAAATTCAGATTACAGGTTCCAAAATCCGTGTACTCAAACACAACGCCGTCATCCATCAATCCCGCATCTCTCAGCGCCGTATCAATCTCATCCATCAATTCTCTCGTCGTATACTCTCCGAGCGGCACAGTAATTGACGCCTGCTTCGGCGGATCAGTCTCCTTCTCCCTGTAAGTTATGATCAGATCATTTTCACCGGCACGCACCTTATGCATCAGACTCTGAGGCCACTGTACCTGTCCCTCAATCTGATAATACGGATAATCATGTTCCTTGAAAATATGCTTCTCATTAAAATAGGTATTATCTGTGAGCCTGTCAATCTCTTTCTGCAGATGGTCAAATTCTGACTCCATCATCATACGGTCGGCATCCGTGCACGTCTCGGTAGACGCCTTAACAGCAAGTTCCGTCATTCGATGGAGCATGGCATGAGTCTCCTCCAGAGAACCGTCACCAATCTGCACCCATGATACACCATTTTGTGCATTCTCCGAGCCCTGATTCAATCCATTGACCATCCGACGCATTTTCTCGGACATAGACAAACCCGCCGCATCATCCGCCGCGCGGTTAATTTTGTACCCGGAAGAAAGCTTCTCCGCCGATTTTGCCTTCACCTTTGCATTTTTATTCATATGCCGGTTGGCATTCACCATAAGCATATTGTGCTGTATTGACGAAACTCCCATAACTGAATCCTCCGCTTCTTTCCGCAACCTCCATGTTTACCAAAAGCCAAAAGAACGCTATAATGTATAATTGTAAAAAAAATACTCCTTATTTAAGTATCGGTTGTTCTCCCACATTTGGCAAGGAAATTTTTGCTATTATTGACAAAAATTTTTACTCGTCCCTCGTAAAATCATCACTTTTCCGTATTCTTCCTGCTTATCCTTCATCACCAAAAGCCCTCTGTCCAGCTCCTCCAACGGCAGCCGGTGGGTGATAAACGCTGACGGCGAAATCTTTCCCGCTTCCAGCCTGTCCAACACATAATGCCAGTCATCGTCCTTTTTATGGGTAAAGGAAGAGTTCCAGGTACCAAACACCGTCAACTGATTGCGCAGGATCTTCCAGTACACCGCTTTCGGCA
The DNA here is from genome assembly GCA_002361735.1 of Lachnospiraceae bacterium UBA3282. Classification (GTDB taxonomy): domain Bacteria; phylum Bacillota; class Clostridia; order Lachnospirales; family Lachnospiraceae; genus UBA3282. Next base: position 61,289 of record DETS01000103.1, on the reverse strand, counting down.
TCGTCATGTCTGCCGCCGGGTTGCCCACGAGCATGATCCGCCCGCCGGGTCCCGTCAAATCGACCGCCTGCACCATGGTCTCGTTTTTTCCGACGCACTCAAAAAACACATCCGCGCCTTTTCCACCCGTCCGCTCGGACAGCCACTGTTCTACCTCCTGCGTCCTGCTGTCGCAAAACGATGCTTCCGACAAGCCCAGCTGCAGCGCCATTCTTTTCTGAAAGTCTTTATTTCCGATCACAGACACATTTAGGCAGCCCGCTTCCCGCAAAAACATGAGCAGAAACAACCCGATCGTGCCCAGACCGCAGATTGCGATATGATCCTCCGGCGAAGGCGCCGCCTTTCTCATGGCATGCACCGCCACCGACATCGGCTCCAGCATCGCCGCTTCCTCAAACCGCACCCCTTCGGGCAGAGCAATCAGGTTTTTCTCCGGTACTGCCACATACTCCGCAAAGGCGCCGTTCCTGCGGGAGCCAAGATAATCGTAATGCCGACACATTTCATACTGTTCCCTTTGGCAGGGCGGACATTCCCCGCAGGGAATCAACGGAAAGACGCCGACCCGCTTTCCCTGCCATTTCTCATCCACAGCCGCGCCCACAGCCGCCACCTGTCCCGCAAACTCATGCCCCGGAATCAGCGGATAAGAATAGGTCCCTGTATAAAATACCCGCGGAATGTCCGAGCCGCAGATCCCCACCGCCTTCACGGCAAGCAAAATTTCATTCTCTCCTATGGTGGGAGAGTTTATATCCTCGAACCGAAGATCATTGATTCCATGTAAGACCCAAGCCTTCATTTTATTATCTCCTCAAACCGCTCCAGATCCGCCTTTGTCGTAATCTTAAAATTCCCCTCATCCCCCGGGATCATGGCAATGTCCATGCCTGCCATCACCGCCGGTTCCGTAGAGCCGTTGATCCGCAAGATCCGTTCCGGAAAAAGCGCCCGATTCGCCTCATAATACTTCCCCAACACAAAAAGCTCCGGCGCCTGCCCCGCATAAATCCTGCTGCGCTCCAAAAGGGAAGTGACAGCCGCGCCGTCCTCACTGTAATATACCGTATCTTTCATGGGCAGAACGGGAAGTGCCCCGTCATGCCCTGCCTTCACCGCTTCCAGGCAGTCCGTTATCTGCTGTGCCGACACCAGCGGTCTTGCCGCGTCATGGATCAACACATGATCCCCGTTTCCGGCGTACTTTCTGATATCCGTCAGTCCGTTCCAGACAGAAAGCTGTCTGGTTTTCCCCGGCTGCGAAAAGCCGCGGAATTTGCCGCACCATATATTCTCCACACAGGCAAGAATCTTCTCCTGCCACATCTTGTCCGCCACAATCTGCACAGCGTCGATCGCCTCATGCCCAAGGAGCGTCTGCAGGCAATAGTCAATAATCATCCTGCCTTTTACTTTTATGTACTGCTTCGGCGTCTCCACACCCATCCTCGTTCCTGTCCCGCCGGACAAAAGAAGCGCTGTCACCATATCCGCATCCCCCATTTCCTCTTAAAAATGCAGCTCGCGGATGTTTTTCAGCGTCTCTCCGTAAGGCGCCTCCTTACCAAAGAGAAGCGTGGTGCCCAGCACAAAACCCTTCACTCCCCGGGGCGCGTACTGCATGATCTTATCCGCACCGCAGGCACCGTCCCAATAAATCTCGAAATTTATCTCGTCCTTGATCGCTAACAGTTTCGTGATTTTTTTGCCCACATAAGGCAGATACATCTGTCCCGCATTCCCCGGGTTCACCGACATCACCAGCACTTTTTTCACGATCACCAGCATCTCCATGACCGTCTCGATACTGGTGCCCGGATTGATGGCAATCCCCGGGATCATGCCCGCATTGATGATCTTTTGCAGGGTGGTAGAGGGATGATACTCCGCTTCCGGGTGAATATAAACGGTATCGCCCTTGCGCAGTTTTTCCAAAAAAATATGAATATTGTTGTTGGGATGTTCTATCATCAGATGCACGTCCAGCGGCTTCTTTGTCGCAGACGCGATATAAGCCATGTCATTTAAGGACATGGCAAAATTGGGCACATAGCGCCCATCCATGATATCAATATGAAAGGAATCGATGCCGCCTGCCTCCAGGTCCCTGACTTCCTTTTCCAGATTACCGTAATTTGCGCACATCATAGATGCGGTTAATTCAAAATCCATCGGATTTCCTCCCGTACTGCTCTTTTTAATCGTGGTGTAAAGATTATAGCACATTGAGGGATAATTCTCAAATACATAAAAAACAACCTCCGATTGCCTTTTCTTTTTTGGCAATCGAAGGTTATTTGATATCAATCTACAATACAAGTACACCAATATCACGGCGATATTCCTAGAGCCTGTAAAGTATTTTCACTGATAAATGCCATCAGCATATCCAAAGACAAATATCCTCTAAATAACTCTTTCAACTCTTCTGTTGTCTTCCCCTCCTTCAAAGCGATACATTTTTCCTTTTTCGCATTGACCCTAACTTCAAAAAAATCAGAATAGTCATAGAGGAACGCTTTCGTTCTTTCCTTAGAAATAATCAGTATTGCCTCTTCTTTCTGCGCGTTAAGTGTCTCAATCACAAGAGCGCCATACTCGTTCAACTGTTCGTATGTTACCTCTCGATTATTCTCATCATTATCAACTAACTCAATGAGTGCATTTGCAACCAAATCTGCTATTCCAATTTTTATGCTCATATTCCACCTCAATATAATATTATATATTTATATATGGCTTAGTTTTATTATAACCAGATTCCTCTTCTTGTACATAGGTAAAACTGCCCAAAATTTATCTGGCCTTATTGTTCGCTATATCAGCAAACCCCTGCACAAGAGCTTCCGCATCAATCGATTCTTTTTGTCCTCCGCCCTGTTTTCTTCTGTAAAATATATAAAAAAATTCATTTTTTTCAGTCTTTTCAGCATTCATACTGTTAACAATCTTCCCGAAATCATTCGTACAATTTCTATCCGGAAATAAGATTGGAAGTTGTGCAAATTCCTCTTTCAAAAAGCCACTGTTAAACTGGTTTGCCCTCAAGATCAGCAAATCAAACACTACTTCACTTTTTATCGTTACTCTATGCATACATTCAAGGACTTCAAGGTGCTTTTTTGCTTCTTTTAACAGTTTGGTAATCTCATCCTTTTCCCTTTTTTTGACCTCATTTACCTTTTGATTCAATTCCTCAATCTGCTTTTTACAAGCTGTTATTGTAGACTCATCTATCGTCTCTTTCCCTGTTATATTCAAGACATATTGCGATAAATCATCAATCTCCTTTTCTATAAAGTTGGTTATATCGCTGTCTTCCCCTGATCTGCAATAAAACAAACTTTTATATTCCGCTTCCGACTTCCATATTGGATGTCTGCGATTCTGCCTGTTAAAATATTCCCTTGTCGTTTCATCCGGACAAACATTTTTCATTAAATAAACCAAATCATCATCCGCCAACAAAGAAATATGAATATGATTCTCCAACAGGTTTCCCTCTTCCGTCAACGTCTCATACGAAAACAATCCGTGATCAGCCTCGGAAAATCGGCTATTGACCTGCGCAATGGCATGATTTAAAATATAGCCTTCATACTGTACTACCGGATGATTTTGTATCCAGTGCCGCTCCGCATCATGAGCAAAGACAACATTTTGAATGACACTGAGAGCTGACTTATGAAATACTAATTTCCAAGTTCCCTCTTCATCCCTCCACAGGCACAAAGCTCCCAATAACCTGACATAATCAATCTTCACTGTGTCAAATCCCGTAATATACGCATCCCTAATTAGATAATCCAATTTATCCACATCAATGACATCAGCATTCAGAAGTCGTATCAAACAGTTCCAGATATCTTGGTTCTGTGTCAATTTTGTATAGCAATAACCCGTAATACATCTGGCAAAAAAAGATCGTTCTTTACTGTTATTAAATAATTTTGGAAATTGCCTTAACGCTACGATAGCGCTCATAATCTCGTGCGGCTTTGCCGGTTCAAACCTCATCTCTCTGCTTTTGACGTCTGTCTTAAACTGTCCATTTCCGACCGCCTCTATAAGCATATTATGCAGCTCACTGTACCTTTTGCTCCCTTTTTGTTTTAAATCTAAATAGTATTCCTCACCTGTATGAGAAAATGGCGCGTGACCTACATCATGCAAAAGACACGCAAGGCGAAATATCTCCCCATATCTGTCCAAATCCTTTATATTGCCGATCTCATGGTTGTTCCGGATTGATTTTTCCACTGCCCGATAAGCAATTTCCCCCAAATGATATACGCCGAGTGAATGGATGAAACGATTATGTACTGCCGCTGAATAGAGAGGTGCATAACTGGTCTGCACAATATTGCGCAAACGTTGGAAGGTAGGCGTGTCAACTACGGTATGCATAATTGATTCATCGATTTCAATGTAACCGTATATCGGATCCTTTAAGCTTTTTTCTGCCATATCCTACCCATCTTTCGTCATTATATCGCTGGATATTTCCAAAAATTTACACCATTTTACACTATTTACATTCTGTAGTCAAGTGCCATTCCTTCTTGAGTTTCCGCAATTTTATCCACAAGACAGCGGCTCTACGGATATCCACATAAACAACTTTCTAAAATTGTCCTAAATATAAGGAATCCCCATTCTTTTTGTAGTAGATAAAAGAATATATCTCCCAAAGTCCGGTTCCGGCGGGGCTTAATAAGGTGCCTCTGATCGGGAAGCTGCCATTCTTATTATCTCAAAAATCAGGCGGATTGGCACTTTGGAAGGATATACGCTTTTTTATTTTACAGTTTGCGGAAACTCAAAGATAAAAGGAAGGGGACACCACCTGTATATTTACTTCCAGTATCGCAAAAGCTTCTGCTGCGCCTCCGTCTCGGGCAGCGAATACTTCTCTGCAACCTTTTTCGTCACAAAATCTTTTGTTTGCCCGGCTTCCTGCAAGACTTCCACCATACAGCGGATACCCTGTTCTATACCAATCTCCACACCTTCCCGGATGCCCTCCTCGCGCCCCTCGGCTCTTAACGTTCTCTCATATCTCTTCACATCAAATTCTTCCAATAACATCCCCAGCACCTCCGCCCGGTTCTCCCTCAGAAACTCCTCCAGGATTTCGTTTTCGATACAATAGTCCTGCCGCATTTTCTGTTGTCAGTATGTTTAGAAAAATCCGACAGAAACTGTCATGAACGTGCAGAATGCACCTCTGTTTGAATTTCTCTGATGAGTTTATTTTACAGAGCCGGTCTTTCTGTGTCAAGGAAGGCTGAGCGTACGGAGATCACCGGATGGGAAAAGTGCACATACAATATTTTGTGGGTATTGGCTGTTTGTAGGCTGTTACTATCTATATTTTGATAGTTATAGCATTTTGGCGAAATACCGTCAATTATTTTTCTACGAGGCATCGCCCTTCACTTAAAATTCAAAAATTTATCATCTTTCTTTCAAACATTTCATAAACGCCATTTTATTCTCCTCCGGCGTCTCTCCCGGTCTTCCCAAATCATCCCTTGATCCGACCGCAACACCGATCTCTAAGAAAGCCATTTGCCGCTCCATGCGAAGTTCAGACAAAATTTTTTGAAGTTCCGTTTCATCTTCTACCCGACACACTTTGCAATATCCGCATTTTTGCGCTATAGAGGCATACGATACACCCGGCGCTCCCGTAGGCATTCCTCCTACGGATTCATGCGCCTCATTATTCAAACAGATATGTATCATATTGTCCACCGGATTCTGCGCCAATATCGCCAGACTCCCCATGTGCATCAAAAGCGCGCCATCACCGTCCAGGCAGATCACCCGCTGCTTCGGTTTTCTGCAGGCTATCTGGCAGGCGATCATATTGGTATGCCCCATACCTCCCACCGTTAAAAAAGCCTGTTCATGACTGCCCTTGATCATGTTGCATTGCTCATACAATTCCCTTGAAATCTTTCCTGTTGTAGAAACAACGATATCCTCCTGTTGCAGCCAATCCACAATGATTTCAATTGCCCGCTCTCTTTTCATAGAATATGAATTTCTGTATACAGCGGTCTTTTCTTTGTCAAATGCGCCTCTCTTTATGACAAGAGCATACTGCTTATTTTCAGAAAACGCCGCTTTTGCTTCCTGCAAAAAAGCTTCCAATTCTCCCTCTGTTGTTTCAGAAGCTACGACCGCATAAGAAATATCCAAAAGCTTTAACAGTCCCAGAGTGATTTTCCCCATATATTTGTGCTGCGGCTCATCCTTTGTCTCCGGCTCACCCCGCCATCCCACAACTAACAACATTGGTATCCCATATACATCTGTATGCGCCAGCGATGTGAGAGGGTTGACTGCGTTTCCCAGTCCGCTGTTCTGCATGTATACACATGCCGGACATCCCGTAGCCAGATACTCTCCGATGGCAATCCCGATAGCGGCACCCTCGTTTTCTGCCACAACATGGTTGTCAAATACCTTTTCTTCCTCTCGACCTATGTAATCACAAAACTGCTGCAGGGTAGAATCCGGAACGCCGGTTACGGTTCTGATTCCCATATCACTTATTTTTTTTGAAAATATTTCTGCTTTCATTTTACCGTCTCCATTTTTGATCAATATCCCTTATGACAAACATCCGCCGAAAATCCTATGGTATATTTCGTCTATCGCGCTTTCTGTCAAAACGACAGGACTGTTGTTAAGCCTTTCTACATTCACAGAACCAACAAGCTCTTTCCAACATATCTCATTGTCGCCTTTCTCAATCCCAAGATCCATACTTTGTATGATCGCTTCAAAACGGTCAAGCGCCTCCTCTTTGTCCTCACATCCCATAACATCAGCTATTTCAGCAAATATGCACTCTAAATATTCCCTTCCGCGAACATCCCTGCACAGCTCTAAATGTGCCAGCATATACCGCCATACTTCTCTCACGCACAATGCCGCTGCATGTCCATGAGCAATTCCGTAAAGTGAGGTCAGTTTATAACACAATGCGTGTCCCGCCGTTGTCCTGGCAATATTGATCGCTTTCCCTGCCAGATGAGCCGCCATAAGCATCTTTTCATTTGCTATGCCTTGATTTTCCAAATATCCTTTGGCATGTTTCAAAATCAGCTGTATCGCCTCTTTTGCATACTCTTTGCTTTCTTCTGTGGAACGGACCGACCAATAGGATTCCAGCGCGTGGCACAGCGCATCCATACATGTTGCCTTTCTCTGATACAAGGGCAGGCTGTCAAGCAGCGAGGCATCCAGCATAACCGCATCCGGCAGACATGTCTCATGGGCAATCGACTGCTTTTTCCCTTGAACATAAATAACCGCAAAATGTGTCGCTTCACTTCCCGTACCCGCAGTTGTCGGAATCACAAAAAACGGAATCTCCGACGGCTGCATTTTCTGTTTGAGATAACTTTCACTCGGATCCATTGGCACAAAAAGCCGAATACATTTCGCCACATCCATGGCACTCCCCCCTCCGACAGCCACAATCATGTCGCAGTCGGATTCTCTATAACAGCGAACACCTTGTTCCACTGATTCATACTCCGGATTTGGGGAAAATCCCTGAAAGGTTACCACCGATATACCCAGCCTGCTCTCCAATGTTTCAAAATATTTTCCGATTTTCAGCAAAGAGACCGATTTCCCGCACACCAGCAAAATCCTTTTCGGTGCTTGACGAATCAGATACGCATCCATCCCCAGATAATCCTTGTCTGCTTCTACCTTCAACTGTCCGTTCATCTCACACCACATCCTCCGGGATCAGCTTTATGATCTCACCAAACGGCATACAGTTTTCATCGCACTCCATTGCCCGATGATGCTCCAGAATATCGCTGGCAGCTTTCTTCATTGCCGGAACTGCCGCTCTGGTCAACTGATTGGCATAAATAACGATATTAACACCCCGTTCCTTAAATTCTTCTTCCTTTACAGCGTGAAAAGACGTCGGCACTACTACCAGCGGGGTCACCTTATTACCGGCACGAAATCTGTCAACGAACTCAAAGATTTCCGCCGGGTCCTTTTTTCGACTGTGGATCATGATCGCATCCGCGCCGGCATCCACATATGCTTCCGCCCGCGTCAGCGCATCCTCCATGCCCTTTTCCAAGATCAGACTCTCTATTCTGGCACAGATCATAAATTCGGTTGTTTTCTGCGCCCGCTTTCCCGCTTTAATCTTTCTGCAAAAATTATCGATATTCTCCTGTGTCTGCGGCACTTCCGTGCCAAACAGAGAATTTTTCTTTAAGCCGGTCTTGTCCTCGATGATGATCATGGAAACTCCCATACGCTCCAATGTTCGAACCGTGTATACAAAATGCTCTACTAACCCTCCCGTATCACCGTCGAATATTATGGGCTTGGTCGTAACCTCCATGATGTCATCAATCGTTCTGAATCGAGAAGTCATATCCACAAGCTCAATATCCGGTTTCCCCTTTTCCGTAGAATCGCACAGGGAACTTAACCACATCGCGTCAAACTGGTTTGCTCCGCCCTCCTGATAAACAACACTGTTTTCTACGATCAGTCCTGACAATCCGCTATGCGCCTCCAAAACGGTAACAAGACCTTTGATCTCCAGGCATTTCTTTAATCGTGCCCTCCTGAAATCCGGCAGGGATATCTCTCTGCGCGCCCTGTTATCCAGTTCCTTGTATTTATCCTCCCCGGCATAAGGAAACTCGATCAGTCTCCCCCCGTATTCCGCCAGCAAAGAAACCACCTCATCCCGCACCGGTTTCTGAAAACCGGTCTTCCAGTCATCCCCATGTACTACAAAATCCGGTCTGTACTTTTGCAGATTTTCCCGATAACTCAACGTTTCCTGCCGAACGACCCGATAGACCCCTGCAATATTTTCAAACAGCACTTTTCTTTCTTCAAACGGCAGCAAGGGAATCCTTTTATATCTCATCACTGCCTCGTCCGAGAGCACACCTACGATCAGTTTTCCAAATTTTGCTGCTTTCCTGATGATTGCAATATGACCGCTATGTAACACATCCGTGGAAAAGCTCATATAAACCGTTCGGTTTTCTATCTGCTTTATCCGAGCTGCTACCGTTACCAAATCCTCATAGTCATCTACCTCCGCACAGAGTCTGTTCCCCACATCAAAAAGCGTTACCATACACTGATCGGATATTTCGTTAAAAGCATTTTCCGCATAGCATGTCCTGTTCCCGGTCTCACAAAAATGCTCGATATTTTTCAGCCATACGTTCCAATCTTCTGCCTTTAACCGATACAGAGGCCATACCGTAACAGCATCCTTAAAAAACTCGATTCCTATCTCTGTGACCCTGCCCTCCTTGAGCACTGCCTTAAAATCCTTCTCCGGCAATTCCAATTTTGAATCAGCAGCCATGCAGCTTTCCTCTTTTGCCAGCATTTCCTCCAAAATGCCATCCTCAAAAACCATATCTCCATGAAGCAGCAGAATATCGTCCCGCAGATACTCTTTCGCACGATAGATAGAATAGATATAGTTCGTCGTCTCATATTCCTCATTTTTCACATAAGTGATATCCAGATCCACATCCAGCTCCTGACAATAGCTGACCAACACATCGGCAAACCGCCCCGTCGTAATAATAACTTCCTTGATTCCCGCTTCTCTCAGTTGACGCAGTTGTCTGCTTAAGATCGTTTCCTGATGCGAAATCTCCGTCATGCACTTAGGATGTTCAGATGTCAATACTCCCATCCTGCTTCCCATTCCGGAATTTAATATCAATGCTTTCATATCTGCATCCTCCCTTCCTTACCCTTCCCTTTTCGCCGCTTCATAAAGCCTCGGAACAAATCTATATTTTTCATACCCGGACAGGTCAGGGAAATCGCTGCCCGCTTGTTCCATCAATCGTTGAAAGATTTCAGGGGCATCCTCCTTCTTCACCTCAATATCTTTATCATCAACTATTTGATAAAAAAACTCCTGTCCTATCGCATTGACTGCATACTTATATTTCCCATCCAAAGCGCCGCGATACGCCAGGGCGTACTGCGCCCTTCCTTTCCTGATAAACCGGTTTGCCAGCATTTCCGAATAAATATCCGTATCTTGAAAAAGAGCATATTCGGAAAGACAGTCTTCATAACGATTTCGATCGGGTTCTATCATCCACCTGATCAACTGCTCAAATCTCGTATAGAAAAAAATACGTTTCTCTCTTTGCGGACATATCCCTTTCCCCACTGCGAAGCAGCAGGCATGAAGTTTATGCTGACTCCAATATCTGTCCGGGAATCGCTTAGTCGTATGTTCTCCATGATCGCTCATAAAAATTTGCAGCCGGTCATTTCCCTTTAGAATCCCATAATAATACATGACCCTCTTATCAATATAATCTGCGGAAACCCGAAACTGCGGCAGATAATTGTGATCTTCAACCACATAATTCAACTGTTCCAATGCCGCGCAAAGCATGGGCGGATGTGTCTCCACCACGAAATGCGCAATCAGGAAAACCGGTGCGTCTGCTCCTATCATTTCACAAACTGTCCGCCACAAGATGTCATTACAGGATGTGTCCTTATTGGTATTCATTGAATACTCCCTCTGCAGGCAGCCTTCCTCATAGGTTGGCGCATCGTGTCCTATGTGACGTATTTTATAATCTCTATCTTCTAAATACTGAATCAGTCCACTGTTTTCCCTTCCTATTTGTTCTAACGATTTCTCACAATCACTTAGCGGAAGCAGTCCCGAAAATATTGCGCGCGACGCCTGATGCGTGTAAGGTGTGCAGCTATATGCCTGCTCAAAACACAATCCCGTTTCCGCCAGTTTATGCAGTCCCGCAAAATAAGTTCTCCATTGATGAGGGATCGCATCCAGCCAGTACATTACTATATCTTTCTGTCTCCTCTTTCCAACCGCATCTCTTAGGCTGGCATGTAATCGCTCGTACTGATCTTTTATTTTTTTTACCCATTCATATTCAGTCTCTGAGTCTCTGCACAGCTCCTCCAACAGATAGAAATCTTTTGCTTCACAGGCAGCTGTCAGGAGTTCCCGAAACGCCTCCTCCTTTTTACCCTCATCTGCGTTTTTCCATTTCGTAAGAAACGCGTGCAAAATATTATGCGCTCCCTTCCGATATTTTTCGGGAGAAGACAGCAGCCTGATTCCACGCTGCTCCAAAGATTCATAAATATCCAAAACCTTGCAGCCAGACTTCCTGAGCTCCGTTGTAATCTCATGTCGATAATTGTAGGAAGTCATAATGAAAATATCTACTTCATCCGCATGATCATTGGATATTTCATAAACCGGAAAGCCTTGACAAATATCGCAATCCACACACCTGTCAAAAACGCCAACCACTTCCACGCGACTAAAATCAAAATTTTGCAGCAGCCATTCTGACTGATCGCCGTAAGGACGGAAACCTATTTTTGAACCATCCGGCAGTTCATTGATTACATCCTGCAGGATAGAATAAATTCGATCGATAAAGCACTGCTCCTGATCGTAATCACATAGCAGTTCATGTAATTCTCCATATTCCTTTAATACGCTATCCAAATCAGTCTTTCCCATGACATTACATCTCCATGTGCCTTTGTATTCCCAAATCATTCGGAAACTCCATATAATCGGGATATTCATACTCTAAAAATCTTTCCGGATTATGCGGCACAAAAAACGTTGTCTGTTCAAAGGGACATTTCACCAGCGGCAGTACATCTTCCGTCCTGATCCATCCTCGCCCTTTACCAAGCACCGTATGCCATATTCCATTATCCAGACCCGGCTGTATCTTACCGGTCGGCACTTTACTGATATTCTTATTTTCCGCAATCTCTTTCTGTAAAAACTCCATGATTGCCGGCAGTTTCCCAATTTCCAGCTGTTTTTCCTTTATATACTGCAGATACCGGTTATGTTCTTCCAGCGAATAATCATCACAATAGAAATCATGTGCCCAAAATGAAATTTCATATTGTTTAGAGGCATTTCCTTTTGCGATCCAAATTTCATCCACCGTAATCCCCAGGATCCATTCATTTTCATGCTCCTCAAACAGCCGCGGATAATCCTCTTTCGGAACGTCCGGAGATCGCCAGTCTTCCCACATGCCTTCATACATATAGACAACACAATTTTTTTTACAGAACTCTATCAACCTGTTGTAATCCTCCCGCATCAAACCAAAATCCAAATCGTCATCCCACGGCACAAATCCTTTGTGCCGCACTGCTCCGATCAGCCCTCCCGAAATAAGAAAGGGTTTAATATTTAACTCGCTGATAAATGCAAAAAAATCATTGGCAAAATCAATCAGTTCCATCTGGCGCTCTCTAAGCTTCCCAACCGCCGGTTTCAAGGTCGTAATATCCGCATGTTTTTTCAGATAAGTAAGCTGATATTTTAGTCTCTTTGTCCGATCTTTATAATACTCACACAAAAGTCCCTGCCTTTTTTCCGGAGCAGAATATTCCCTTAAAAAGTCAGTCGCTGACATCTTCTCAAACACCGTTTGCGGAATTGCTTTATATACCAGAAAATCTTCTATTCCTTTTTCACACAGCATATCTACGATTTCATCCGCCGTACTTATGATGGTGCATACAATCAAGATATGGTCTCTATGTATTTTCTCCAGCCGCGACAATGGAATGATTTCTTTGCCGTATTTTTGCTTCCCTGCCAAATCGGCTCTGCTGTCGCAAAAATAAGCTACAGCCCCCTCCCCGAAAAATTCCAGCGCCTCTTTTCCTACGTTTCCGCAGCCATATAAAATAATATTTGCCGCCATTTCTCCCACCTTTCAAAACTTCTTTACGATACATATTCCTCAAACCCATCAGTCTCAAATCCCGGTATCTGATTCCTTATCATATTCCATTTGTCTAATAATTGGTTTTGATCGTGTCTACTTGTGTTCATTTTTCACCACCCGATACCCGCTCTCCCAGCAGGAATCCGGCTCACGTCTCTCGTATTCTTCAAATCTCTGGTAGTCATGAATCCCATTGTCCTCCAACTGTTTGCCAATTTCAGCGGCATACGCAGCCTTCGTCGTAATCATGATCGTATAGTCCTGATGAATCCCTTTCATCTCATCAAAAGAGAGCACTCTTTTCCCACATACTTTCCGTCCTGTCATACCGGCATTATTATCCACAAAAAAAGCTACATTGGCGGCTCCAAAATAATCCACTGCTTTCTTCCCGAGGTAACCGCATCCAAAGAGAATATATTTTTTATCCATATCGTCTCTATGCAGATAACGAATATCTCTGACCCGTTTTTCTTCATACAATACATCGCCATCAAAATCTTTCACTTCTTCTTTTCTTACCGCCACATAATGTTCGCCTCTTATCTTTACATTTCTGTTCCGGTGGCATTGTAGATAGCGATATAAGTCAGACAAAAAGTATTCCGACCATTCCCCATTCTCCGCCAGCCATACGAGCCATTCTCCCCGGCAGCTTTCCTGCAGTTTCTCAGGATCGAAGCTGTCCACATAGCGCATTTTGTATTGATTGCGGTACGCTAATGTCATCTCTGATTCTTTTACGATCAGTTCATAATAGGGACCGCTCATATCCAAAAGGGATTCCATTGTTACTTTTTCTATCTCCTTGATATCTAAGATCAGAGAAAAAGCAGGATTGATATCTGCTTTGGTAAACGCAAACGGTGACTGATACAAATAGCTTTTTGCTCCGTCAAACTGCTCTTTCAACATCTGACGATACTTCCCGGCAATTTCCGGATACTTATCTTTCAGGTTCACCTCATAATCCTGATTTTCTTCCAGATCCATCAGCCATTCACTTTGAGGATCCTGCGTACCATAGACATATTTCCATTTTCCATCTCTCAGATAAAACAAATTCGATTCCGATGACTTCCACGCTGCACCCCAAGCAGCATCTTCCCTGTAAAAAATACGTTCCTGACATTTGCCGCCATACAGATGATCATATTGATCGATCCCCTGTCCCGGCATGGGCATTTCCCCCTCAAATACTAAATGACTGACCGTAGGACTTTCATCCAGCGCCGAGATGGGTTGAGAAAGACACTGTGAAGGGATGCCTTCTCCTATCATTGCAAAAAAGGCTTTCACCGACTGCTCATACTGCCGATGTCCGTTTTCTGCCTTATCTTTGATATAATCCATATCCAGGATCACGCCATGATCAGACGAAATTATCACAAGATCGTTTTCCCCAATATCATAGTCATAATATATTTTCTCAAACTCTTTTGCCATCACCTCGATATTTTGGGCATAACCATCGCTCGACCAGCATCTTCCCATCCTACCACTCAGCTCATGTAACAAAAGTAAATGATGATAGACAAATTTAGATCTGCTGCAAAGATTCACTTCCTCAATAAATCGATCACGTCGTTCCGTTTTCGTCAGTTCCGTATTGCTTAATATCCTTTCCAACTTATAGCCGCCGGATTCCCATCGCTTAAATCCCGACAGGGGCACTGCCTTTTCTCCAAGAGCATCTCCATATCGGAACGTTTCATATCCTGCCAATTGAAAATAGTCCGCAAGCGTAAAAATATCCTGCCTGAACTGTCTCAGGGTCTCCTTGTCCCACCCTACCGCACCGTTATAGGAGGGTAAAAGAGCAGAGAAAACGGCATGCATCGATGTATGCGTACCACTTCCTGCCGTAATCACGTTGTTAAACAGACTCCCCTTTTCGAGCATCCGGTCAATGAAATTCTTTTCGCCTTCGCCTCCATTGATATGTAGAAAATCCGGGCGCAAGCCATCTATTAAAAACCAATAGATATTATTATATTTTTTCGATATATATTTCATTTTCCCTCCAAAGTTCCTATGGCAGATATTCCTTGAAACTCATCAATCCCAAATCCCGTTCGGAACATATTGCCTCGCTTGCGTCAAACGGCCATTTAATCCCAAGATTCGGGTCGTCAAACCGTATCCCGGTATCCGATTCCCTATCGTATTCCCCGTCAATCTGATAGAGCATGATCGTATCGTCCTCTAACGCCGCAAAACCATGTGCAAACCCCTGAGGAATATACAACGCCCTGTGATTTTCACTACTCAGTTCAACGCTCACCCACTGCTTAAAAGTAGCGCTTTCCCTGCGCAGATCCACGATCACATCATAAACTCTCCCCTGCAATACACTGACTAATTTTGCCTGCGGATGATTCCTCTGAAAGTGCATCCCGCGAATGACATTCTTTCGGGAAACAGAGACAAACGTTTCACTCAGTTCAAACGCGATACCATGTCTGGCATATAATTGTTTTTCAAAACATTTGATGCTTCCGCCTCTGTTATCCCGGTTGTAAATATGCCCGATTACAAATGCCCCCTTTAATTTCAATGGTTCAAAATGAATATCCGCCACTTTTTCTCCCTTTTCGACTGCCATCACTTTTCCCATGTCGGGGAAAATTCCTCTCCCACCTGTATAAAAGATTCTTTTCTGTTCCAATTACAATGAGACGACTGATAACATCTTTTGCACGGCTCATCCATTTTGCTGCGGTCGTTTACGATCTCCCGGTATTTCTGATACTGCGGCGCATTCCACAGTTCCATAAATTCTGCCCCCGTATCATAAGGGAAAAACTGAATGGGCGTTGACATACACGGTCTGACATAACCGTCTGATCCCAGGAAAAAATCCCTCCACGCCACAAAGCAGTCTTTATGATATTTATCTTCCGCCACATCTTCCCCTATATAATGCGGCAGTTTCAGCACGATACCAAGTTCATCCGCCAAATGGATCGTCTCCCCAAAGACCTTCCTGATCAAATCCTCATGTCCCCATAAAGATTCCTCCAACATACTTTCCTCAAACACAGTAAGATACACAACCTTGACTTCCTCTATGCCGATTTCCGCAGCCAGCCTTACCATTTGCGGCAATTCTTCCAGATTAGACCTCATGGCGCAAAAAACAAAATTGATCCACGGATATTGCAATCCCCTCTCCTTTTTGATCCTCACGATATCTTTGAGGTCAGCCACGATCTGCTCTATCTTTGAACCCCGCCGAATCCTGCTGTTCGTTTCATCCGTCGCTCCGTCAAGACTTACGGCAAATACGTCAACATTATAATCAAATATCGCTTCCTTGATTTTGCCCAGATTCATTCCGTTTGTACAAAAATATTTCCGTGCTCCATGCCGATTGATGATCTTCAACATTTCGATAAAATTCGGATGGATGGTCGGTTCTCCCCAGCCCATCAGCGTAACTTCCTCCACAATATCCATAAGCGGCTCAAAGCTCCGAAACACATCCATGTCAAATACCGTCGGCTTAAAATCCGCCGCATTTCTTCCGCACATAACGCAATTCAGATTACATGCGTTTGTCAGTTCAAATACAAGCCTCCTCGGATAGGATTCCAGAATCGTCCTTCCCTGCTCCAGTTCTTCTATATTCAATTTACTGTTTCGCTGCTGCCTTTCCGATAGCTCTCTGCCACTGAATAAATTTTTGGTCTTTGCTCTTAATATCATGTATGCTTCTCCTCTTTCCTTTTGACATCAATCAGAATATTTCAACTCCGGGAATAAACGTAATAAGCTTACATCCCCACTCCCTTGTATAAGCCAGTAACTCCGCCAACTCGTTTTTCAGATTCCATGCAAGTAATATGATATAATCCGGCTTTCGCTTTGTGATCTCGTCCGGGCTTACGATCGGTATTCGTGTTCCCGGCAGGAACAGACCCTGCTTTTCCACGCTGGAATCTGCCACAAAATCTATGTACTCTTTTCCAATCCCGCAATAATTCAAAAAAGTATTTCCTTTTGCCGCCGCGCCAAAAGCTGCTATGCTTCCTCCTTTTTCTTTTATTTCAATCAGCAGCTTGCAGCTCTCCCTTTTGATCTGTTTCACCCGCTCCGCAAACGCCGTATATGTCTGCATTTCTCTCAAGCCAAATTGGACCTCCTGCGCAAGCACTTCGGATACCCTTTGACTTTTCTCAAATTCTCCGTTATCCTTATGTGCTGCATATATCCTCAAGGAGCCGCCATGTGTGGTTAATTCCTCCACATCATAAATTTTCAATTCATGTTCCGCAAAAATCTTCTCCACCGTTAATAAAGACAGGTAAGAAAAATGCTCCTGATAAATCGTATCAAACTGATTCAACTGCATGAGTCTTAACAAATGCGGAAATTCCATCGTTATCGTTCCGCTATCTTTTAATGCCAGCCGCAGTCCCTCTACAAATCCATTGATATCAGGAACATGCGCCAGCACGTTATTGCCGATGATCAGATCCGCCTCCCCGTGCTTCTCCGATATCTTTACCGCCGTTTCTTTTCCCCAAAATTGCGTTTCCACTTCGATTCCTTTTTTTATTGCCGCATCCGCCACATTTGCGGCAGGTTCAATCCCCAATACCGGAATATGATAAGGGGTAAAATATTGCAGTAAATATCCATCATTACATGCAATCTCAAAAACTTTTTTGTTCTCGTCCAAATTCAGCCGCTGCACGATCATATCCACATATTCTTTGCAATGCTTCAGCCAGCTTGTAGAAAACGAACTGAAATACTTATAATCAACAAATATATTTTCCGGACTTCTATATTCTGCCACTTGAACCAGATGACATTTTTCACATACCAGCACATTTAACGGATAATAATACTGCCCCGCATCCAGATTCTCTTTTTCTATGTACTCGTTTGCAATCGGCGATAATCCCAGATCGACCATACTGGTCTCTATTGGATTTCCACAAAATCTACAGCAGTTTTTTTTCATTGAATCCTCTCCGTTTCCGTCTATTTTCCTAATCTTCCCATATTTTCCATGGTGCCTTGCCTGACGCCCACATCATTTCCAATTGCTGCTTTTCCCTGACCGTATCCATACATTTCCAAAAGCCTTCATGCTTATATGCCATGACCTCCCCCAGCTTCGCCAGCGTCGCCATCACATCCTTTTCCAAAATGGAACTATCGTCTGAAATATAATCAAATACCTCCGGCTGACATACCATGTAACCGATATTGATCTGATTTTCATCCCCGGCTGCTTTTTCACGCAATTCTTTTATCCGACCGTCCTCCGCAATATCCAAAACGCCAAAACGCTGATCGATATTGTAAGCCGTCATTGTGACCAGCCTGCCGTGGCTCTCATGGAATTTACGCAGCTTTGCAATATCAACATCCGACACACCATCTCCGTATGTAAGCATAAACGGTTCGTTTCCGATATATTTCCGGATGCGCTTTACGCGTCCTCCCGTTAATGTATTTAATCCTGTATCGATCACGGAAACCTTCCACGGCTCATAATACTGCCCGTGAACGATCATATTTTCCCTGTTCTCCGTAAAATCAAAGGTAATGTCGCTGTTATACAGAAAATAATTTGAAAACCATTCTTTGATCACGTTTTGCTTATAACCCGCACAAATAACAAATTCATTGAACCCATAGGCAGAATAGCCTTTCATGATATGCCACAAAATAGGCTTTTCGCCAATTTCAATCATTGGCTTCGGTCTCAAATGGCTTTCTTCACTAATACGTGTTCCAAATCCCCCTGCTAAAATAACTACCTTCATGTGTTCTCCCTAATCAAAAGCTTTTCTTGTGCCGCCATTGTCATACTTGGCAATAAAATCATCTATGGACATGTAAAAGTCATCATATCTCTCCCTAATCTCCTCATCGGTCCAATCCCACCATTTAATACGATTAAGACTATTTATCTGTTCCGGTGTAAACCTGTATCTGATAATACGCGCGGGAGCACCTGCTACAACGGCATAATCCGGCACATCCTTGGTTATAACGCTTCCTGCTCCGCCTATGACCCCATTTCCGATTCTTGCGCCATTTGTAATAATGACATTTTCTCCCAGCCATACGTCGCTTCCAATAATCGTCTTTTTCTGATCTACCGTTCCCTGCGGAGTAATCCCTTCAAAATACCATTCACTTCCCTTATAATCTTCATATTTATTATTTGTACCATCCGAATTTCCTGCATATATCATCGGATGCGTCGTGATATACTGCATTGCATGATTCGGAACTACCTTGATTCCCGGTGCAAAACTGCAAAAAGCTCCTATAGACTCGATTAGCTCATTCGCTTTATTACATAACTGACCATAACTGTGTTTTCCCACTCTGGATTTGAAGCCCATAATATCTTTCATTGAATCCAGCTCAAAAACATTCTGTACCGGAAAAGAAGTGGCGGTAATGGCTTCCTTTAATTCCATATAAATACTCGTGTTAATACACGCCAGAAGCAGCGCGTATTTCGTACCGTCCAGTTCATTCAATAAACCAATTGATTGTATCCTCTTATTGTATTGATTAAGATGATTATCAATAATGATGCTGCCCGAAACCCCATATACTCTTTCAAGAATCATTTCCATCTGCACGCCAATGTCGCCATACGGATAAATAACAAAATTCTGGAATCCTGCATGGAGCGCACGCTCTATCAATCCTCGTATCTGCCCATTCATTTCGACACCTCAAACGCCTTTCTTTTCCGTCATGAAGGTTCTCGAAATGATTTTATCAGAGTGTGCAGATATACTTATCCCGCTACTTTTTAATCAAAATGCAGCTTTCTTTAATAAAAGCCATCAGTTCGACCTGCTGCGCAATCATTTCGATTTCTTCTCTTAACAAATATAATTCTTTCCTTACATTAGCCGTCTCCAGATACTCTCCGCTCGCCACGACCTCCGCTACAGCCGATAAAAATTCATACGTTGTCACGCAGGCATCCCTATACTCACCCAACGCCCTGCATCCGGAAAAACTGGTTCCCAAATCTTCCATAATAAATACCCCCCCCACGCATTTTGGGGAAAAGTTGAAAAAGAGCCTTGATTTGATGACTCCATATATGCGACGCATCATCTACGATGATCTGGGGATGCAATTCTCCCAGTTTTGCCAACTCATCCTCATTCGCCAAGTCCTGAATGATGATCTTGCTTCGGTCGCTTTCATAACCTTTACATGCTTCATCGATATCAACGCCGTATATTTTGGCTTTTTCAAAATAAGTCTCCCAGGTCTTTATGCTGCCGCCCTTGAATACACCCAATTCCAATATGGTAATGGGTTCCTTCTTCCAACGGCGGATAAAAAATTCATATTTATTCAAATAATTATGATAATCGCTGCTCTTGTCCGTGTTATAGCTGCTTCCTATCTCGTTTAATTCCTGACAGTCCGCAAAATATCCCTGCCCTGCGGCTTCCTCCGCAGGCAAAAAACTCGCCGGCATAGGTCTCGGATTCGGATTAAATCCATAGATTCTCTGCGCATAGATATGGCTGCCGCTCACCCCGTTTTCCTGCAGATAATTCTGTACTTTCTCCTGTAACGCAAACCCCACACATAAAATAATGCCATCCTCCTCAGTCAGACTGCATTCCGCAAGGTTATAGACCGCAAGCCCTTTCCATGAATCCCGCTCCTTGTTTTCACTCACGATAACATCCGTAATATGCAAATCTTCTTCCTGCAGATAGCGCAGCATCTGAGAAGCAGCATAGCCTGTCCCAAATATATGCAGTCTCTTATGCTGCTTACAGAAGCGCAATACTTCTTCCCTATCTCTATGTAATTTTTGTGCAATCATCTGATTTTTCATTCTCAACCACCTCCGCTTATTTACATTTCCATATCATATTGTTTCAAACCGTCTTCCAGTCCGACTTTTGCTTTCCACCCCGGCAAGACGACCCCATAACCATTTGGGTCTTCGATCTCCGCTTTATTTCGCTCAATTGCTCCAAAATTTAAGTTAACGTTTTTTCCCCAGACGCGAACCGCTGTCATCAGAATCTTTTTCAACGCAACCGGCTCTCCTCCGTCCCGAAGCGCATATTTCAATGTCGTACCACCTTCAAGTACCTTTATTGTTTCCAACGCCGTCAAATATCCCAAAACGATATCGTCGATATGACACAGGTACATTTTTTGTTCCCCGTTTGTCAGATCCAGAGTTTCTCCATTTTTTAACTGATAAACGATATTTAGGATCTTTTTTCTTTTATCTCCTGCTCCATAGGTGTCGAAAATGGTAAGTGTAATCACACTCATATTTTCATTTTCGATATAATGCGCCAGCAATGTCTCAAACGCCTGCTTCGTTGCCGCATACAGATTGATCGGCGCATAATCCCGATTATATCTGTTTTGCCAATAGGAAGCCGTGTTGATCACCTTTTTGCATCCTGCTTCATTGACCGCATCCAGAATCAGGATAGAATCTCTGATATTCGCATCGACCATCTGCATAATATTCCCGCTGTTATGGCTGGTACAAAATACTCCCATCAGATGGATATAAATATAGGGCTGTATTTCTTTGAGCTTTCGATATAATTCTTCCCTGTCCTCCATAACTACAATGTTTTGTGACGGCACTGTTTCTTTTACCACACATACATCCGTCGTCGGACGAACAACGATAAAGACCTCATATCCTTCCTGCTTCAACCGCTTTAACAAATGAGAACCAATAAATCCGGTTGCTCCGCTCATCAATATCTTTTCCATCACCGATTCCTATTCCGTATTGAAACTGCTTTTCATTTACCTTGCATTTAAGTATTTTTCTCTCTTATCCGTCTCCTGCTCGATATAATGTCCCCATCTTTCATCGAACAACGCCCTGTTTCTTGCCAACAGCGGGTCCTTTGCGTCCCACTTATCGGTTGCTCCTCCATAATGAATACATTCTGCATACGGATATGCCACAAGGTCATACCCTGCCGCTATCATCCTCATCTGTATATCAGTATCTTCACAATAGACAGGTAAGAAGACTGTGTCGTAACCTCCCATCTCTTTCCATACCCGATTCGGGATAATAGTTGCGACCGGCCACATATTTTCCACATTTCTGGGTCTGTCCGGTTCTACTTCTTTGCATTCTCTCAACTTTACATAGACAGAATGCACATCGTATTTCTTCTTAAACGGTACCCACAACTTCCCGGTAATCATTGCAATCCGCGGATCTTTCTTTGCTTCTGCCAGCAAAATATCCATATATCCTTTTTGGGTAAAAAAGATATCGTTAGAGCAGAAAAAGAGATATTCTCCCCTCGCTTCCTTTGCAATCGCATTCATATTCCCCAGATAACGAAGATTTTTCTCATGATGAATCACTCTGACGTTTTCGAGATATTCTTCCGCCTGTTTTGTCAAATCTGTAGAACAATTGTCCCCTACGATCACCTCAAATTTACATTGATTCCCATTTTCGGAAAGAGATTTCAAGGTATTATAGGTCATGTTCCATCCGTTATAGGCAGTTACCAGTACAGATACCTCCGGATTATCGCATTTTTCAAATTTTATTTTGGGAAATTCATCCTGATAATACATGGCAAGCTCGCACTGGCAGTAAATATTGGTAAACCCCATTTCACGAAGCTGCGCCATAATTTCCTTCTCCCGAAAACTGCCTATCAGAAAATAAGTATTCTCCGGTATATGCTCGCGCAAATAAGAAAGGGGGTAAATTTTCGAGTCATCATCTCGCTGTCCTTCCGGATACGCATTATCAAAATATCCGTCAAATTTCACACCAACCAAAGTCAACGTATCTGCAAGTGACCTGCCAAGCTCCCCTGCTCCCCAGATATATAACTTCTTTGTCGAATCCTCGCTAATCTTTTTCAAATGATTTATCATTTTCTTTTTCCTCACAGCAAAATACTACTTCTGTAATATCCACGCACTAAACAATCCGTCAGCCATCCCGTCTTCATAGGAAACGTTCTCCTCGATCCGCAGCGTGCAGCCCTCTTTCTTTGCTACCCGCTCAAACAGCTCATCCGTAAACCACTGTTCCCACTCGTCAATTTCCAACAATCCCATCGCCGCCTGATTCTTATCTATGACGATCACTTCACCGCCCGGCTTTGTCACGCGTAGGAGTTCCCGCAAGGCATTTTCAGGAAAGATACTGTGCTCCAGAGCTTCCACCGTATATACCAGATCAAAGGACGCCTCCGCATAGGGGATCTGTGTCAATGTCCCTTCCTTCTTCTCCACCGGCGGTTGAATATCCGCCATCACATTTTTTGAGATATCTACCGCATAATACGCCGCATTCGAATTTTCCCGCAGCAGATTTTTCAGATATCTGCCTTTGCCGCATCCCACGTCGCAGATTTTCCCCGCCTTACTGTTTTGTATCTCCGATAAAACAACCCTGTATCTGCCGTCAGCTTTGTCTATGCTGTCCTTGAAGATATGCGCCTGCCCTTCAAATTCCAGCTTATTCTTGTAATACACGGCATCCAGAAAATATTTCACCGCCCAGCTGATCTCGGCATCCGCAAAGTAATCCGGATATTCTTTTCTGTCCGTGGCTTTCGGTGCATTCTTCGTCGGATAACTGCCATACCATCCGCCGCTCTCGTTCTGCAGCTTTGCCGCATAGGAAAGTGCTTTGTTTCCATGTTCCAAGTCACCCAGCTTGAACCATACGATGGCAAGCTGGAACATTCCCGTGGAGCAGACCCAATCCACATCCCGGTAAGCGGGAACATAACCCTTTTCATCCAGCAGCCGCTCCATCTGCTTCATGGATTCCCTTGCCAGTTCTTCCCTGCCGATATCGCAGAGGGCTTCCATGACATAGGCATAAAAGTGGGACAAAAAACCGAAAGTTTTAATCTCGGTCTCATGCTCCCTAATGTAATAATCCGCCACTTTTTCCGCCGCCTCGCGGTATTTGGGCTTTCCAAATACTTCCGCCGCCTCATATAACGGAGACAGGCAGTATAAATGGATCAGCTCGGAGCAGATGCCGTCCTCTCCCCACGCGTCTTTGGACGGGGTAGTGAGCCTGCCGTTTTCCTGCACATTGGATAAGAGCCAGTCGCAGCCCTTGCGGATGGCTTGATCCACACCTTCCACTCTCCCTCTGACTGCCAGCAGCCCTTTCAGGATCTGCGCCGTATCGAAGACATACGGATCCTTTCCTTCCGTGTCATACCATGCGCCGTCCGCATGCTGGATGGAACAGAGCCATTTGGCATAGGTTACTGCCGGTTCGGAAAACCCCCACTTCATCAGCGTAGGGATATAGTACCCCGTCACCTCGGGATAGCTCTCCCGCAGGCTGCTGTTATTGATGATCCCGCCACCCGGCACGCTGTTTTTATCAATCCACTGTGCCGCCTTTCTGCATGCTTCCAGCCAGGAGACCCCTGAGTTTTCCGATGGCTTTTTCAGATGATTTGCCATCTCTAAATAGGTCGTATATTCTGTGATTCCTGCTTCCTCAAGCTGATTGGCAATCGCCGAAGCTTTTCTGGCATCTACGGAAATGACAATCTGGTAATCTTTATGAATCTGCTGCAGCCTCACAAAGGAAATAATCTCCTTTCCCTCCGTTTTTTTCCCAACTGCATCCGCATTGTTGTCTGCAAAATAGGCAACTTTATCATTGCCGATAAATGAAAGCGCCTTTTTCCCGTACTCACCGGCACCAAATAATATAATCTGCTTATCTGTCTGCATCTTTCTCTCCTGTTCCACCCATCTGATTTTTTCCGGCAGCGGAGCATCTCCGTAAAATTTTTGTTTCAAAAACGGGAGCTGCTCCCGATTCTGCGTACACATATCCACAAAAAGTTCTTCCTTTTGTTTCTCCCGGATTCTATCTAAGAGGAAATCTAATCTCTCCATCCGCAGCTTATATAGCTGTTCGCTGATCTGATTCCTTTTTGTCTCCGTGAGACTTGCCCCGTGATAACGATATTCATACAAATTATCCGGCAAATGACGAATCACATGTTTTTCTGCCATTCGCAGCCAGTATTCATAATCTTCCACAAGAAACCAGTCCGCCCGATAACCCTCCATTTCTTTCGCCGCATCTGCGCGGTATAAAAAGCACGCCCCCACGCAGTCGTTATAATACAGATTTTCCTCTCCGATGGAAACTTCACCGGTCTTTTTCCCATCTTCATCTATATAATCCATATCCGCATAGATCAGTCCGATACCGGGGTCTTTTTCCAATACCGCCGCCATCCGTTCAAGCGCTCGCGGTTTATACTTATTGTCATCCGACGTCCAGGTAAAATACTCTCCGTCTGCATGTTCAAATCCGATGTTCAGCGATCTGGGGAGTTTCTGGTTTTCACTGTTATGCACGACTCTGATCCGGGAATCTCTTTTTTGATATTCCTCCATAATGGCGGGGGAACCATCTGTAGAACAGTCATTTACCAAAATCAGTTCCCATTCCCGATACGTCTGCCCTAAAACACTCTCGATTGATTCCCGCAGATATGTTTCTCCGTTATAAACCGGCATCACAATACTGATCTTTTTCATCGCAATCTGTCAGCCACTTCGGAAGGGGTTCTCCTTCCAGGCATTTTCCCCCTATGTACAGTATTTTTTCAGAACAGACACCCTGTTTTTCCAATGTCTCCTTGATTGACGACGCCGTCCGCTCATTCAGAACCGCTATCAGGATAAAATCAAAACCCTTTTTATGAATTACCTCCGGAGATTCCAGCGGCAATTCCCGTTTATCTTCCGATGCGTATTCCCGATCGACCCATCCTGCCAGTTCACAGCAGGAAGACTTACCAATATATTTATAAACTTCGATTCCAAAGCCGCCCGCTCCGTACAAGATGATTTTTTTATCAAGAACGCTTTCAGGAAACGGAAACAAAGTTCTTTCGGACTGCAATGTATCAAACTGCCGCAGCAATAGTACAAACCAGAAATAGAAAAAAATCTGCCGCTCATAAATCTCTCTATTACGACATTTCGCAATACTGCTTTGAAATTCCCGGTACAGACCGCAAAAATTTTTCTGCGCTACCTGCAGCGTCCTAAGCCCATTGGTATAATTATTTTGCCGATAGTGA
Organism: Lachnospiraceae bacterium UBA3282; assembly: GCA_002361735.1. Lineage (GTDB taxonomy): Bacteria > Bacillota > Clostridia > Lachnospirales > Lachnospiraceae > UBA3282. The sequence goes on along the minus strand of DETS01000103.1, from coordinate 35,365 downwards.
TACGGCGTGATATCCAATACCTGCAGGGTATGACTGTACAGGCACATGCGAAAGGTAGCTGCCGCATCTTCCCCATAAACAAGGCTGTCGTCCATCTCCATAAATCCGGAAGACAACAAAATATCTCTTTGAAAAATCTTGTCGCACAGGTGAGGCAGCATTCCAAACCCAAAAAAATATCCGGCATATAAAATCTGTTCTTTTAACCGATCCCATGCTTCCGATTCATAAAAGCCTGCCGGTATCGTCTCCTTCCTCCAGACCTGCCTGTCTCCATACTCCTCCGTCAAGCCAAACGCCACAATATCAGCGGTTTTTCCACTTTTTTGCATTTGCTCATAAATCTGCGCATACATATCTTTCCCGATCCAATCATCCGCATCGACAAAAGATATGTATTCGCCCACGGCGATCCTGACTCCTTCTTTTCTCGCAGCGACCCTTCCTCTGTTATCCTGATTGCATACACGCACTCTCCGATCTTGCTTCTCATAAGTTCGACAAAGTTGTAAACTGTCGTCTGTTGAGCCGTCATTTACCAAGATGATTTCCAGTTTTTCATAGGTCTGTCCGATAACACTCTCGATACACTGCGCCAGATAGGGTTCCGCATTATAGATGGGTATAATGACACTAATGAGCGGCCGCCATTCTCCGTATGACTGCCCTGTACTGCGACTGTGTCTTTTCTCTCTGCTCTCTTGCATTTTCATCCAACCATCCCCCGTTAAAGTGATGGATTGAAAAGGTGTTGTCCGTCATGTGCAGTTCCCCGCTCATGTAGTCGTAGGGGGAAAAGTAATCTGAGGAATATACCGTCATGCCCTGAATCGTCTGCACGCGGTTGTCAACATTCATCCCCTCCGCAATAAACGGTCTCGTCTCATACACACCACAGGTCTCCAGATTCAGGCTGCCGTCTTCTCTGACAAAAGAAATATGCTCTCTTGCCTCCAGCATCTTCCTTATCATCGGATGCCCCGCCACTGCACCGCTACAGCTTCCCATGTTGACATTACCCCATTTCTCCACACCACAGAACGCCGGCTGATAGAGCAGCTCATCCGGACTCCTCACCAGTTCCACATCCGTATCTATGTAAATGCCGCCATGGCTGTAAAGGATATCCAGCCTTGCATAGTCCGGCACGAATCCCCATTTTTGATGTTCATAGGCTGCTTTCATGTAGGGGTTTTTACCAATATCGTAATTGCTCTCGTCCCATCTTTTGATCTCATAATCGGGACAGTGTTTCTCCCAGCTTTCGATACACCTCTTATATTTCTCCGGTATTTCTTTCCCGGAGAACCAGCAGTAATGGATTACTTTCGGGATCAACGGCGTTTCCGACGTCCTTGTCGGCGGCGGGTTGACCGCCTCCCGGGACTCTGCCGTCTGCATAATCGGTATGATGCAGGCTTCCACCCCGTCCAATTCCTCAAATTCGTCCAGCATCCTGACCACAGGCGCAAAATGGCTATTGGTGATAAGGATCAGGCTTTCCTTTTTCTGACGGCAATACACCCGCAGATCCTCGGGAGATCTGATCTCATAATCCTCATTATCAACTGAAATTCGCCGCCCTTGCTTATACGAATCCGCATCCACAAAAAACTGTAAATAGTTCTCTAACCCAAACCGTTTCAGCACATCAGGCACAACGATCTGACCGATCATCCCGGCACCGTAAACAATGATATCTTTCTGCTGCTTCTTTACTTTTTCCGCCAATTCCGTATAGGAAAGATTTTCTAACTTTACCATACTTTCAGCGCCTCCCAAATGCGGAATCCGGCGGTCCCATCACTGTTAGCATAGAGACTGCGGAAATACTCCTGCTCCGCCCGATAGACCGATTTTCCATTCACCAAAGCATCACAAACCTGAAAAAGCGTGCACACTCCGGTCTCTCCTATTTGATACGCTGCTGCTGAATGATAGTTCTCCACTCCCACTCTTTCAAACATACTGGCGGCATCCACTACGAATCCGTCCGGACGCATTACCGAATAATCAACTAAAACCTTTCCGTCCGTATCCAGAATTGCCACACGCCCATCCCTCTGCGTCAGTGTATCGAGATAGGAAAAGGCGATTTTTCCATCCTGCAGCGGGCAGGCACTATGTATATCTATATTTTCATCCATCTTCAAAACACATACTGTCCGCATCGTTTCGGGATCCAACCGCAATATCATATTTCCTCTGATTGGAAAAAGAAGGATATCTCCATTTTGAAACACTGCATGGGAAAATCCCCATTGATAAGAAAAATCTTCCGGATAACCGTCACTGTCGGACTCCTTAAAATCAGTACCGTCCCAATACACGATTCCGTCTTTTTCATCTCTGGGCAAACACCAAAAACCGCCATTTCCCAGCAGCAATCTCTGATATCGTTTTCTCTCGGCACCGATATGCTGCAATTCTGCCTGCCCGCTCGCCAAATCATAAACGGCAAGCAAATCGCTGTGAGTGATCAGATAATATAATTTCCCGTTTACCATATATAAATCATCGTTATAATACTCATCGCTTAACGCAAGTTTTTCTTCCTGCCGATACGTGATCTCCTTTTTCACTAATTTTTTCTCCTGCAGGTCCATCATCCACAGATGCCTGTAATCTGAAGAAAGCATATATAATGTACCATCCGCTATTGAGGAGCTTTTAATCCGCTCCGGCAGTTCCCACCGCTCCCAGCTTCCCGTATCCAGGTGGTATGCCGCCACGGCATGGGCTCTGGACGGCACCAGCCATAAGACGCCGTCGTTATAAATGATGTTGCTGTAAAGAGAGCGTTCCATCTGCCATTCCTGTGGAATTTCTCCCAGATCAACCACTTCTTTTTTCTCCAAATACAATCGATACAATCGGTTGTAGTCTAAATCCGTAAAAAAAATACTATCTTTTACATGACAGACCGCCTTATAACATATACCGGGGTTCGGTTCGTTTGCAATCTTTTCTGTAAGAACTCCAACACTCTGCCTCACGATCGGCTTCCCCTGTACCCCATACAGATAAATCAGCGAGCTGTCGTCCCCGTAATACATGTCCGTCCACAACAGCGCCCTGTGCAGGTCCGCCGTATCATCATAGATGCCGATGCCCGACCGCTTATATTCCTCCACCAGCGCCTGATATGCCTCGAAAAGCTGCGGACGCATGGACTGTATTGTGCCGCCCGTCAGCGGATGGGGTCTCCACCACAGCACCACGTCATCCCGTCCGGCGAAATAGTTGATTGTATCCCGAATCTTTCTCAGTTCCCGCTCGTTTCCGTGCAGGATGCCCGATACTCCCGTGTTATAGAGCACCGCCTTTCTGCCGGCAAGTTTCTTTTTCCATGCTTCCGGGAGCTCGTAATCTTCCCGCTTCCCGTTTACCACCTTGTCGATTTTCGGCGAACCGAGCGGCAGAATCTTTTCCCGCAGCATCTTCTCTACTTCCTTCTCCGCTGCCTTTCCCCGCACTTCGCCATTCTCCAGATAGAACTTTTTCAGGTACCTGATGTAATCCTCTTTCGCAGGAACGGAATGGACTATCACCCCATCCGTAAATACGGTGCCCGGCGTTACACACATGCTTTCATACATGTCTTCGCCTAATATAAAATATGGTATATATACTACCTTATCGGTAAAATTTTTTAGATTCTTGATGTAAAAAAAGGGATGAACACTGGTCACATGGTTACACTCGTCATAGGGATTATGGATGAAGATGATATCCGGGCGGTTCTCCTCGAAATCGTAGTCCTCATATCCCGTCACGGGTACATCCGCCGGAAACTTGTTTCCTTCATAATGCGCTTCCCCAAATGTCCCATCCGGATTTTTGTCAAAATACGGGATAGGGATCACATACGCGTCGCAGTCCGGATCGGCATCGGCCGCCTTCCATACACTCTCCAGAGAATCCCACATAGAAGCCTTATAGGGAAGAAAGACCGCGCTTGTCCTCACCGAAATATCATTCTTAACACTGTTTTCAATCTGGATCATCTCCCGCCGCAGATTTTTGAATACCTTGCCCGCATTAACAGACTGCTGCTGTCTGATCTGTTCGTAGGACTGGTAGATTGTCTCGCAATAGTTCTCTAAAAGACCAATCGTGACAAAACCTTCCCCTTCCGCTTCCTCGATCATCCCGCCAATCCGGATTGCACTGTCCTGACACTGTTCCAGCAAGGTCAGGGCAATGTCCGCATTGCCCGTTTCCATCGCCCTTTTCAATGCGTCGTGTGCCTTATCAAGCAGGCCAATGGCCGATAATATCTGATTTCTTTTTGATTTATTCATATTTTGGCCCGTCCTGTTCAAGAAAAAGGTATCTTCTTATGTATCGGCAAAACACAGAGAAAACTTTACGCCGCCTTCACTTCCAAAAAACGGAATATTCCTTCTCCATCCTCTCTAAGCAGGTGTGAAATGCCGCCGCATCCCGCCCGGCAAGCGCCTGTTCTAACTGACTAAGTTCTTCCGCCGCCTGATTGCTAAAATGTTTCACATAATCCGAAAAATACTTGAGATCGTCCATAAATACCAGCAGATTTTTCACTTTGTCATACTCATCGACCACATTCTCATACTGTTTTCTATATTTCTCATACTGCCGCCTCAGCTCATCTAATTCCTCCTGCAGTTTGCGGCGTTCCTCCATATTTTCCAGATTTATGATCTTAGTGCCGATGTATTCTATCCCGCTAAGCGCTGCCGAATACGCGGCCTTCATCGCCTGTATCTTGCCATCCGCCTTGCTATCGATAAATTTGGTAAGATCCGCAAATTCATTCGCGCTTGGCAGCGCCTTCATAAAACGCTCAAACGCCTTATTGGGATCCAGATAAGTATCTATCTCCGCATTATAGGCCTTGATCTTATCCTTCAGCGCCTGCATCGGCTCCACATACACATTTTTGATCACCTCGGCCATCTTCGCAATCTGATCCCCTCTGACGCGCAGGGAATCCTCTATCTTTCCGTAGAAAAATATGCCGAAAGTCAAATCCTTCCTACAATTTTTCTCGATAATGCCGCCATTTTCCCGCACCACTTTGACAATCGCCTGAAACCAATCGTAAAATTTCTTTCCCTCTCTTTGAAAAATATTCTCCCGATTGGCTAATATATCTGTAAACACCATTTTTTCTTCCGGTGTCCCCGCTTTGTGAAGCTGTTCCTTTATCTCCTCAAACTGCTGCGGCTTGGAATAGCGCCCTGCGTTTCTAAGCATGACAGGAAATTCACTGTACACGGTCTGTGCGAATACCTGATAGATCTGCTGTTCATAAGTACGCAGACTGATTGCTGACAAAAACAGTTCTTTCATGGTATCCGGAAAATGATCCATGTCCACCTTCTTAATCCGGTAGTGGACATCCTCCATCTTTGCTCGATCAAATTTCATATAATCCCCTTTGGCTGTCTATTTTTTCTCGTCCATATATTCCTTATAGGCATCTTTAAAACACTGCAGCAGATCGCCCGCAATGTTTTCACAATCGGCCCATGAAGTCCTGGCCTCCACTACCTCACTTTTCAGCGTACCGACAAAGCCCGCATATTCCGGATCATCCATCCTGTTAAGATGCTCCATGGCACTGTCGATATCCTGTTCGATACTGTCCCAGGCAATTATGAGATGCTGTAATCCAATATCTGCCGCCAACAGCGCATGGGACATATCCGCCAGGGAAGTCTGCAGCTTACTAATATTACCTTCGATTTCGCTGCACGCAGTCAGCCTGGCCTGCAGCTCATCTATTTTCTTGCCCTTTTCATCCTTTTGTTTCCTGAGTTTTTCAGCTTTATCCCCGTAGATACCTCCCGTAATCGCCCAGGCTATGATCCCCACCGCACCAAAAAACAGGAACCCTGCCGTACCGGTAAATGCAAGTCCGACAGCCTGGTCATATTCCTTCTCAAGCCCTTCCTTTTCATCCTCTAATGCCTTAATCTGCTGCTGCAGTTCAGTTTCCTCTCCGCACAGATTCAAGCGCGCAATCGCCAAAGAACGCTCCTCGATACTCTTGCTGACCGTATCGTTCAGCCTGTTTCTGAAAGTATTCAGGTTCCGATAGACTACCTCTACCTTATCCCTGTAAAACCGTGTATTTTTCTTCCATGCTCTCAGCACATCCGTGGCATAGGCCACAATTATCGTGCTCTTGTCATCGATAACGCCCCCACGAACAATTAAATATTCGTTCAGATCGTTCAACACCTTAATCACTTCGTCAGCCTTTTTCACAAAGGACTGCGCATAGTCACTCAGATATTTTCCTAAACTCTGCACTTGCACCGCAAGCGGCGCCCACTGGTCCGCATGTTCCACGATCGGTCTGTCGAACTTCACCTGATTGTGCGGCAGCAAAAATTCATGACTTTCCTCCTTAAAAAACAGATTGTCTTTCTTATATCCCAAGTACCTTTCCGCATCACTTTCCGTAAGCGGCAGCGCTTTCGCCATATCCACGTATCTGAGAATGCTCTTTAAATCATCTTTGGAAAGGATCAGGCCCCTTTGCCTCTGCACCGCTGTCTGTGACAATTCATCCACGGCTCCCGCCGCAGCGACAACATCGCGAAAAGGCTCTATTTGGGAAACGCCGTTCATCAGACTGAATACCGCCGATGCCACCTGTCCGAATTTTGCCCGCTCCGCATTTTGAGATGCCTGCGCGATTGCCTGTATCAGGTCATTCTGCGCATTTTTCATTGGTTCACTCACGTAATAATCCCCCTTTACTACGACTTTATTTTGTATTCATTATATCTGTTATGACAATGTGTGTCAATTTTTCCAAAACCAACAGCAGTCTTCCCCTGCGTCTAAAGCCCTTCTACCCAATCAGCACTTCCTTCCCCTCAAAAGCAAACCCATACTTCCGAATCCGCTCCCCCGGAATCCCCTTCGCAATCAACGACTCCTCATACTTCTTCTCCTCGATCTGCAAATGCGCCGCCTTTACGGTATCTTCAAGGCTACCGTCCTTTCTGGGATTCAGCACCTTAAACTCGATCACGATCGCATCCAGATTATCCCGCTTCGGCTCGAGCATGATATCATATCTGCCGAACCCACTTTCTCTGTTGGAGGTAATCTCATAGCGGTCTTCCAGATCCACCATCAGTCCAAGCACGAAGCCATGATAGAAGCGCTCCGGTTCCGCCTTCCCAAATCCCTGTTTCCCGGTATCAAAGTAGCTGAAAGTCGCGAGCGCCACCCGGTTCATATATTCATTCATGGCCTCCTGATCATCCGCCAAAAGCGCCTTGATAAAATCGTTATAATTCGATGCCGAACTTACGAACCAGCCGCTGATCATATTTTTGAACATGATCTCCACCTCATGGTTTGTCAGTGCCAGCTCATATTTAGGATCTCCAACGAAATCATCTTCCTCATACTTTTCATAATCCAGGATTTTTAGGTAACCGCTCGTCACCAACAGGCTCCAGATTGCATTCTCATTTCCATCCAGTTGGTTATAAACAATCTGTTCGTCGATGGGCACCCACAGATGCTCCCCCTTTATCAGACTTTCAAAAGATTCTTTCACACTCCTGCCGCCCTCGCGAATCAGCTTTCCTACAAGGCTATTGGAGCTGGTGTTTGCCCAGTACGTAGTGATTTTTCCCTTATCCAAAAAATTGAGAATGGACCAAGGATTGTAAATATCTTTTGTTCCTCCAAAAATGAAACCGTCATACCATCGTTTCACATCCTGTTTTTTCTCACCCATCCCACATTCATCCAACGCCGCAAACACTTCTTCTTCCGTAAATCCAAAAGCTGTTTCGTATTTATCTGCGGTAGTGGTAACTACTTCCAGATTATTGAGGTCTGAAAAGATGGATTCCTTGCTCACTCTGGTAATCCCCGTCATAATGGCGCGTTCCAGCCATGGGTTCGTTTTGAAGGCAGAATTGAACAAGCTCCTGGTAAACGCCACGATTTCCTCCCAGTAGCCATGGACATAAGCTTCCTGCATGGGGGTGTCGTATTCGTCCAAAAGAATAATGACCTTTTTCCCGTAATAGGCATGTAAATATTTCGAAAGATAATGAATCGCCAGTGTTGCCGTCACGTCATCCATATCTGCGGACACACTTTTAAAAAAGGCTTTATCTCCTTCCGCCAGAATATCACCATCCAGCAAAAACTCGCAGTTCGCGTAAAGCTCCGCCAAGATCCGGCATATCTTTTTGCGGGCATTCTGATAGTTGGTCTCTTTGATATTTGCAAACGAAAGGCTGATTACGGGATAGGTTCCCTGTAACGCACGGTACTTCTCCTCCTGCCAGATATTCAGTCCTGCAAACAAATCGACTCTTCCCGCGTATTTAACTGAAAAGAACTGCTCCGTCATGCTCATGTTCAGGGTCTTTCCAAAGCGACGCGGGCGCGCGATCAGTGTCACCTCATCCTTACTTTCCCACCACTCCCTGATAAAACGGGTCTTATCGACATAGAAACAATCATTTTCTCTAATCTTACCAAAATCCTGAATCCCGATTCCTACCGTTCTCGCCATAAGAGCCTCCATACTTCCTTTTGCTGTCTCTTAAATATTCTTATGCCCATTCTATCATCGAAAACGAAATTTGTAAATCATCTTATCGTAATATCGCACTCCTGATTGCTGTTCTTTATAAAAATTTTACGCAAACTTTCTGCTTCCTACATTGACTTTTTTCCATATGCGTTTATGATGGATATATATGTTGAAAATGGACAGCATGCAAATATAGGATATCCGCACTGTGAATAACACATAAGATATAACGGCAGGCAGAAAGGAAAATCACTATGGCGACAGGAAACTCAGTCCACGATGAAATCAAAGAACAACATCAGAAAGCAAAAGAAATGGGCATGAAAGGAAAACTCGCTTACTTTTGGGACTATTACAAAATTCACACCATTGTCGTAATCTGCGCGGTCATATTTGTAATCAGCTTGATCCATCAGATAAAGGAAAATAAACCCTATGCCTTTTACGCTGTTCTGATGAACGCTTTTAGCGGTCTGGATAGTAATGACACTAATGTCATGTGGGAAAATGAATTTCCGGAATATGCGGGAATCGACTCGGAAACTTATCGGGTCTGCATCGACACCTCCATCACCCAATCGTCTGACGGCGGTTCCCAGTATGATATGGCAAACCGCCAGAAAATGGCGGCTATGATGCACGCCGGCGATATTCACATGATCATCGCCGACACGGAAACCTTTGAGGATTACGCTCATGTAGAGACCTTTTATGATCTCTCGCAGATTTTTTCTGAGGAGGAGCTTGCCGCCTATTCCGACCTTCTCTATTATACGGATGCGGCCGTCTTCGATGAGGATACCGGCACCACTCTGGAAGAAATGGAGGCTGCTCAAAGGGCTTTTTATGAAAAAGTCGTTGACCACAGCGATCCCGCTTCCATGAAAAAGCCGATTCCCGTGGGCATCCGCATCCCCACCTCCGGAAATAAGCTGGCAGAGGCAGGTTACTACAATTATCTGCAGGATGGCGAGCACGTATTTCAGGGATATCCCATGGAGACCGTGGCAGGCATCCCGCTGTCGGTGGAAGATCCCTCCCTAGCACTGCAGTTCCTTTCTTATCTGGATATACACTAAAAAGCCGAGCGGAAATAGTGGCTCTCAAGCCTCTATTCCCGCTCTTTTTATGCCCTGTTTATCATTATGATAACAGTTCCCGCAGCATTTGATTGACAGTCGCGGGATCCGCCTTGCCCTTCATTGCCTTCATCGTCTGCCCCACCAGAAAACCGATTGCTTTTTCTTTGCCGTTTCGGTAATCCTCCACAGACTGCGGGTTCGCCGCAATTACTTCCTCCAGCACCTTTTTAAGGGCACCTTCATCGTTTTCCGTCTTTAAGCCCTTCTCCTCCACGTACTGTTCGGGATCCACATTCTCGGCAAACATCACTTCAAAAACTTCTTTCGCCACAGAGCTGTTGATCACCTTTTTCTCGGTCAAGGCGATCAGCTTTGCCAGATTTTCCGGAGAAAAGCGAAGATCCCCCGCATCCAGCTCCTGCTCCTTCATCAGCCGCAGTGTCTCCCCCATCAGCCAGTTGGATGCCTTTTTGGGCGAAGCACCGAAAGCCACCGTCTCCTCAAACAGATCGGCTAATGCCTTTTCGCCCGTGATGATCTCGATATCGTAATCGGGAATGTCAAATTCCGTCTTGTAACGCGCCATTTTTTCCGGGCGAAACTCGGGCTGCTGTTCCTTGATCTTTGCCAACATCTCGTCACTCACCGTGATCGGCACCAGGTCGGGATCCGGAAAATAACGGTAATCCTGGGCATCCTCCTTGCTGCGCATCGCATAGGATTCCCCTTTCGTATCGTCCCACCTTCTGGTCTCCTGCACCACACTCTCCCCGGCTTCCAACAGGTCGATCTGCCGCTCCCGCTCTCCCTCGATGGCGCGGGTGATGGCACGGAAACTGTTTAAGTTTTTCATCTCCGTTCTGGTGCCAAAGGCTTCCGTTCCCGCTTCCCTGACGGAAAGGTTGACGTCCGCACGCATGGAGCCTTCCTGCAATTTACAGTCAGAAGCGCCCAGATACTGAATCACCTGTCGAAGCGTCTCCAAGTAAGCAATGACCTCCTCGGCGCTCCGCATATCGGGTTCCGACACGATCTCGATCAAAGGCACGCCGGAACGGTTGTAGTCCACCAGTGAGCAATCCTCCCACTCGTCGTGGATAAGCTTACCCGCGTCCTCCTCCATATGGATCTCGTGGATCCCCACGGTCTTTTTCCCGCCAGCCTCTGTTTCAATCTCCACGCCGCCGTTTCGACAGATGGGAAGGTAGAGCTGGGAAATCTGATAATTTTGCGGATTATCGGGGTAAAAATAATTTTTTCTGTCAAATTTCGCATATCTGGTAATGTCACAGTCTGTCGCAAGCCCCACCGCAATGGCATACTCCAAAACCTGCTTATTGAGCACAGGCAGGGAACCCGGCATTCCCGTGCAGACCGGGCAGGTTTGGGTGTTGGGCGCTGCGCCAAAGGCAGTGGAGCAGCCGCAGAATATTTTGGTTTTGGTCGCCAGTTCGACGTGGACTTCCAAACCGATGACGGTTTCGTATTGTTTATTTGCCATTGCGTTTCACCTCCTGTTGGTAGGAATACGCCGCGCGGATCAGCTTCTTCTCCTGAAAACAGTCCCCGATCAGCTGCAGACCGATGGGCAGCCCTTTTCCATCTTTTCCGCAAGGCAGGCAGATACCTGGCAGCCCTGCCAGATTGACGGCGATCGTGTAGATATCGCCCAGATACATCCGGATCGGATCTGCAAGGCTCTCCCCCAGTTTCGGCGCAGTAGTCGGCGCAGCGGGTCCTAAGATGATATCATACTTGGAAAACGCGTCGTCGAAAGCCTTTTTGATCAGTGCCTTTACCTTCAATGCTTTCAGATAATAAGCGTCATAGTAACCGGAACTCAAAACAAAGGAACCCAGCATGATACGGCGCTTTACCTCCTCACCAAAGCCTTCGGAGCGGGATTTTTTATACATATTATGAAGCCCTGCATAGTCCTCGGTACGATAGCCGTACTTAACGCCGTCGAAGCGTTCAAGATTAGAACTTGCCTCCGCCGCCGCGATGGTATAGTAAGCGGGAATGGCGTACTCCACCAGACTTAAGTCAAAATACTCCACCACCGCCCCTTTTTCTTTTAATACATCCGCTGCGCAAAGGATGGCGTCCCGCACTTCCGCGTCCAACCCTTCTCCCAGATAGTCGTTTGGAATCCCGATGCGGAGCCCTTTCACATCATCTGTAAGGGCAGTTGTAAAGTCCGTGTCCTCCCTTGCAATCGAGGTAGAATCCTTCTCGTCATGGGAGGATAAGGCTTCGAGTACTGCCGCGCAATCCGCTACGTCTTTTGTCAGCGGTCCGATCTGATCCAGAGAAGAACCGTAGGCAATCAAGCCATAGCGGGACACCGTGCCGTAGGTTGGCTTCATCCCCACCACGCCGCAGTAAGAAGCAGGCTGCCTGATGGAACCGCCCGTATCGGAACCGATGGCATAAAAGCATTCGTTTGCCGCGACTGCCGCCGCGGAACCGCCGGAAGAACCACCCGGTACATGCTCCGTATTATGCGGATTTCTCGTCACCCCATAAGCCGAGGTCTCCGTGGTGGAACCCATGGCAAACTCGTCCATATTGGTCTTGCCAAGGATCACCGCTCCCGCCTTTTGCAGATTCTTCACTGCCTCCGCCGTGTAGATGGGCACGAAATTGTGCAGGATCTTAGAAGAACAGGTCGTTCGCAGCCCCTCCGTGCAGAGATTGTCCTTCAACGCCACGGGGACCCCCGCCAGCGGTCCCGTGGGTTCTCCTGCCTCGATCCGTTTCTGCACCGCCTCTGCCTGCGCAAGCGCACCCTCCGCGTCCACTGTGACATAGCAGTTGTAAGTTTTGTCCTGTGCGTCGATCTGCGCCAACACCTGCTGCGTCGCTTCCACCGCGGTGGTCTCGCCCTGCTTGATCGCCGCGGACAACTGCAGCGCGGTCATATCTAAAATATCCATGTCTTGATTTCCTTTCCTAATTCTCAATTTGTGTGACGCCGTTCTCAGCTTTCCAAATCTGCAGTCTGCCCAAACTCATACCCTAAAACGTCGGCGGCACCACAAACATCCCTTCCTTCTCCTGCGGCGCATTCGACAGCAAACGCTCCCTCTCATCCCCATTCGTCACCACATCCTCGCGAAAAACATTTTCCGCGGAAAACACATGGGACATCGGTTCCACGCCGTCCGTATCCAGTTCGCCCAGCTTATCGATATAATCGAGCATCCTGCCCATATCCGCCTTCGCCTGCTCCTTCTCCGCGTCGGATAACTCGAGCTTCGCAAGAATGCCTACATATTCTATTGTCTCGTCCGTTATCATGTTAGCCATCCTTTTTTCCTCTCCTAAATATTACGCCCTAACTTTAATATGCACTTCCCTAAGCTGCTGCTCGGTCACATCCCCCGGTGCGCCGCACATCAGATCCTGCCCGGAACCGCTCATGGGGAAGGCGATGACCTCCCTGATATTTTCCTCGCCCCGAAGCAGCATGATCATGCGGTCCACGCCCGGCGCCATACCTGCATGCGGCGGCGCACCGAACTGGAAGGCATTGTACAACGCGCCGAATTTCGTCTTCAAAGTGTCCTCATCGTAACCCGCAATGGCAAACGCCTTTTCCATGATCTCCATATCGTGATTACGCACCGCGCCCGAGGACAGCTCCACGCCGTTGCAGACAATATCGTACTGATAGGCAAGCACCTCCAGCGGATCCTTGGTGGTAAGTGCTTCCAGTCCTCCCTGCGGCATGGAAAAAGGATTGTGCGTGAAGCCGACCTGCTTGGTCTCCGGATCGAGCTCAAACATCGGGAAATCGTTGATATAGCAGAAACGGTACGCGTTTTTCTCTAAAAGATCCAGCTTCTCTCCCAGCTCCGTGCGCAGCTGCCCCGCATAGTAAGCCGCCCGCTCCTCCTTATCTGCGATAAAGAAAATCGTATCTCCCACTGCAAGATCTGCCAATCCCGCCAGTTCTTTCTTTTTCTCCTCCGGGATAAACTTATCAATGGGGCCTTTATAGCTCATATCCCCGTCAACTTCCAAATATCCCAGGCCGCCCATACCCATATCCGTAGCAAATTTCAAAAGCTTTTCATGAAATCCCTTGGACATTTCCGCATGTACTTTGATGGCGCGCACTGTTCTTCCCTGAAAAGGCTTGAAGGTACACGCCTGGAAAAACTCTGTCAGATCAATAATGCGAAGCGGGTTGCGCAGATCCGGTTTGTCAGTGCCAAAGGAAAGCATTGCCTGCTGATAGCTGATAACCGGATAAGGTGCCTTCGTCACTGTGAATCCTTCCGGTGCAAACCTTTCAAAAGCAGCCGTGAGCACTTCCTCTCCTACCCGGAACACATCTTCCTGGGTGGCAAAACTCATCTCAAAATCCAACTGATAAAACTCTCCCGGCGACCGGTCCGCCCTGGCATCCTCATCCCGGAAACAGGGTGCAATCTGAAAATACTTATCAAATCCCGACACCATCAGAAGCTGTTTATACTGCTGCGGCGCCTGGGGAAGCGCATAAAATTTACCTTTGTATTTGCGGGAAGGCACAATATAATCTCTGGCCCCCTCCGGCGACGATGCACACAGAATCGGCGTCTGGATCTCCAAAAATCCCATCTCTGTCATTTTCTGACGCAGATAGGCAATCACCTGGGAACGGAAAATAATATTGTCTTTCACCTTCTGGTTACGCAAATCCAGATAACGGTATTTCAACCGCACGTCCTCTCTGATCTCCTTGGATGTCATAATCTCAAAGGGAAGCTGTCTGTATACTTTGCCAAGCACCTCCACCTTATGAGCCTCCAGCTCAATCGTGCCGGTGGGAATCCGGGGATTGTAGGTCTCCTCATCCCGCTTCTCAATCATTCCTTCGATAGAAACGCTCATCTCCTTGGCAAGACCGTCCAGCAGGGACGTATCCCGCATAACCACCTGCAGCACACCATACATATCCCGCAGATCCACAAAAGAGACCCCGCCATGATCCCTGATATTCTCCACCCAGCCTGCTACCCGCAGTTCTTTCCCGATATCGTCCTCACCGATTTCCTGTAATGTGACGTCTCTGTAAATGTTTCCTATTGTCATAATAATCTCCCTCCCCTGTAGAAAGTTCCTTAAGATAATATCCTGTATTCCGGAACACAAAAAATCCCGGAATACATTGTCTGTATTCCGGGACGGATATGCTGTATCCGCGGTACCACCCGCATTGGCTAAAAGTAAATTTGCTCCGCAAATTAACTTTGCGAGATTCGCTCCGCGAACTCGGATAAGCGGAGGAATTTCCTATAGCATGAAAAAGAGGAGCCACAACACAGGCTCCTCCAAGTCTCCCATTTTCAATGGATAATATAACTATTACAGTTTAAAGAAGGCAACTTCTTCTTCCAGATTTTCTGCCATTTCTTTCAGTTCCTTGGCAGCCTCCGCGAGCAGATTAATGGTTGCGTTAAGTTCCTGCATGGAAGCCGTGGTCTCTTCTGTGGAAGCGGCGTTCTCCTCAGATACTGCAGACAGACTCTGAATCACATCCACTACCTTTCCTCTTTCAGAATCACATTCTCCTGCCTGGTCATGAATCAAACGGGATTCTTTCATGGAATCGTCGATTCCGCTGCTTACGTCGCTGAATTTCTCTTTGGTCTGATCCAATTTGCGCTGTTGTTCAGCAATGATCTCGTTTACTTCATTCATAACTTTGACAGACGCTTCGGAATCCAGGGTTAACTGACGGATAATATCCTCAATGGTCTTGGTAGACTGTGCGGAATCCTCAGACAATTTGGAAATCTGGGTCGCTACCACGGAAAAACCACGCCCCGCTTCTCCGGCCCTGGCAGCCTCAATGCTTGCATTTAAAGCAAGCAGACTTGTTTCACTGGCTATGGAGGCTATCAGATTGACAGCTTCCTGAATCCTTGTGACAGATTCATTGGTGGTATGAACAGATACCTCTATTTTCTTGATCGCCTCTGTGGTCTTGTCGTTGGATTCGCTTAATTCATGGATAATTCTCTCGGATTCCGTATCCGCCTGATGCATCTGCCCGGACAGATGATCCAGTTCCTGAACACTGTCTACAATCTTCTCAATCAAAATTCCCATATTATTGACCTGCAGCGTTGCAGCCTCAATATCCTCTGCCATGGATACGGCACCTTTGGAAATATCCTCCACTGCGGTGCTGATCTCATCCGCCGTGGTAGATGACTGAGCCGCCATGGATTCCAGGGTATCGCCTTTTACCATCAGCGTGTTGGTATTCTGCTTGATACTGCCGATAATCTCCTGTAATTTATCAAGAAGGGATTGAACAGCGCGTCCCATAATGCCAAGTTCATCTTTTCTCTTTAACAGCCTGTCGCTGACTTTCAGATCCAGATTTCCTTCTGCCAGGGATGACAAGATATTCTCAGACTGTACGATTACTTTCGCCAGAGCTCTTGCAATACGGATACATACAACCAGGGCAACCGCTAAAATCAATGCGGCCATTCCCAGAATCATCAGGGTGCTTTTATTGATTTCGGCAAGAGCTTCTGTGGCTGGCTGACCGGCAAATACCATGCCCACACATCTTCCCCCTGAATCAAATGCCGGCATATAAAAGGCATAATACTGTTCCCCGTTGATGATCACATCGCTGGTCTCATAGGTCTTTCCACCCTCAAGGACGGCGGCAATGACACTGTCAGAGGCTTTGGTTCCCAAGATCCGTTCTCCCGTGGACTTGTCCCGCAAAGAGGTGGCACGTCTGGTGTCCCCGTAAAAAATGGTAACATCCGTATTAGATCCTTCCACAAAGCTGTCGATGATTTCCTCATGCTCTGTCACGCAATACTTACCTTTATACAGCATATCACCGTTTTGCCAATAATCCCCCGTATCAATGGCATCATAGGCTGCATAGACACTCTGACACAGATCCCGCAGGCCCTCCATAGTGGAATCCTCTACCAGATCCCTCATTCTTCCGATGGAATAGAAGGTAACCACGATTACCATAATTATCATCGGAATTGCGCACAACATCACCAGTTGCGCCATAACACCTAACCTTTTTTTGTCCTTCATACTTTCTTCTCCCGTTTTCTATGTATTTATATTGTCCTATACCTAATCATTAAAGGAGAAATGACTCCTTCCCCCATATAAATACAAGTTATATTATATCATATAATTATCGGGAAAAGAAGCAATACCTCTAAGAATGGAGAGTAAAACATTACCAAAAAAAGTTGTAATTTTTCGTGCTATTTTCCTTAAAAGAGAATTTTAGCTTCTTATCTGGCCGTCTCCGGTAATCTGATACTTATAGGTGGTCAGTTCCCGAAGACCCATAGGCCCGCGGGCATGCAGCTTCTGCGTACTGATGCCGATCTCCGCGCCAAATCCAAATTCAAACCCATCCGTAAAGCGTGTGGAAGCGTTCACATACACACAAGCGGAATCCACTTCCCGCAGAAACTTATCCGCATGCTCCTTATTTTCCGTAAGGATGGCATCGGAATGTCCCGTATTATACTGATTAATATGGGCAATCGCTTCCTCCACAGAGGACACTGTCTTAACAGAAATAATCAGATCCAGATACTCTTTTCCATAATCTTCTTCCGTGGCAGGGCGGGCTTCGGGAATCTGCAAAAGTACCGTCTGATCGCCGCGGATTTCCACCTGCTTTTCTTGTAATGTCCTGCCCAGAGCAGGCAGTATTTTGTCCGCAATCTTCTGATGTACTAACAGGGATTCACAGGCATTACAGACACCGATCCGCTGTGTTTTGGCATTGAGAATGATGGGAATTGCCTTTTCCAGATCAGCCTCTTCGTCAATATAGATATGGCAGTTACCGGTACCGGTCTCAATCACCGGAACAGTACTGTTTTCCACCACGGAACGAATCAGTCCCGCGCCGCCTCTGGGGATCAGCACATCCACATACTCCTTAAGACGCATGAAGGCCGTAGTCACGTCTCTGTCATTGTTTTCTATCAGTTGAATGGCATGTTCCGGAATATGTTCCTCCTTAAGCGCGCTTTTTATGACTTGTGTGACTGCCTGATTGGAATAAAAGGCATCCTTACCGCCTTTGAGGATTACCGCATTGCCGGTCTTAAAACAAAGACCAAAAGCGTCTGCCGTCACATTGGGGCGAGCCTCATAAATAATGCCTATTACTCCCATGGGTACTCGTACTTTACAAATATGAAGACCGTTCGGACGGTCAAAACTTTCCATAATTTCCCCTATAGGATCCGGTAATTCGGTAATCTGTAAGAGTCCTTCCGCCATGGAGGAAATCCGCTCCGGCGTCAGTTTCAAACGGTCCAGAAGTCCCTCCGCCATACCGGCCTGTTTTGCAATGTGATAGTCCTTCTCATTTGCGGCAAGCAGTTTGTCCTGTTCTTTCCTAAGTGCAAAAGCAGTTTGTTTTAAAGCATGATTTTTCTCTGCCGTGGAAAGATTTTGCAGCGTCTGCCTGGCAGTGACAGCCTGACGGCCGAGTGTATCCAGATATTCTTTGATCATAATGGGCTCCGTTCTGCCGGCAGATAACCGGCCTGTATTTTGGGCAGTTTTTCTAATCTGCGGTTGCCTTGAAAAAACGTTTATATACGGCCATGTTCCGTGAGCAGGATATCCGGAATCACGTCATGAGATTCCCAGGGAATTTCCTCCAATACCTGACAGCTATAAGCCAGAGCCACGGTGGTAAGTACCGGCTGTATCGGCTTTCCGGCAAGGAAAAGTTTTCGTAAATAGCGGTCATAGAAGCCTCCGCCATAGCCGATTCTGTGTCTGGCCAGATCAAAAGCTGCTCCCGGCATACACAACAAAATATGCTGCGGCGCTTTTGTCCGTGCTAAATAAGCGGAATAGGATTTGCCTTCTTCTGCCTCCGGTTCCGGGATATTCCGATAACCCTTATGCAGACAGGATAACTCCGTAATCTGATAAAACTCCATATCCTGTCCCTCCACTCTTGGCACAAAAACCAACTTATTATCTGAGAAGGCCTGTTCCATCAATGCGTAAGTCTCAACCTCACTGCGATAGCTGGCATAGGCGAGCAGCGCATCCGCCTCTCGATAACAGGGCAGGGATGTGAAATGCCCTAGGATCTCCTGGCTACAGCACTTTCTTTCCTGTTCTGTCAGGGCATCCCGCCTGCGCAGAACTTTCGTCCGGACCGCCGCCTTGGATTTCTTTTCCTCCCGGTTCTTCTTTCCCAGGTTTGTAATGGTACCGTCCTTTTCCACAATCGAAATATGATCAAGCTGGCCTTTTAGATTTGCACGGATATTGGCAACATAGGCCTGCCGCAGCTTGTGCTGCTCTTCTTTTTCGGCCTCAGATAACCCTGCTGTCTGGGATTTATGATAAAGTTCATTGATTCGTGCCGTCAACTGTTCTACTGTCATGAAAATGCCTTCCCGCGTGCCATAACTGTGCCGCTAATTTTTATGCATCTGTTGTACATACAAGGGCAGATCAAAGGTATCGTCCTTGTGGGCTAAAAATAAAGTGCCGATATTCTGACCGCTTAGAATCCGATGAATCACTTTGATATCTTTACTGTTGGCGATGACCATATCAACCCCCATGTTGTTGGCAATCTTAGCGGCTTGCAGTTTGGTAGTCATGCCGCCGGTACCCGCACTGCTCCCGGTGGACGTTTTGCCCATATTCATCAGCTCTTCGGTAAGTTCTTCCACCACCTCAATGTATGTTACATCAGGGTTCCGCCTGGGATCATCTGTGTAGAGGCCGTCAATATCTGACAGAAGAAGCAGCATATCCGCATCCACAAGAGACGCCACAATGGCAGAAAGAGTATCGTTATCGCCAATTTCAATCTCATAGGTAGCCACCGTATCATTTTCGTTTACAATGGGAATGACTCCTAATTTAAACAACTCCGCAAAAGTATTCTGGGCATTAAACCGGTTCAGATTGTCAACAATGGTGTTTTTGGTCATCAAAATCTGAGCCGCCACCTGATTGTATTCTGCAAAGATCTTTTGATAGATCATCATCAGCCGGGCTTGTCCTACAGCCGCACAGGCCTGTTTGACGGCAATAGGATTATCCTTTTCATGCTCCGGCAGCATGACCGCCTTTTTGCCTACGGCAATGGCCCCGGAAGTAACAAGTACTACGTCCTTCCCCTGATTGCGTAAGTTGCACAGTTCCCGCACTAACACGTCCAGTTTCGTATAGTCCAGATCTCCCGTCTCTTCATGTTGCAGAGAAGAAGAACCAATCTTTACCACAATTCTTTGTTTTTCTTTCATATGTAATCTTCTGTCTGTCATTGTACTGCCTTTCTCTCTATTTATGGAAACATTCTATCATAGCTTGATAAAGTGAAGCAACTTTTTCTGCAATCAGGATACCATCCATAGCAGCAGAGGTAATCCCGCCTGCATAACCGGCACCTTCTCCGCAAGGATAGAGTCCCGCTACCATCGACTGTCCCCTGTCATCACGGGAAATTCTTACCGGGGAGGAAGTCCTGCTCTCGATACCCGATACAAAGGCATTGGCATCGGCAAATCCCTTCATGGATTGCCCTATCCTGTCTATTCCCTCTACCAGAGACTTGTTCAGATGAGCGGGCAGGATATCGTGTACTGCCGCCATGCACCATCTGCCTTTGACGGCGGGAGCAAACTCCGGATAGTGTACCGCGATTTCGGAAGCAGGTAACGGTTCTGATTCATGCAAAAGTACAGCCTGTCGAAAGGCTCCATATGGTTCTGCGGGCACGGCCCCTCCGCCAATCTCATAGGCCTTTTCCTCCAGTCTGCGTTGAAAGGCAACCCCCGCAAGGGGGCCTGCACCGCCGTAATCCTCTGGCGTTACCGTAACAATGACAGCACTGTTACTATTTGCCCCGTCTCTTTTCCGGTAACTCATACCGTTGACGGCAATTCTGCCCGGTTCCGAAGATGCGTTGACCACATAACCGCCAGGACACATACAGAAAGAATATACCCCTCTGCCGTCCGTCGTCCGGGCAGTCACCTTATAAGTTGCGGCCGGCAGATTCTCTGCCTTTCTGCCGTATTGTATCTGCTCGATAAATTCTCTCGGATGTTCTATGCGAAGTCCCACGGCAAACGCTTTGGCTTCCATCGGAATCCCTCTCTTTGCCAGCATGGAAAAGGTATCCCTGGCACTGTGTCCGATGGCAAGGATCACCACATCACTCTCCAGACGGCCATCTTCTTGTGTCACCACACCCAGGACACGATTTTGTTCCACCAGTAAATCAACAACCTTGGTCTGAAAACGCACTTCTCCGCCCCAGGCAAGAATCTGTCTGCGCAGGTTCGTGACTACCCGGATCAGAATATCTGTGCCGATATGAGGCTTTGCCTCATAGAGAATATCTTCCGGTGCCCCTGCTTCTACCAGAATCTTTAAGACCTCCCGGTTTCTGCCCCGTGGATCTTTGACCAGCGTATTGAGCTTACCGTCGGAGAAAGTGCCGGCACCGCCTTCGCCAAACTGGACATTAGAATCCGGGTCAAGAACACCTTCCTGCCAGAAGCGTTCCACATCTGCAAGACGGATCTTAGCTTCTCTTCCTCGTTCCAAAAGTATGGGCCGATAGCCGTGTTTCGCCAGCATATAACCGCAGAAGAGTCCCGCAGGCCCGGTGCCCACAATAATCGGTCTGTTCCTAAGCTTTTTCTTCCCCGAAGGCGGAAACAGATACTCTTTTACAGCAACGGCCTGTATCTGTCCCGGTTTCCCATGACAGGAGGAAAGCACCTTCTCCTCATCTGCCACACTCACATCCACGGTATAAACCAGATAGATATCTGGTTTTTTCCTGGCATCAACAGATTTCTTTATGATCTGTAACGCATCAATCTGCCGGGGAGAAATACATAAAATTTTTGCTGCTTTCTTTATCAGATCCTCCTGCTTATGTTCCGGAGGCATCTTCATCTGGTTGATACGAATCATAATGTTTCTTATCTCTTTTCTCTGTTTACTTGACCGGCCGCCGCCCTGCCGGCGACGGTTCCACTGCTAAAAGCCCATTGCAGATTGTATCCGCCGCAGATACCATCCACGTCCAGAATTTCTCCCGCAAAATAAAGCCCCGGTATGATTCGGGAAGCAAGATTTTCCATTACTTCCGCACAGTCTATACCGCCGGCACTCACCTGTGCTTTTGCAAAAGGATTGGTACCGGTAACTTCTGCTTCCAGACAACGATAAAGATTCTGCAACTTCCGCATGGCACTTTCAGAGATCATCCCGGCTGTCTCCGCAGCTTTGATGCCTGCCAGATGAAGCAGAAGTAAGTTAATCTTTTTGTTGACTATTCCGGTCAGAAAAGCTTCCATGGTTTGTCCTGACTGGCGTTGCAGACGTTCCTGCCAAAACATTTCATAGGTTTGTTGATCATAATCCGGCAGGAAAGAAATCGTTACAATGGTATGTTTCTGCTCTCGCAGGGCATAAGCAGCGTGCCGGCTGATCTGAAAAACCGGGATGCCGGAGATACCGTAATCTGTCAGTTGCAGCTCACCCCGCTCTTCACAGACAATACCGCCTTCCACATATAAGGTAAGTTTCGCATCGCACCGTACACCTGCCACTTGTTTATAATATGTCTCTTTACACCGAAGGGCTGTCAACGCAGGTACTACAGGAATTATATGATGTCCCAGCTGTCTGGCCAGCTTCCATCCGGCACCGTCGGAACCCGTATCCGGTGCCGCGGCCCCGCCGCAAGTGAGAATTACCGCATCATACTGTCCGCCGCCTTGTTCTGTCTTTACTATGATACCATTACCGGAGGGGGTTATGCCTGTGACTTGTTGTCCTGTATGTATCATTACGGAAAGTTCTGCAAGCTCATAGCGAAACAGATCCAGTACGGTAGATGCCTGTCCGCTGGCAGGATAAAGATAACCGTTTACTGCTTTGATCCGCATCCCCAGATTCTGAAAGAACCTTTTTGTTTCTGATACACCGAAAGTTTCATATATGACAGGAATTAATTTTCTGCCGCTTCCATAATAACAGGACAGATCCATTTTCTCGTTAGAAAAATTACATTTCCCGTTTCCTGTGGACAGAATTTTTTTGCCGATTCTGTCATTTCTCTCATAGATTGTGACCAGGGCTCCTGCCCTGGCCGCCTGCACAGCCGCCATCATCCCGGCGGCCCCTCCGCCGATCACTGCAATTTTTCTGTTCATGCTCTCTCCTAGCGTCAACTGGAATAAGATTCCAGAAAATGATACAATGCCTCTTCGTTCTCCATATATTTACCACAAATAATCTGTGCCTGCAAATCATCATCAAGATCTTCCAACAAAATGTCCGTGTTCATATACAGGGTCTTCTTATCCTCCTCGTATACCACGATAAAATGATCTGCCACCATCAGATAAAATCCTTTGTTTTCTTTCTTAGGGCGATAATATTTACATACGGCAATCCGGTCTTTGGAAAAAGCCGTAAGTTCTATGGTTTCAAATCCAAGCTCCCGTTCCGCAAGCGGCGGATTGCTGTCATAAAAGGATAGTTCATTTAGAAGGCCCTCTCTGTCAAGGCCGATGTACTTAAAAGGCAGAGTTTCTTCTTGTTCCTCTACTTTCCCTTCCGAAAGATCCACCGTCTCCACTAAATACAGGGTATCGGCCGTTACCACCGGCTTTCCTTCCACAGAAGCTTCAATGACCTGTTCCTCTTCCGGTTCTTCCTGCTCCTTTGATATTGCCTGTTTTGCTGTCCGTGCTGTCTGTTTTCCCGTTGTGTACCTTTCCTGGTTCTGGTATTTGTTGGGATAAAAAAACTCTTCCGCCTTCAAAGCCCCGTAACCTCCAAGACCCAGCATTACAGCAGACAGAATCAGCAAAAAACTGATACGTCTTACAAGTTTCATCCTATCACTGACCTTTCTTATCGGATTTCCTGTAATCAGTATCAGTCAATTCCTGATTTTTATTCAGACAAGACTATTTTGCGGCTGTCATCTCTTATAAAATACCAAGATTTTTGCCAAGCAGGATAAAGAAAAATCCCAAAGGCATCCTGGACAACTCTGCTTCTCCAATGACCCGAAGCGCCATAAGCAGAAAAATATAAACAAATACCCCTGCCAGGCAGGCAACCAGAACCGTAACCAGATCACCGGCGGCTTCCACCAACACCATTTGCAGCAAAAAAACGACTACTCCGGATACGCCTGCGGCGATTGCCGGAAAAGCGACGCCCGCTA
Source organism: Lachnospiraceae bacterium UBA3282 (assembly GCA_002361735.1). Taxonomy (GTDB): domain Bacteria; phylum Bacillota; class Clostridia; order Lachnospirales; family Lachnospiraceae; genus UBA3282. Next base: position 11,469 of record DETS01000103.1, on the reverse strand, counting down.
ACCAGTCCTGCCTGTACCTGACATATCTGCTGACAAAGAGAAAAGAAAGAGACGCATAGACGCCAAACATAAGAATCAGCGCAACAATCAGCCCGTTTACTCCCAGCAGCAGCTTATGTATCAGCAGATAACCGGCTGCCAGGTGAACAAGAGAGGAGATCATAACGGTAAAAAACAATTCCCGGATCATATTCAGTTTGTATAAAAGCTGTGCAAACAAAAAGGAAAAACCAAACAACAGAATAAGGATTGTTCCTTTCTGCATTGCCGGTACCAGCATTTTGCTGACCTCTTTCGCCGCGATACTGGCCGATTTATTTCCGTAAGTCAACCGGATTAAGGAGGAAGAAAGCACTGCAAGATAGACCGTAAACGGAAATGCCGTGATACTGAGCCGCCGTACTGCTTTGGCAATTCTATCCCGCATAGGACGGTATTCTTCCCTGTCATAAGAACTGTTTATTTTGCCAATCAGCGGATAGACTGCCAGACAGCAAACTGCCGTACCAAGTCCAATTAAAACGGCAAACCTGCCATAGTAACCGCCCCACTGTCTGGTACGTACATCACCCTGTCCTGTCATATTCATATAATAATTTAAAAACCGCTGATCAAACAACATATACCAATTAGAAAATACAGCAACCAGACAAAGAGGAATCAAGCCTGACAGAATCATCTTTTGAATCGAGTACTGCGTCTCCAGCCGTTTATTCATATCCTGTCCCAATCTTCCCCGCAGCGTTACGGAATAGACCGCATAAATTACCAGAAGATATATGGTGGTAATAATCTGGGAGAGCAGCACGCCAAGCATGGCTCCCAGGGCTCCATAGGCATAAGCATAGGAATCCGACAAAAGAAGCGCCGCCACATTTTCTCCATATTTCTGGAAAGCATTGCCGCATAAAAGAACACAAATCACCATGGATATCTTTTCAATATACTGGGAATGTGCCACCAGAACGCCCAGCCCATATCCATTAAAATATCCTCTGAAAGTGCCGATAAATGCCGCAAAAATAACCGCCGGTGCCGCCGCCAGAAGCGCCATGCGACTTAAGTGTTCCAACACAAGCACATCCGCGATCACTGTGGCCAACACAAGCAGAAGCGCCGCCGCCAGACAGCTGATTACAAGATCCAGAAAAAAGGCCGCGCGAAACACCTTAGCAGCATTGCGGTAACGCTCCCGCTTCACCCGATAGCGGATGAGTCCTGACATAGCTCTCGACATACTGTAGGATGTGATCAATGTAATTAAGATAAAAAGTTCAAAGGCAGGTGCAAACAATCCCATTCCTGCATCTCCGATTATATTGGCAAGGGGAATCCGCATCATAAGAAGAATCATATAGGAAACGATTCCGGCAGACATGACAATGTGGGTTTTTAAATTTTTCATCATGAATTGTATTCGCATTGCTGTTTATCCTCGTGTAATATGAAGTCTCTTGAGCACTTCTTCCTGTTTTTCTTCCATCACGGCTGCATCCGCAGACTCTACATGATCATAGCCGCACAGATGAAACATACTATGTGCGGTCAGAAACGCAAATTCCCGAAGCAGACTGTGACCATACGCTTTCGCTTGTTCCTGTATACGGTCCACAGACAAAATAATATCACCCAGCAGAAGTTCCCCGCTGTCTAAGTCGAAACAGTCCGCCTCATTTTCCTTTGCAAAATCAAAATCGCCGGCCGTTTCAAAGAAGAGATTGGGAAATGACAAAACGTCCGTTTCCTGATCTATATTTCTGTAATTTTTATTGTATTCCCGGATGCCTTCGTTATCTGTTATGAGGAGATTCACCGAAGTCTCATAAGGACAGTTTTCCATTTCCATGACCTGTTCCATGATCCGATCCACCAATTCTTTACAATCAAACGTAAAAACAACTTCGGTTTCATTCTCAACGTAAGAAGTCATAATAAAGTTTCTCCTGAATAAAAATGCGTTTCATTTCGTGAAGCTGCGCTAAGGAAATCTCGTTGCCCCACAGTTCATCTGTCTCAAATTTCTTCTGAAATACCGTATCGATCAACTGCTCATAATCCAGTTCCGCTTTGGGATCTTTGTCGAACAGATATAAGATGGAGGAAACGATGCAGTCTGCAAAAAGCACCACGATGGTCTCCTTCGATACCACTTTGGAATTTGTATCCACATATTCTTTCAAAATACTCTTGGTCTTAGGCGGGAAATGATATTCATCGCAGATTGCAGCCACATTCTCCCAGGTGTTTTCTCCCCGCAGCATGCCGATTCTATGATAATATCCGCAGGCTTTTACCGCAGCATCATCGATCTCCAGACTCTTGGCAATCTTATCGCCCAGGTAAGCCGTATGAATGGCATGATAGTACTCTTCCTTGGATTTTTCTTTCAGCTGCACTAAAAGGGGACATTCCGGATCGTTTATTTCCATGTATTTTTCCCGATATCTGTGAATGACGGTAGAACTGAACATCTTAAGACTGACCAGCAGCAAAATACAGGAAACCATGAGATTGACAGCCGGAATCGTAAACTGTCCAATAGACAGTTTGGCATTGACAAACAAAATCACATTGCCCATAAGACATAAGGCCAGTACCAGTATGGAAATCAACAGGGGAAGACCTACCCTGAAATCATCATCCAAGGTACTGAATACCAGAATCCCGGCCAGTCCGCTGATAAAATACAGCCAGAAAATAGCGTAATCACAGCCGGCAAAATTGACGGCCAAAAGCAGGCACAGGCTGCCCGCCGCAAGCCCGGTCATACCGTTGCTGAATACGCCAAGCAATACAAAAATGACTAAAAAAGGCCATCCCGATACGGGAAGATACGGCAAAGATGCGGCGACGCACAGACTGAGCAGATACATCAAGGCAAACCTGCCATAACGCCCCTCATTATGATAGATAAAGAACCCGTTGATTTCACTCAAAACAAAAGAAAAAATCACGGCGCCCGTTCCCGCAAGGATCATCACCACATTACGAAGCAGTAAATCCGGCTTGTTCTGATGCAACAGACAGCCAAGATAGGTGATACCGCCGGCAGCGATAAACATCAATGTAAATATCAATATTCTCTTCCATACATTTTTCTTATTTTTTCCCACGTTCATAGTTCCTGTTTCTCTGTTTTTCGGTATGTCTTGCTTCTCTTGCCTCATAATCATCATAAGCTTTCACAATCTTTTGTACCAACGGATGCCTTACCACATCCTTACTGGACAATTTGCAAAAAGCAATGTCATCTATTCTGGACAGTACTCTGGCTGCCACATCAAGCCCTGACTTGGTATCCGGCGCAAGATCTTTCTGGGAAGCATCCCCGGTGATCACTACCTTGGAGCCGAAGCCGATACGGGTCAGGAACATCTTCATCTGGGCGGGCGTGGTATTTTGTGCCTCATCCAGAATAATATACGCATTATCCAGCGTTCTGCCCCGCATATAGGCAAGGGGCGCCACCTCGATCAGTCCTTTCTCCGTATTCCTTGCAAAACTTTCCGCACCCATAATCTGATACAGTGCATCATAGAGCGGCCGCAGGTAAGGATCTACTTTACTCTGTAAGTCACCGGGCAAAAATCCCAGTTTCTCACCGGCTTCAATGGCCGGTCTGGTAAGGATGATCCTGCTCACCTCATTATTTTTGAAAGCAGTTACGGCCATAGCCATGGCCAGATACGTCTTACCGGTACCTGCCGGGCCGATCCCGAACACGATCATATGATCCCGAATGGCATCCACATAATGTTTTTGACCAAGTGTCTTTGGTTTAACAGGTTTACCGCTTACAGTGTGACAGATACAGTCGCTGTCCATCTCAAGCAGCATATCTTCCTGATGTTCTCTGCCAAGTTCTATGGCGTATTCTATATTTTGTTCTTCCAAGATATTTCCTCTCTCTGACAGGAGCAACAGATCTTGCACAATACGGACTGCCTGTTCTACTGCTTCCTTCCCGCCGCTTATACGCACAGCCCCGTCTCTGTTTATGATCATGACACCCAGATCATCTTCCATTTTTTTGATATGCGCGTCATATTCCCCAAACAGATTCTGCATGTGCACTACAGGCACATCTATGCTGACGGTATATTCTCCCATAATTTTGATATCGCCTTTCCAAAGTACAGCTATTGAGCCGTTTCTTCTTCCCCTATCTGCTCTTCTACAGGTTCTGTACTGGTGGGCACCAGTTCTACTGCCGACTCTTCAAGCTGCATATGGGCAATCAACACCCATTTTGTATCATTCTTTTTTATTGTAACATTTTTTCCGGCAATTTGTACCCCTTTTTCCTCTAAAGTTGAGATAATTTTATCCCATTCCTCCTGCATTAACGTTTTCATCTCTTCTTCCGTATGCTTTTGTTCTATGATTTCGTACTCCCTTACGGTTTTATGACCATAAGAAATGGGAAGATATAAATGATCCAGGAGTTTTACCTGTTTTTTCTCCTCACTGCTGTCATAGGATTGATAGGGAATTTTTCTGATCCGCAGACTCCATTCCCGGTCTCCGGTTCCTAATACATAGATATTTTCCTGCGCTCCGGTATAACGCTTTTCTTCATAGGCCGTATTTTTTTCCACCCGTATATCTTCTCCATATCGCAGGATAATATCTGCATCTGATTCTACAAACTGATATCTGCGCACTGTGGCGTCCTCGTTATAGACCGGTACGGCACCACTTACCAGAATGTCTCCTTTTTCGACAGTATCTCCAAGAGATACCTGAGGCACACCGCTTCTGGTGATGATATAAGATACCGTACCTGACCGGGCTGCGATCAGATCCATTCCTTCTCCTGCCTGTGTTTGACCGGTCTGGTCATATTCTGGCATCTCATTTTCTTTAATATGGACTAAGAGTGTTGTACCATTTAGCTGTACAGAGGTCCAGGTGATCAAATCATAATCTTCCCGAAGCGACCGTTCCAAATCTTCTATCTTCAGTTTGCTCTTTTTCATGGCAGTATGGACGCCCTGGGATGCAAGATAATCTAACAACACATCTTCCGTCAGGGCAAAATTCCCTTCAATCTGAATATTCCAGATATACCCGGAAGTCAAAATCCAGAATACCATACAGGCCATCAGCCCGATCACAAAGATCTTTCGGCGGTACATTCTGGACACAAAAAAAGGCAGTCCATATCTTTGTAAGACGGCCGCCCTGGTTCCTGTCTTCTTGAGCAGCGGCTTTAGCGCAAAAAAGCCCTGCACGCTGATATTCATGGTATGATAATCACCGTGGTCCTTAATCCCCCAGACTAAAATATCATGATTGCCGCAAAGATTCAGAAGACGTTCCGTGGAATATCCCCACACTTTGATCGTCACATAGCCCTTGATATACTGTATCCAATGAAGCATTACACCCTCCTTATCAGAAATATTTCACGGTATCTATGGTACCACTGATTTTCATGTCTTCGTTGGTGTAATAGTCTATGGACAGCTGTTTCCCCTCAAAGCATATCTTGCAATTTTTGCCTTGTAAGACGATAGACTCTGTGGTGTATTCCAGAATCCCTTTATAGTTTTCGATGAAAGCTTCTCTGTTTCCCGTTATGGTCACAATAGCGGCCCCAAGCATCGTATCTTTGGGGAGTTTCAAAGATTCCACAATCAGTTCTCTGGAATCGGATAAAGTTTTAAATGGCGGCCGTTTATGATTTCTTTTCATGGTACACTATATGTCAGAATTCCTGATTTCATACCAAAAGTAAATTTGCTTCGCAGCTAACGTCATTCCATTACCGTTCCTTTGATCAAAGACTGTCTTCTGCTCTTTTCTGCGGTGATGTGATACGCTTTCAGGAAACGCTCTTTTGCCATCTCAAGTTTCTGAGGATCATTGGCATAAATAGAAGCCAGAGACTCCCCAGGCGCTACCGGATCTCCAGTTTTTTTGTGCAGGATAAGACCCACCGACAGATCGATTTTACTTTCCTTCGTCTCTCTGCCGCCGCCCAGAAGCAAAGAACAGATTCCAATCTCTTCACAGTCTATTCTTTGGACATAACCCGACTCTTGGGCTGTAATTTCTTCTATGATGTCAGCTTGCGGAAGAAGGGATGGATCTTGCACCGCCGCCGGATCTCCTCCCTGCGCTTTTACAAACATGGCAAGTTTTTCCAATGCGCTTCCGTCCTCGATAACCCCGTGAAGCATTTTTCTGGCTTCTTCTTCCTCCTGTGCCTTGCCGCCTGCCATCAGCATATAAGATCCCAGCGTCATACATAATTCCGTAAAATCGGAAGGCCCCTGTCCTTTCAAAGTCGCAATCGCTTCTTGCACTTCCAAGGCATTACCAACCGCACAACCCAATGGCTGATCCATATCAGACACCACTGCGATTGTTTTCCTGCCCGCTCTGTTGCCAATGGCGACCATTTCTTTTGCAAGAGCAAAGGCATCTTCTTCCTTTTTCATAAAAGCTCCGCTGCCGGTCTTCACATCCAACACTATGGCATCTGCCCCTGAAGCCAGTTTTTTACTCATAATGGAGCTGGCAATTAAGGACATATTATCCACTGTGGCGGTTACGTCCCGCAGAGCATAAAGTTTCTTATCAGCCGGCGCAATGTCCAGCGTCTGGCCCATAATGGATATGCCGATCTCATTGACCTGTCTTAAGAATTGCTGCGCCGTAATACCGGTTGAAAATCCTGCAAAGCTCTCCAGTTTATCTATGGTTCCTCCGGTATGACCCAGCCCTCTGCCGCTCATCTTGGCAATCCTGATGCCGCAGGCCGCCACCATCGGCGTCAGCGCGATCGATGTCTTATCTCCGACGCCGCCGGTGGAATGTTTATCCACCTTGATACCGTCGATTGCCGATAAATCCAGCATATCGCCGCTGTGCGCCATCGCCATTGTCAGGGCCGCCGTCTCTTCCTTCGTCATTCCCTGAAAATAGATGGCCATCATCATCGCCGACATCTGATAATC